>CALFXW010000149.1 GCA_937957805.1 uncultured Sphingopyxis sp.
CTCAGCCATAATATTTTCGATGAGCGTTGCGACATCGGGCAGATCATCGATCCGCGCGCTGACCAGTCCGGTCGCCATCAACCCGCCATCGCCATCGCCGTCCACCACCGCGCGCTGGATAAGCATCGGCGCGGCGGCGGCCAGCATTGCCTGTGGCAGCGTCAAATCACCATGGCTGGTCATGCCACGGGCGGCGCGCAGCATGTCGCCCCAGCTCGCCCCCGTCGCCCGCTTCATCGCGGCCCCAGCCTCCAGCGCGCGTGCCCACATGGCGATTTTGCCCGATGCTTCGATGCGGGCGAGCGCGCGGTTCAAAATCATCCGCTGCGGCAGGCCATCCACCTTGGTGGTGACCAAGATATCGCCCGTCCCCGCCCGGACATAGCGTTGTTTGATATCGGCCGGCACCGGGCTATCGCTGGTCATCAGGAAACGCGTCCCCATGGCGATACCACAGGCACCATAGGATAGCGCGGCGGCCAGTCCCCGCCCGTCGGAAAAGCCGCCCGCCGCGACGACCGGAATGTCGAGCGCGTCGATCACCTGCGGCAGCAAGATGGTGGTGGCGACACTGCCGGTATGCCCGCCGCCTTCGCCGCCCTGCACCGTTACCATGTCGCAGCCCAACGCGGCCATTTTTTCGGCATGTTTGACAGCGCCGATGGTGGGGATGCATTTGATGCCCGCACCCTTGAACGCGCCGATCATCCGCGCGTCGGGGCCGCGCCCGAAACTGACCGCGCCGACGCGATCCTTGTTGGCAAGGATGGTGGCGACAATTTCTTTGGCACCCGGCTGAAAACTGTGGAAGTTCACACCAAAATTGTGCGGCGTCAGGTCACGCAGCCGCGCAATTTCGTCGGCCAGTTGCGACGGGGTCATGACAGCGCCCGCCAGAAAGCCAAAGCCGCCCGCATTGCTGGTCGCCGCGACCAGATGCGCATCCGCAATCCAGCCCATGGCGGTCTGGATGATCGGGTGGCGGCAGCCGAGCGCCTCGGTCAACGGGGTGGAAAGGTCAGCCATCAACCCGCCTTTTTATTTTCCGCTGCCGCGCTTTTGCCGCTGACCCCGGCAATGCTGTCCCCCTTGACCAGATCATTTTGGGCATGCGCAAAATGGTGCATGTGAAAAACTGCATCCATCGCCGCACGCTTGCCGCGCAATTCTTCGACATGGTTGACCGCCTGCTTGGTCAGCCAATTGCCCAGCCTGTCCTGTTTGGCGAGCTTGGCCGCCATCGCCGCCACCGTTTCGTGCAGCGCATCGCGCGCGACGATGCGGTTGACCATGCCAAATTGCGCGGCGCGTTCGGCGCTCATCCGCTCACCCAATAGCAAAAATTCCTTGGCGACGCGCGGCGGCAATTCATAGGCGTGGGCGAAATATTCGACCCCCGGAATCCCCATCAACGGGTTCACAGGGTCTTGAAAAAAAGCGTCCTCACTCGCCACGATCAGGTCGCACACCCAGGCAAGCATCAGCCCGCCCGCGATGCAGGCGCCCTGCACCATGGCGATGGTTGGCTTGGGAATGTCGCGCCAGCGGCGGCACATACCCAGATATTGTTCCTGTTCGCGGGTGTAGAGAAGTTCAGCCGCCGGCTTGTTGGTGTGCGGTGCGAACATCAGTCTCTTGTCAAATTCATGGTGGAGGTCGCGGCCCGGCGTGCCAATGTCATGACCGGCCGAAAAATGCTTGCCCTTGCCGCCAAGCACGATGGCACCCACGCTGTCGTCATTGACCGCGCGCTGGAACGCATCATCGAGCGCATAGGTCATCTGCCCGTTTTGCGCATTGTTGAATTGCGGGCGATCCATCATCACCCATGCAACGCCATCTTCGACCCGATAGTCGATGGGCGCATCGGTTTCATATTGGATGTCTGTGCTTTTGGGCGGCACGATGCTGGACATGATGCTTGCTCCTAGGCCGCAGCGCGCGCCGGGGGGTTGTCTTTGAAAATGGTCGCGCGAATCTGATGGGGGTCGAGCGTGGCGATAATGGCCAGTTGCTCGGCATCGGGCAGCGGGGTCTCACCGCTGACGGCATCGATCAAGGCAAAGCCGGTGGCGGCCTGAACGGTGGCAAAATCGACCCCAGGGTGGAGCGAAATGACACGCATCGCATGGTCTGGCCCGCCGAAATCCATCACGCATAAATTGGTGACGACAAGCCGCAGGTCGACCCCGCTGTAATTGCCGCCGGCGATGCGTTTGGCCGGATTATAACCGACACCCGACACCATATCGACTTCACCGGGCACAAAGGTGCGCGGGCTGTGCACGGGAAAGAAAAAGCTGTTGGGGTGGTAAATGCTGTTCCCCGGAAAGCCGCGCACGCCCAACATCTGTGTCTTGGGCTGGGCATGGCTGCCGCCCAGATAGGACAGGTTGATCTGGCCGAAACGGTCGATCTGGGTCGGGGTCACCATCGCATGGCGTCGGCCCGTCCAAACCGCGCTGTCAAAAAACCGCGAAAAGGGCAAATGCCCCGCCGCATCGCGCGCGTCATAGGCGCGCGGGCCCAATGGCACCGGCGTTTCGACCAGATAGGCTTCGCCATCGGTCATCAGCAATTCGGGGCTGTGCGTCGATTTGGCCAATCCCGCGGCGAGCCGCGGGATCGGCCCGACGCCGGTTGCCACGACTTCGCCATTGCCGCGAAACGCCTCCGCCGCAGCGGCGATGCATAATTCTGCAAGGCTTGCCATCAGTAAATCGCCAGCGGTATCTGCATCACCGCTTCCTTTCCACCAACAGAGTGTAAATAGGCTTGTTCGTCTGCGCCGACAAATTGTTCAGCGACCATTGTCCAGTCGCCGGGGTCTTTGGCGGCGTCGGCATAGGCCTTGAACGCGCGCATGTCGGGGCCGTGGATCGGCGGCATCGATGATGGGTGCGCCCCGCAGGGAATGTGCGCGACCCCGCTTAGAAAGCAGCGTTCGATGATGTTGGCATGCGCCGCGCCGATGCCTGCCGCGCCATCTTCGATCCGTTCAACCAATTCTTCGGTCGAAACGAAACATTTGTCCGCCGCCTTGGCGAACCATTCATCATAATAAAAGTCCGCGCCGAAAAGCTGGACATTGCCGCGCCAGTCGCATTTGTTGACGTGGAGCAGCGCGGCATCGAGCTTGAGCGCGGGCATGGCGATCAACACTTCGCCATCTCCATAGGGGGAGGTGACGGTTTTCAGACCGCCCAGCGCCGCCAAATCGGTGCCAAGCCCCACCCGCGTCGGCAAAAAGGGCAGGCCGAATGCGGCGGCCTTCAGCCCCCATTGGAGCATGCCTTCGTCGAGTTCGAGCACGGCGATCTGCCCGGCTTCGCGGGCTTTGCGGAACCAGGGTTCGAGCGGGATGGCGTCGAGCGAGACAAAGGCAAAGACCAACTTCTTGACCTTGCCCGCCGCGCACAACATGCCGACATCCGCGCCGCCATAGGCGACGATCGTCAAATCCTTGAGCGGGGAGCGCAATATTTCGCGCACCAGCGCCATGGGCTTGCGGCGTGGGCCCCATCCGCCAATGCCGATGGTCATGCCGTCGCGCAATTGCGCAACGATGGCGCGGGCGGCCATGCGCTTGTCGGGGCGGGTCGGCGCGCTCATTGCGCTGCCTCCGCAGCCGCCGCCTTTTGCCATGCCCATTCATGCCCCCAGATGCTGATGCCCTGATGCTGGGTGACCTGCCAATGCGCTGGGTCGATCACCAGACTGTCATGTCCGATCTCCAGGTCAAAGCCGCCCGGCGTCTGGACGTAAAAGCCGACCGTTTCATCATTATGGTGCCGCCCGATGGTCGCCGATTCAGCGTAGCCCAGCGCCTTCATCCGGTCGTGCGCTTTGCCGACTTCATCGAGGCTGGGATATTCGAGCATGACATGCACCGCGCCCGATGGCGGCACCGGCCCCTCCGCAAAGGCGAGGCTGTGGTGGCGACCATTGTCGGCGTGCAGGAATGCGAAATGCATCGGCGGCCCGTCGGGGCCGAACAAATGGAATGTCGGCATATCGGTTTCGCGAAAGCCGACAATATCCCGATAGAAGGCGAGTGTTTCGGCAAAATTGGGCGCGGAAAAAACTGCATGGCCCATGCCCATGTCGCCGGTAATGAAATGGGATATGCCCTGCGGGGAGGAAAAGGGCGTCGGCGCGGCAAATTCATCCGCGCTGCCGACATAAAATTCCAGACCATTGCCCGCCGGATCGCTGGTCGCAAAGCCCGCAGAGGCGCAACGTGCCGCCGCCGTTGCCGCATCAAACCAATCGACCGCGCGCCCGTCAGCTGTCGCCGCAGCCGCCAGCGCATCGAGTGCCGCGCGATCCGCCATGGCATAGCCTGCCGCCCTGAACCCCTCCCGCGCGCCCTGTTCGATGCGAAAGCGGAAATGGCGTTCATCGATGCGATATTGCGCCGCACCATCGGCGGCATCTGCGCCGCGCATCACCCCTGCGACATCGCAAAGAAATTCCTGCCATTTGTCGGCATCTGTCGTTTCGATAACGACATAGCCCAGCGCCTTGACGCCCATGCCCGTCAACCTTCCTTTATGAGATCCAGAAACAGCGGGCGTTCACCGCCGCCATCCACATTGAGCCACGCGCCCGAGACATAGTCCGACGCATCGGTGGCGAGGTAGAGGACGGCGCGCGCCACGTCGGCGCCCGACGCCATCCGCCCGAGCGGCAGCGATGCCGCCACCCGCGCCTGCGCCGCCGCATCGCCATAGGTGGCTGCGCTATCGTCAGTTTCGGCAAGCCCGACGATGATGGCGTTGACGCGGATATTGTCTGCCCCCCATTCCTGCGCGAGGCTTTTGGTCAGGCTGAGCAATCCTGCCTTGGCCGCGCCGTAAATGGCGGTGCCCGGCGAAGGGCGGATGCCCGATACGCTGGCGATATTGACGATTGCGCCGCCGCCCGCCGCAACAAGGTGCGGATGCACCGCGCGCGCGCAATAATATGGGGCGAGCAAATTCAGCTTGGCGATGGAATCGGCAAAGCGCGTGCTCGCGCTCGCCGCCGCACTTGGCGGGGAGCCGCCGGCATTATTGACCAAAATGTCGATCCGGCCATGGCGCGCCGCCACATCGACGATGAAGGCTTCAACCGCTTCGGCATCACGCACGTCGAGCGTGGCAAAGGCGACCCCTTCGGGCAGGTCAGCCGGGGCATTGCGCCCGCAGGTCACAACCTGCGCACCCGCCGCAGCCAGCGCAGCGCAAATGGCGCGGCCCAGCCCCCGGCTCCCGCCGGTGACCACCGCGACCTTGCCGGTCAAAGCTGCGCTGTGGCGCTGTGTCAAAACCCTCTCCTCCACCGACCGCCTGTTCCATCGTTGGCCCATATGCGCTGACACATGATTCAGTTGATGAACGGCGCTAAAATCTGACTTATCGGAAAGCAAAACGATTTTCAATTGACGATTTGCGTATTTTGGGACAAAAAAAATTACGCAATGGCTGGGCGTGACGAATCATGCCCATCGATCCGGTGTCGGAACCGGCAAAAGCTGTGTGGGGAGAATGGATAATGACAGGTCTGGCAGCGGACAGCGTGCGTAGCGCAGGCAGTGATATACCAAGCGGCGCGGAATTGGTGGCGCGCGCGCAGGCGCTCCAACCGGTGCTGCGCGAACGGGCAAAAGCCTGCGTCGCCGGGCGTGATGTGCCGGCCCAATCCATTGCCGACATGCAGGCGGCGGGCTTTTTCAAAATCCTCCAGCCCAAACGCTGGGGCGGTTATGAAATGCACCCCAATATATTTTTTGAAGTGCAAAAGACGCTGGCGCGCGGCTGCATGTCGACCGGCTGGATGTTCGGGGTACTGGGTTGCCACCCCTATGAACTGGCGCTGTTCGATAATCAGGCGCAGGTCGATGTTTGGGGGAATGATAATAGCATCCTCATGTCCTCCTCCTACCAGCCAGTGGGCAAGGTGACACGGGTGGATGGCGGGTTCCGCCTGTCGGGCCATTGGGGTTTTTCGACCGGTTCAGTCCACTGCAACTGGGTGCTGCTTGGCGCGCTGGTGCCGCCCGCCGAGCCCGGCGGCGCGCCCGATATGCGCACTTTTCTGGTGCCGCGCAGCGACTATCGGATCGACCGCGATGCATGGCATGTCTTTGGCCTGCAAGGCACAGGCAGCCACGACATCATCGTCGATGATGTGTTCGTGCCCGAATATCGCACCCATCGCGCGCACGAAGGTTTCCTGTGCCAAAATCCGGGGCAAAGGGAAAATGACGGGCCGCTCTATACGCTTCCCTGGGCGCAGGTGTTCATTCGGTCGGTCTCCACCTCTGCATTTGGTGGGGCGCGTGCGGCAGCCGATGCCGCGATGGCGATCATGCAGAGCCGCATTTCAACCAACACGGGCAAGGCGTCCAAGGCGGACCCGATGCTGCACGCGGCAATTGCCGCTGCCCATGCGCAGATTTTGGAAATGGAACTGACACTGGGTACCAGTTTTGACGAATTGATGGGCTATGCCACGCGCGGCGAGGCCATACCGATGGAAAAACGCGCACTTTTCGGCTATAACAGCAGCTCGGTGGTGCGTCGCTTAGCCCGTTTGGTCGACGATATGGTGCAATTATTGGGTGGCCGCGCCGTCTATATGACCAGCGATATCATCCAGCCGTGGCTCGACCTCAACGCCGCGCGCGCGCATGTCGCCAACGACCCCAATAATCGCACCGCAGATGTCATCGGCACGATGCTCGGCGAAGCGCCCGGGTTTAATTTCCTGTGAGCGCGGCGATGCACAGCAAGACATATGATGTCGTTGGTGGATATCGCATCCACATCAACGAAGTGGGTGCGGGAGAACCCGTCGTCTTTCTGCATGGCAGCGGGCCCGGCGCGTCGGGTGCTTCCAATTTTCGCGACAATATCGCCGCCTTTGTCGCGGCGGGTTATCGGGTCATCCTGCCCGATATGATCGGCTATGGCGCTTCCTCCAAGCCGGAGGGGGTGGATTATACGCTGCAATTATTCACCGATACGCTCTATGACGCGCTGACCCAGCATGGGCTGACCCATGCGCATCTGATCGGCAATTCGCTGGGCGGCGGGGTCGCCATCCAACTGAGCCTCGATCACCGGCAATTTGCCGACAGGCTGGTGCTGATGGCGCCCGGTTGTATCGAGGAGCAGGCCGAATATTTCAAAATGCCGGGCATCGCCAAAATGGTGTCGGGCTTTGGCGGGCCGGATTTCAATCTCGACGAACAGCGTCGGCTGATCAGCAATCTGGTTCACCCTGATTTTGCGCCCAAAATCGCCGATGCGCTGGTGGAAGAGCGCTTTGCCGTGGCCCGCACCCAGCCCAAGGATGTGTTGGCGCGGATGCGCACGCCCAACCTCGGCCCGCGCCTTGGTGCACTGACGCAACCCATTTTCGTGCTGTGGGGCGAAAATGATGAATTTTGCTCGGTGCGCGGCGCGCAGATGTTCCTCGACCAATGCGCCGATATCCGCGTCATGACCTTTGGCCGCACCGGCCATTGGGTGCAGGTCGAACGCGCAGCGGCGTTTAATGCGCATGTCTGCGCCTTTTTGGCGGATGGTGCGCATGGGGGATAATGCTGCCTTTGGCCGCATGCTATATGATGCGCTGCAGAATCGGCAGGTGGTAAGGCCGCTGATCGAACAGGCGCCTGCGCTCCACATCGATGATGCCTATGCCATCAGCCTTGCGTTTCTGGGCCACCGGCTGGCCGCGGGCGAACAGGTGGTGGGTAAGAAAATCGGGGTGACGTCCAAGGCGGTGCAGGACATGCTCGGCGTCCACCAGCCTGATTTTGGCTTTCTAACCAATGCGATGCGCGTCAATGGCGATATTGATATCGACGCGCATCGCCTGATAGCTCCGCGCGCAGAGGCTGAAATTGGCTTCATCTTGGCCGAGGATTTGAACGGCCCGGGCATCACGGCGCAGGATGTCATCGCCGCGACTGCTGCCATCTGTCCCTGTTTTGAAATCGTCGATAGCCGGATACGCGATTGGAAAATCTCCATCATCGATACCGTTGCCGATAACGCGAGTTGCGGCGTTTTCGTGCTGGGCGCCGAGCGGCTGGACCCACGGCTATTTTCATTGCCCGATCTGCGCGTCAGCGTCCGCAAAAATGGCGCGCCGCTTTCCGAAGGTTTCGGGCGTGCCGTGCAGGGCGACCCGGCTATGGCGGTCGCATGGCTTGCCAATACATTGGGCAGCTATGGCGTCAGCCTGAACGCGGGCGACATCATATTATCGGGTTCGCTCGTGCCGCTCGAACCGGCGGTGCGCGGGGATAAATTTGCCATGCAGCTATGGGATGGCGACAAGCAGATCGGCGCATGCGACGCCAATTTTATTTGAGGATTTGGGCATGACACGCGTCAAGGCAGCGATCATCGGTTCGGGCAATATCGGCACCGATTTGATGATGAAGATGCTGAAATATCCGCAGAATATGGAATTGGTTGCGGTGGTCGGTATCGATGCGGCGAGCGAGGGGCTGGCAATGGCGCGCGCGCATGGCCTCGCCACCACGCATGACGGGATAGAGGGGCTAAAGCGGCTGCCCTGTTATGGCGACATCGGCATCGCCTTTGACGCGACCAGCGCCTATGCGCACAAGGAACATGATGCGGCGCTGCGGGCTGACGGGATTCAGGTGGTGGATTTGACGCCTGCCGCCATCGGCCCATTCACCGTGCCGCCAGTTAATATGGAGGCGCATCTTTCAGCGCCCAACGTCAATATGGTGACCTGCGGCGGGCAGGCGACGATACCGATGGTGGCGGCGGTGAGCCGGGTTGCCAAGGTGCATTATGCCGAAATCGTCGCTTCGGTATCCTCCCGCTCGGCAGGGCCGGGCACGCGCGCCAATATTGACGAGTTTACCCGCACGACCGCGCGCGCGATAGAGGCTGTGGGCGGCGCGACAAAGGGTAAGGCGATCATCATCCTAAACCCCGCAGAGCCGCCGATGATCATGCGCGACACGGTGTTCACCCTCTCGGACGATGTGGAGGAGGATGTGGTGCGCGCATCGGTGGATGCGATGGTGGCCGAAGTGCAGAAATATGTCCCGGGATATCGGCTGAAGCAGGCGGTGCAATTCGAACGCTTTGGCGACAATAATCCGCTGACCATTCCGGGCATGGGGCAGTTCACCGGCGTCAAGACGATGATCCTCCTCGAAGTGGAAGGGGCGGGCGATTATCTCCCGTCCTATTCGGGTAATCTCGACATTATGACGGCGGCGGCCAAGGCGACGGGTGAATTGCTGGCAGCGCGGAGGATGGCAGCATGAGCGGCTTTGACGTTGCGGCGGGGCACAAGCTTTACATCCAGGATGTGACTTTGCGCGATGGCATGCATGCCATCCGCCATATGTATGGCATCGACCATGTGCGCAGCATTGCCGCTGCGCTCGATCAGGCCGGGGTCGATGCGATAGAGGTGGCGCACGGCGACGGCCTGTCGGGGGCCAGTTTCAACTATGGTTTTGGCGCGCATACCGACTGGGAATGGATCGAAGCGGTCGCCGATGTGCTGCAGAAATCGGTGCTGACGACGCTCATCCTGCCCGGTGTTGGCACGGTGGAGGAATTGCGCCGCGCTTATGACCTTGGCGTGCGGTCGGTGCGCGTCGCCACCCATTGCACCGAGGCCGATGTTTCCAAACAGCATATTGGCATCGCGCGCGATCTTGGCATGGATGTCGCGGGCTTTTTGATGATGAGCCACATGATCGAACCCGAAGCGCTCGCCGCGCAGGCTGCGTTGATGGAAAGCTATGGTGCGCAATGCATCTATGTGACCGACAGTGGCGGCGCGCTCGACATGGATGGGGTGCGCGCGCGCTTTGCAGCCTATGCCCAGGTGCTCAAGCCTGAAACAGGCCGTGGGATGCATGCGCACCATAATTTGTCGCTTGGTGTCGCCAATTCGCTGGTTGCCGCACAATGCGGCGCGGTCCGGATTGATGCCAGCCTCGCCGGTATGGGCGCTGGGGCGGGCAATGCGCCGCTCGAAGTCTTTATCGCCGCCGCTGATCGCAAGGGCTGGAACCATGGCTGTGATGTCATGGCATTGATGGACGCAGCAGAGGATCTGGTACGCCCGTTGCAGGACAGGCCGGTGCGGGTGGATCGTGAAACGCTCGCGCTCGGCTATGCGGGTGTCTATTCCAGCTTTTTGCGCCATGCGGAAAAGGCCGCAGAAACCTATGGGCTGGATACGCGCGCCATCCTCGTCGAACTGGGGCGGCGCAAGATGGTCGGCGGACAGGAAGATATGATCGTCGATGTCGCGCTCGACATGCTGAAGGCAGCGGAACAAGCATAATGCCGCCGATCAGTCGCCATCGCCCCTTGCCACTGGCGGCGGTGCCCGCATGGGACGGGGCGGCGGATGTCATCATCATCGGCTTTGGCGCGGCGGGTGCCTGCGCGGCGATTGGCGCGGCGGAGGGAGGGGCGGACGTCCTCCTCCTCGAACGCAACGCAGGAAGTGGCGGCGCATCAGGCCTGTCGGGCGGCGAAATATATGTCGGCGGGGGCAGTGATGCCCAGCGTGCGGCGGGCTTTGACGATGATGTCGCTGATTTTGAAAAATATCTGCTGGCGGCCGGCGGCCCCTGCGCGGATGCCGAAAAATGCCATGCATATGCGACAGGCGCGCTCGATCATTACCAATGGTTAAAAGCTTCGGGCGTCCCTTATCGCGGCAATTATCTGCCCGGCAAACATATCGAACCGGTTGATGATTCGACGCTCATCTGGTCGGGGAGTGAGGCTGCTGCCCCTTTTTGCAACATCGCCAAACCTGCGCCGCGCGGACATGTCATCCAGCATATGGGTTGGGGTGGCGGACGCCCATTGGTCGATATTCTGGAACGGCGCGCACTAGATTTGGGCGTGCGCGTTCAGTGCAATGCGCGTGTTGCCGCGTTAATCGCGGACGGCGATAAAATAGTCGGTGTCGTCGCGCGCATCGACAATCGCGACCATTTCCTGCGGGCGCATCGGGGTGTTGTGCTGGCAACCGGCGGCTTTGCATTTAACGATGCGATGCGCGCGCAATATTGCCCCCAAAGCCTCTCCCTCTCCGACCCGATTGGCGACAAGGATGATGGCGTGGGGATCGAATTGGGCATGGGCGCGGGTGGGCGCGCCATCCATATGGATCAGTTTTTCACCACCTGTCCGTGGACGATGCCCGAAGCGCAGGCATATGGCGTTTTCGTCAATGTCGCGGGCCAACGCTTCATCAACGAAGATTGCTACCATGGCCGGGTGACGCGCGCTGCCATCGATCAGCCGGGTGGGCGCGTATATCTGTTGCTTGACCATGCGCATTTTTCGCAGCCGCTTGAGCTTGCGCGGATGGATATTGCCGCAACCGGCGCGGACTGGGTGGAGGTGGAAAGCGAATTGGGCATGGTGGCGGGGACACTGTCGGCAACCATGGATTTTTACAATCGCCATGCGCGCGCGGGGCGCGACCCCCTGTTCGACAAGCGCGCGCCGATATTGACCCCGCTCGATCAGGGGCCGTTTGTAGCGCTGGAACTGAATTTTGCGCGCAGCTATTGCGGCTTTTTCACGCTTGGCGGGCTGCATACATCGGCGACTGGCGAAGTGCTCGATGGCGATGGGGCGCCGATCAGCGGCCTGTTTGCGGCTGGACGCTGCACGAGCGGATTGCCCGCTTGGGGGCATGGTTATAGCTCTGGCTTGAGCCTTGCCGATTGCACATTTTTCGGGCGGCGGGCGGGGCGCGCGGCGGCGGCGGGATGAACAACTCGCTCGAACAGAGGCTGCAACCGCTGGAGGATGCCGAAAATATCCGCAATCTCATCGCCCATTATGGCCCGCTGGCCGACGCGGGCGAGGCGGATGCCGTCGCGCAACTATGGACAGTCGATGGCGTTTATAGCGTGGGCCGTTTTGCCGAAGCTTGCGGCCAAGAAGCCATCGCCGCCCTGATAACAGGCGGGGTGCATCAGCAATATATGGCGGCGGGCGTGGCGCATATACTTGGCCCGCTGGCGCTGCGGATCGATGGTGACAGTGCCGAAGCGCGCGGCCATAGTCTGGTCGTGCTGCACGGGGCAGGGGGTGCATATAGCATCATCCGCGCATCTGCCAATTTGTGGCAATTGGCGCGCAGCGATGCTGCTGGCTTTGGCGGCTGGCGCGTCACGCGGCGCGACAATCACCTGCTCGATGGTGGTGCAGCGGCGCGTGCCTTGTTCGCCGACCGTGATTAGGCCGACTTACTCTCACCCAAATCGAGCAGGGTTGGCTTGGCCGCGGTGCCGCCGCCGCGCCGGTGCGTAAAGCGACCGTCGACCTGACTACCCTGTTCGATCGTCAGATTTTCGTACGTAACATCACCCGTTATCCGCGCGGTCGCATGGATGATGAGGTCGCGGGCGTTGATTGACCCTTCAATCGTTCCGGCAAGCTTGGCGCTCTCGGCGACGACCGCGCCCTTGATATGGCTGTCCGCACCCTGCACCAGATTGGCGCAGGTCAAATCCCCCTCAATCCGTCCGTCGAGGTGCAGGTCAACGCTGGCCGTGACATTGCCGGTGACCGCGATGTCGCTGCCGAATACGGAAAAAGTGCTGCCCATCGAACTGTTCGCTCCCCTAACCGGTGCGACCGGCGCTGCGTTGGACGTCGGCTTGGACTTTGAGAACATCGCTGTTCGCCTCCAGAAAACGGCGCGGATTGACGGGCTGCCCGCTCAAACGCACCTCAAAATGTAAATGGGTACCGGTCGATCGCCCGGTCGAACCCATGCGTGCGATCAGTGTGCCCGCGGTGACTTCCTGCCCCTGCCGCGCGACAAAGCCGGACAGGTGGGCATAGCGTGTCAAAATGCCATGGCCATGATCGATCTCCACCACATTGCCATAGCCCGAACGCTGCCCGACAAAGGCAATGCGCCCAGCGGCGGCGGCGCGGATCGGGCTGCCATATGCACCCCTGAAATCAAGCCCGGCATGCATGGCACCCGCCCCGGTAAATGGGTCGTGACGATAGCCAAAACCGCTCGACAAATTCATGCCATCGGCGGGCAGGGTGGATGGGATGGATAATATCATCCCTTCGAGCGCTACCATCCGTTCGAAACTGGCGGCGAAGCGCTGAAACGCGGCATCGCGTGGCGGGGTGCCGCCGGGACGCGCCATGGGGATGAAGGGGCCGCCCATCGCGTCGTTGCTACCCATGCGAATGCCAACCGCGGCGAGCGCGGCTGCGGCGCGGGCGCTGCGTGTTTCGGCCTGTCTGGTCAAATGCGCGATGGTGCTGCGCTGGCGCGCCGCAAGGGCACCGAGTGCGCTGACTTCGCGCGCCATCGGATTGCGCGCATCAACAGGGGCGGCTCCAGCGCCCGGAACGGCAGGTGCGGCGGCGTCACCACCATCGTCGCCCGCCATCTGGTCAACCACCCCCTCTATGTAATTTTGGCGGCGGTTGAGCCGGTCAACCTCGCTGGCGATGGCTTCGCGGGTACGGGCAACGCGCGCCTCGGCCGCCTCGACGGCAACCGCGCGCGCGGCAACGTCGCGGTTATGCCACGCATCATAGCTGCGCGCGGCAACCATATAGCAAGTGAAGATCAGCCAAGCGCCCAGAACGGCGAGCACCGCATAGGCGGCGCGCCGTTGCACAGCAGCACTGATCCGCAAAAAGCGAACCTCTCCGCCCGTGCGGACAAAAATCTCATAATCGCGAAATAACGCTTTCCACCGCTGGGAAAGCGCTGTGCCGCGCAATTGCAAATTCACGTGGTGCGACCCCCGTGCTGAACCCGAGAAGCGCGGATTAGAGGGGGGGATGCATTGAGTCGAATCGCGGTGGTCGGACTCGTGATGAATCGAAACAGGGTTGCGACGAACCGCACATCCGTCGGCATTCTGATGCCAATATGGGGCAAATATCCTGTGCGAATCGATTCTACCTGCCTGCGCACAGGGTCAACAATGGCTTGCAATTTATATATTTAGGCCGCAGCATCACCAACCGTGGGGCAGTATAGAATTTTGCCCCCTAATATAAATGGATCCAGACTCTGGGAGGGAAGATGTCATGGAATGGATGTTGATGGCTTGGCATAAATATGCCGATTTTTCGGGGCGTGCGCGCCGCAAAGAATATTGGATGTTCCAGCTGGGCGTCGTGATTGCCTATATTGCGATTGTCGTTTTGACCATGTTGCTTGGCGCAATCAGCGAAACCTTGGCCTATCTTGGCGGTGCCCTTTATATGTTGTTGGCGCTGGGCGCGATTGTGCCATCGATAGCGGTTGGCGTGCGCCGACTGCAGGATCAGGATAAATCGGGCTGGCTGATGCTGCTGGCATTGGTGCCCATTGCCAATATCGTATTGCTTGTCTTCATGTGTCTCGAAGGCACGGCGGGCCCCAACCAATATGGCCCTGACCCCAAGGCGGGATAATATTGCGGCGGGCCTTGTCAGTCGATGAGGCTCGCCCGCTTACCGACAAATATTTAAGCGGGCGTTGACCATTTTACGCTAAGCCCCCTTGCATGAGCGATAGCGTCAAGCCCCGCCGATCCCGAACCAAGCCGGGAAAGCCCGCCGATAATCTGGCAAAAATCGATGCGTCGGTGCCTTCAGGCGCACCGCCTGCACCCACCACGCGTCCTGCCTCTGCAGTGTCGAGTGGCGTTGGGCTTGCCGGGATGGCGGCATTGCTGGGCTGGTTCTTCATCGCGCGCCATTATCACATGGACGGCGAACTCAGTGCGATTGCAAGCGTCGGGTGCATCGCCATCGCCATGTGTGCATGGTCGTTGCTGGTGGACAAGGTGCATCGCAACCCGTCAACCGGGATTGATTGGTCGCTGCGCCGCGAATGGGCCGATGTGCATAAAATCAGCGCGGTGAAGATTGCCGGCCTGTGGGCGACATGGGCGATGATCGGCTTTCTCTACTGTGTTTTTCGCTTTTATTGGTCAGGCTCGTTTGCCTTTGCCATGCATTGGATCGGCATCGCGATGGTGCCGGTCGCGCTGCTTTCCATTCCCTATGTCCTGTGGCTCGATCGCCGACTGGTCGATCCACGCGATGGTGCGTGGCATTTTGGCGAATGGCTGATGGGCGGCGAAGATTATGATGTCGATAAAATCTGGCGGCATTTGCGCCTATGGGCGGTGAAGGGGTTTTATACAGCCTTCATGGTGTCGATTGTGCCGGGCAATTTCCTGCCCATCTTGCTGCGTTCGGCCGATGTCATAATGTCCAACCCGCTGGAATTTGCGGCTTTCCTCGTCGCCTTCACCTATCTGGTCGATGTGCATTTCGCGACCGTCGGCTATATTTTAACGATGCGCCCGCTCGATGCGCATATCCGCACCGCCAACCCCTATGGCATGGGCTGGGTGGCGGCGCTCATCTGTTATCCGCCCTTTGTGCTGATGAACCCGGGTGGGCCGCTATTTTATGGGGAAGACTCAGCAGGCTTTGCCGCGACCGGCGTTATTTCGCACGGCTGGTATGTCTGGGCGCAATATTTCCGTGTGCCGATGGCATTGGCATGGGCCTGGGCAGCGCTGCTTGTCGCGCTATGCGTCATTTATGCATGGGCGACTGTCGCGTTCGGCCTGCGCTTTTCCAACCTCACCCATCGCGGCATCATCACCCATGGGCCATATGCATGGACGCGCCACCCCGCCTATCTGGCCAAAAATGCCTATTGGTGGCTGGCTGGGCTGGTGCTGCTGCCGTGGGATGGCGATTTGGTGCAGGCGGTGCGCAATGTAACGCTACTGGCGATGGTAAGCGGCGTTTATTATTGGCGCGCCAAGACAGAGGAAAAGCATCTGCTGGGCGATCCGGCCTATGCTGCCTATTGGGAATGGGCGCAGGCGCATGCACCCGTCCCGCGCCTGTTTCGCCGGCTTTCCGGTCTTGCGCGTCCGATGGTGCGGCTGGAACCTGATCCGCGTGCTGGGCCGGTAAGCTGACCACTCGGGCCAAAACCCTAAAAGCTCTTTTCGCCGTAAATGGGGTCAATATTGCCGCCCCACGCGCTGTGAAACCTGTCGAGCAGGCGTTCGGCAGGCACGCGGCCATCGGCCAATATTTCGCGCAAGGGGTTGAGGAAACCAACCTCATTCTCCCCCATCGAGTTAACTTCATCGCGCGCGGCCAAACCCGCCGACGCAATGTCGAGGATTTGCGCGGCAACTTCGCGCAGCGCCCGCCCATCCGGCGCACGGGCGTTGAGCGCAAGGCGCGGCACTTCGTCGCGCAACTGCTGCTGTCCCGCTATGTCCCAGTCTTTGACCACGTCCCACGCGGCATCGAGCGCTCCATTGTCATAGAGCAGACCGACCCAAAAGGCGGGCAGCGCGCAAATCCGGTTCCAAGGCCCGCCGTCGGCCCCGCGCATTTCCAAAAAGCTTTTGAGCCGCACTTCGGGAAAGGCGGTGGACAGATGGTCGTTCCAGTCGCTCAATGTCGGTCGTTCGCCGGGGAGGGCGGGCAGTTTGCCGGCCATGAAATCCTGAAAACTCTGGCCAGCCGCGTCGATATATTTGCCATCGCGATAGACGAAATACATCGGCACATTCAGCATATATTGCGCATAGCGTTCATAGCCGAACCCACCGTCAAATACGAAGGGCAGCATGCCGGTGCGCGCCGGGTCGGTATCGGTCCAGATATGGCTGCGATAGGATAAAAAGCCGTTGGGCTTCCCCTCGGTAAACGGGCTGTTGGCGAACAATGCAGTCGCCAGCGGTTGGAGCGCGAGCGATACGCGGAATTTCTGCACCATATTCGCCTCGCTACAATAATCGAGGTTGGTCTGGATGGTGCAGGTGCGCAGCATCATGTCGAGCCCCATGCTGCCGACGCGTGGCATATGGGCGAGCATGATGGCGTAGCGACCCTTGGGCATGATGGGGAGTTCATCGCGCCTTTTGTCCGGCCACATGCCAAGCCCCATGAAGCCGAGGCCAAGTTCTTCGCCAACTGCTTTGACCTGTTTCAAATGGCGACCGGTTTCGGCGCAAGTCTGGTGGAGGTTGCACACCGGCGCACCCGACAGTTCAAGCTGTCCCGCAGGTTCGAGGCTGATTGTGCCATCTTCACCCGCCAATGCGATAACATTGTCGCCCTCGACAATCGGTTCCCATCCATAGCGGGTAAGCGCCATTAACAGATCGCGGATGCCGCCCGGTTCATCATAGCTTGGCGCGCGGTGGTCCGCAGTTCGGTAGACCAGCTTTTCATGTTCCGTGCCGATCCGCCAGCGGGTGCGCGGCTTTTCCCCCGCTGCCATCGGGGCGATAAGATCGGCAATATTGGCGACGATCGGATCGTTGCTATTCGAAACCTGTCTGGTGCTCATGGCGCTGATGTAGCAAGCGCGCGCGCCATTGCTAGGGGGTGTGTAACATTATTTCATCTGGTCAGTTGACGGTGACGTCAAAAGTCACGGCCAGACTGGCGCCGGAGATTAGCGATGTGCGGCTGGCCGTCACGACGCCAGCGCTAAAGGCCGCGCCATCGGGGTCACTTTCATCCCCGCCACTATTATTATCATCCTCTACGGTTGCAGCACCTGCGCAACTATTGCCGGTGCGCAGGCTGCCCGGAACAAAGGTCGCATTGGCCGGCAACGTATCGCTGATCGCCAGATTGGCGGCCGTGCCGCTGTCGGGGTTGTGCGCCAAGATGCAGTAACGGATGGTCGCGCCGGGGATTTCAAAGGGGTTGGTGACGCCATTGACCGGGTCGCTGACCAATGTGCTCGTCTTGGTCATGGTCAGGGTCGCCGTCGGGCGACAGAATGTGATGTCGTGCAGCGCAATTGCCTGCCCGCCGGGGTTTGCCGGGGCAAGGCTGTGGTTGCCATAATCGATGATGATGGTGTCCACGGGGCTGGTAAAGGTGACGGTGATATTGCCGTTCGCGCTGGTATCAGCGGACAAGCCATCCCCATATGCGCTGTTGCCGATCACATAGTTGGAAACACCGTTGGTGACCGTCGGATAGACTGTGGCTCCGTTGAAAGTGCCGCTGATGGCCACACGGTCAGCAAATTGCCCGGCATTATAGTCAACGTCAAAGATCATGAATTGCAGGCCGGGTACGGGTGTCGGCAGGGTCAGCGTCAGCACCGCATTTTGCGGGATGCTGGCAAAATCGGGGTAGAGGAAGAGTGATGATTGCCCCGGCGGCAAACCACCCGTCACCGCTGTCTGTTCTGCCGGGCTTTGTCCGCCATAGGTTGCATTGCTTAGCCAGGTCGCGCCGGTAACGATGTTGAAATTATAGGTGCCGATACCCGTGACGGTGAAATTATTATTGGTGGTCCCCGCAGGCCAGACGACGCTGGCCGAATCCCAGTCAAAGATGGTGGTGCCCACCGGGCAGACCAAAGTTGGCGGGGTTCCGGCGACACGGGTGCCCGATACGGTGAAATTGACCGATGCGTCATCATCTTCCGCCGTCGAACTATTATTGGGCGTGGAGTCGGGATCCGTGAGGCCGGACGCAAATATTTCCGCCGCATTGGTGACAGTTGCACCGGCGGACGCATTGACCGTTACGTTGATGGTCAGCGTGCGGGTTGTGCCGACAGGGATAGAGCCGACTGTCCAATTGCCGGTCACCGCATCATAGCTGCCAAAGCCGCTTGCGCTGACGAAATTGACCCCGACCGGCAACAGATCGCGCACGACAACCCCGGTTGCTGCATTGGGGCCAGCGTTGGTGACTTGTAGCGTATAGCTGATCGCTGCCCCATATGCGGGCGCTGCATTGCTGACCGTCTTGGTCAGCGACAGGTCGGACACCGGCCCAGCTTCGGTAATATAAAGATCGGCACGGGTGAAACTGCCATTGTCGGCGGCCGGGTACAGATCGCAGATTTCCAGCCGCCAAGTCCCCGCCGCAGCTTGACCGTTAAATGCGCTGAGCGAGGCGTTGGGGCTGAATGTGTTGGCATAGGGGGTGGGGGCAGTCGTCGAATGATTGCCGGTCGCTGCATCAGTATTCACCACTTGCGCCGCACCATCGTCGAGCAGGACGTTGAAATTATCGCCTGAAATATTGTTGGTGTCGCCATTGACGATTTGGACGCGGGTTCCGGCGGGTGATTGCAAGGTCGCGCGTATGTCCCCGCGCCACGTATGGGTTGCAAAAATGCCGATATTGATGTCGCCGACATTATAGCTGCCGGTAACGCTGAAATTGATGATCATCGGCGTTCCGCAGGGCGTCGTATTGTTTATGGCGCGACTGGTCGTGTCAGTGAATTGGTGGACTTGCGCCCATGCGGGCGCGGCCAGCATCAACAATGCCAGCAGCATCATTCGGGCGAAATGCCCGAAAACGGCCCGAATCTGGGCCCGAATCTGGGGTAGTATCTGGTCCAAAAGCTGCGCCCAATGCCTGCAATTGCGTATCTTGACCCCCCGATAGCGCAAGATGGTGAACGGGGCGTAAATTTAGCGGTCGCTGTGCGCTCCCCGTCGTGCAGCCAATATCAGCGCGCTGGCCGCCAAAGCAGCCGTTTCGGCGCGCAATATCTGTGGGCCGAGCGTAACGCCGCGCGCTGCTGGCAGTGCGCGGATGGCCGCACGTTCGCTCTCGCTAAAGCCGCCCTCCGGCCCGATCAGCACGGCCGCGGGGATCTTGCCGTCCGCCTGCACGACATCCAGCAAGCCATCGCCGCCATTTTCATCGGCAAAATATAGCCGCCGCTCAGTCGGCCAATTGGCTAGCAGTTGCTTCAGGCTTTGCAGCGTGTCGATATGCGGCAGGGCGGTACGGTCGCATTGCTCAGCAGCTTCTTGTGCGATGGCGCGCGCGCGCTCCAAATTGATGCGCTCGGCGATGCTGCGCTCCATGGTGATGGGGCATATTTTGTCGACCCCCAGCTCGGTCGCCTTTTCGATCAGCCAATCCCAGCGTTGCCGCTTGACGGGGCTGGCACAGAGCCAAAAATCATCGACCGCTTCGCGCGCGCGCAGCAAGGCGCGCACGGACAATATGCAGTCGCGTTTGCCAATTGCGGCAAGCTCGGCCAGAAATTCGCCGCCAACATCATCGCATAATTTGACCGGGTCGCCGACAGCCCGGCGCATGACATGGGTGAGATAATGGGCAGCATTGCCGGTCAAATGCACCGATCCATCGATAGGAATTGGCGCCGGCACGAACAGGCGCGGGGTCGATTTGGGCGGCCAGGCGGGGGTAGCGGGCATGCGCTGCGCCTAGCCTAATCAGGCGCAACAATCTATGGCGCGGCTATGCAGCACGACGGCACCATTGTCCCTGACAGCGAATATGGCGGTTGGCTGGCTTTGCTGCCAGCTTTTGCCCGCCCCTATGCGCTGCTCGCGCGCTTTGACCGGCCGATTGGCTGGTGGCTGCTATATTGGCCGGGTTTCTGGGGGGTGGCGCTGGCAGGCGGACTGGTGTCGCATTGGCCATTGCTGATCTGGCTGTTGATCGGTGCGATCGCCATGCGCGGTGCGGGCTGCGTCTATAATGATATGGTTGATGTCGATATCGACCGGCGGGTGGCACGCACGCGCAGCCGCCCGATTGCCAGCGGCCGGGTGTCGCGGCGGGCGGCGGGGCTATTTGCATTGGCATTGTGCGTTGTCGGGCTGATCGTGCTGTTGCAGTTGCCGGTTATGGCGCAGATTATTGCGCTGGCATCGGTGCTGCCTGTCCTCGCTTACCCCTTTATGAAGCGTATTACATGGTGGCCGCAGGCGTGGTTGGGCATTGTGTTTAGCTGGGCCGCGCTGGTCGGTTGGGCGGCGGTGGTGGATGGTACACGCTGGACGGCGGGCCTGTTTCTCTACGCCGGCAGCATTTTCTGGGTGGTCGGTTATGACAGCATCTATGCCTTGCAGGATGTGGAGGATGATGCGCTCGCCGGTGTAAAATCGAGCGCGCGGGCGATGGGCCGCCATATCCGCAAGGGGGTGGGCCTGTGCTATGCGCTTGCGCTGCTATTCTGGGCCGCCGCCTTTTGGCAGGTGCGTCCCGACCCGCTGGCGGTGCTCACATTATTGCCCGTCATGCTGCATTTTTGCTGGCAAATAATGACACTCGATGCGGCGGACGGTGCGAACGCGCTCCACCGATTTCGGGCCAATCGTTTTGCCGGTTTGCTCGTCGCCCTGGCATGCGCCACCGTCGGGATGAGCAGTTAGGACAATTTTTGCGCCGGCAGACGCATTTGTTCGCTTGGCGTTCAGCAAGACGCTGGCTATACCGCCGCCCATGCAGAAATTTCGTCCGTCCATCGCCGCCATTCTCCTCCCCGCCATGCTGCTCGGCGGCTGCGCCGGTTTTGGCGGTGGCCGATCCGGCCCGCGCGACACGCGCTATGTCGCGCGCGATGTCTCCACCCTCTATAATGCGGCGGTTGATCGCATGCGTCAGGGGCAATATCGCATCGCCGCTGGCTTGTTTGATGAGGTGGAGCGTCAGCACCCTTATTCCCCATGGGCGCGCCGTGCCCAATTGATGAGCGCGTTCAGCAATTATGCCGCTGGGCAATTTACCGAATCCATCGCGTCGGCGCAGCGTTTTCTGCAAATCCACCCCGGCAGCCGCGATGTGCCCTATGCCTATTATCTTGTCGCTTTATGCTATTATGAACAAATCAGCGATGTGACGCGCGACCAGCGTATTTCGCAACAGGCGCTCGACGCGCTGAACGAATTGGTGCGCCGTTACCCCAATAGCGAATATGCCGCAGATGCCCGGCTCAAGATTGATCTGGTCAATGACCATCTGGCGGGCAAGGAAATGGAAATCGGGCGTTTTTATGAACGGTCGTCGCACTGGCTGGGCGCGACCGTGCGTTTTCGCAATGTCGTCGACAATTATCAGACGACCAGCCACGCGCCCGAAGCACTTTTCCGGCTGGTCGAATGTTATCTCTCGCTCGGCATGGGGCAGGAGGCGGAGCGCGCCGCCGCCGTATTGGGGCGCAACTATGCGGGCAGCGAATGGTATCAGCGCGCCTATCGGTTGATGGGCGAACATCCCGCGCCGGCTGCTACGCCTGCGACGAGCGCGCCCGCCCCTGCTGCACCTTGATGGCAGCTTATCGGCGCGGCCTATGCTGATCGCGCTGTCGATCCGCGATATTGTCCTGATCGACAGGCTGGAGCTTGACCTTGGTTCCGGCCTCAGCGTCCTCACCGGTGAAACCGGCGCGGGTAAATCCATCCTGCTCGATGCGCTGGGTCTGGCGCTCGGCGCGCGCGCTGATAGCAGCCTCGTGCGCAAGGGGGCGGAACGCGGCCAGGTGGCGGCCAGCTTGCCCGCCTGGTCGGCGGAGCGCCGCAGCGCCGCGATCCCGTAGTCGAGGCCCTCGGCGCCGCGGTGCCCGGTCGCCACCGCCGCCTCGTCGTCATCGGCGAGGGGCGCGCGCTTGCTCGGGTCGCTGATCTGCTTGGGCTCGCCGATCTCGTGGCACGACTTGTCGACCAAGAACGGCGGCGGTAGGCGTAAGGTAAATGACGCCGCATATGTAAACTAAAATATGCCGCTACTATCGCCATGATCCATGGTCTTCACGTTTCTTCGTATGATTATCTATCACTGCGCTTGACTCAGGCCAAACTGGCGGCGTAATTATAGTTACCGATTCGAGCGGAGATCGCATGCCAAAACGAGCCGACCGCAGTGACCCGAAGACCGTGGCCCTCCTCAATGCCGGTACGTTGAACCCGTGCCCTGAGCAGGTCGGCGATCCGAAGTTTCAGGCGGAAGAGTTCTTCGACCCGCGCGACCTCGTGCAGGTGAGGTACGAGATGTTGCGCCGCGTATCGGTCGACAACCTATCGGTGACGCAGGTCATCGCCGAGTACGGCGTCTCACGCCCGACGTACTACCAGGTCAAGGCGAGCTTCGACGAGGCCGGGGTTACCGGCCTGGTGCCGAAGAAGAGGGGACCTCACGGGCCGCACAAGCTTCAGGGGGATATCCTGGCCTTCGTTGAGAAGCAGCACGTCTCAGACGAGCCGGTCCGGGCACGAGATCTTGCGATGCTGATCCAGCAGGAATTTTCGGTGAAGGTCCACCCCAGGACGATCGAGCGCGCGCTCGCCGGAAAAAAAAACACCGCACGAGTACCGAGATCGACGACGCGCACAACCCGCCGGAGGTGAGTGTGACCGAGCAGTACGAAAGGTTGCGGACAGCCGCTCTGGGTGAACCACTTCCTGTTGAGGCGAGGAGCGGTCTAACCCTCTTCCTCCGACGAGGTATGTGGGCGTGGGCGCAAGCGATGGTGGCCACTAGGCCGCCACCGCAGCCAGCCCGATCGTCTCTTCCACCATCTACCGCTGATGACAATCAGCGAACGCTCATTCGCCTCATCGCCACGATGGCGATGAGGCTCACGCACGGGAGGACCCATGAACGATTCGCGCAAAGTCCAGTCGCATCATCTCCAGCGTGACGCATACCTATATATTCGACAGTCGTCGATGAAGCAGGTAATCGAGAACGTCGAGAGTACGAAACGGCAGTACGCTCTTCGGGCGCGTGCAACAGCGCTCGGCTGGGCCGACGACCGGATCGTAGTGATCGACTCCGACCAAGGTGAGTCGGGCGCATCGGCGACTTGGCGGGAAGGGTTTCGGCGGCTGGTGACAGACGTCGGGCTCGGCCGCGCTGGGATCGTCATGGGGCTCGAGGTCTCAAGGCTCGCAAGAAACAACGCCGATTGGCATCGACTGCTCGAAATCTGCGCCCTCTCCAACACTCTAATCCTCGACGAGGATGGCGTGTACGATCCGACGGACTTCAACGATCGGCTTCTTCTCGGCCTCAAGGGAACGATGAGCGAGGCCGAGTTGCACGTCCTGAAGGCGAGACTGCGCGGCGGGATCTTGAACAAAGTCCGGCGTGGTGAGTATCGCTGCTCTCTTCCTACCGGCTTCGTCTACGACGAGAGTGGCTCCGTCGTCCTCGATCCAGATGCGCAGGTGCGCGAGACGCTGGCACACTTCTTCGAGACCTTCGCCCGGGTCGGTTCGGCGCACCAGACGGTCAAGATCGGAAGAGCACACGTCTGAACTCCAGTCAC
>CALFXW010000150.1 GCA_937957805.1 uncultured Sphingopyxis sp.
AATCCGTCGGACATCAACGATATTGTCGATCAGCGAAAAAAGCGGGTCGAGCGGCGCGCTCGCCTTTGTCGATGTCGAACATGCCAGCTTCGCGGGGGGCAATATCGCGGTGCGGGAAGTGCAGACATTGGTCTATCGCGCCGCAAATACCGCCGTTCCTGCCTTCATCGCCCCGCGCGCGGGCGCTGCCGATGTGGCGGCGGGCGCATGGGACGAACATCTGGTGCTGACGCCCGACAGTCCCCAATTATTCCGATATTCCGCGCTCACCTTTAACAGCCACCGCATCCATTATGACGCGCCCTATGCCCGCGATGTGGAGGGTTATGCCGGGCTGGTCGTCCACGGCCCGCTGACCGCCAGCCTGTTGCTGCAATTCGCCACGCAGCGCTTTGGGGCAATCGCGCGCTTTGCCTTTCGCGGCCAATCCCCCGCCTTTTGCGGTGAAGCATTAACCCTCGTCGCGCGGCGCGAAGGCGCGGACATCGCACTCGGCGCGCTAGGGCCGGACGGCACCGTGGCGGTCAAGGCAGAGGCGCAGCTCGCTTAGTCGCGGGGACTGCTCCGGCGGCGATGCGGCGGTGTTGCCGTCAGGTCGATCCGCCCGATTTCGCGGATGCGGCCATCGACCATCTGCCCCTCTGCAATTTCGGTTTCCAGCAGGGCAAATATACGCCCGCCTGTAAAAATCGGGCGGCTGTTACCGTACCAGTCAACGCACGACACCTCGCACGCATAACCGTCCGCCGGTTCGTCATCGCCGCGCAGCAGCGGCCCGGCATCGCCGATCCGCCCGTCGACCCCGACCGTGAGGAAGCTGACATCCGATCCCTCACTCCACCAGACATAGCGGTCGGCATCTGCCTGTCGCGCAATGGTCGGCACGCCCATCAGGCCTGATCGGTCTGCACCGATCAAGCTGTTAAAGGCGTGGCTGCGCCCCTCACTCTCATAGCGCCCGATCAGCCGCACCGTGTCGAGCCGGTATGGTGCGACACCCAGCTGGAGCAGCGAGATGCTCAACCCGTCCTTGTCGCCATAGCCGTTGACGATCATCCGGTCGGTGCCGACACGGTCGATGCGGATGACATTGTGCGGCATGTCGATACGCGTCACGTTCCCAGGGTTATCGACCGGCACCACAAAGACGGGCCTGGTCGGGTGCGCATCGAACGGTTTATCGCCATCATGCTCCTCAGGGTCGGGCACCGCGCTATAGCCATCGACACGCCCGCCATAGACCAGCCAATGGTCGGCAAAACGATTCTCTACCCGCCCGGTCCCGGGGCTGGGCAGCACAACGTGGCGCGCCGCGCCGATTTCAATCGGGCGGTTCGAAAATTCGCGCAAACCAATGTCAACGAACACCGGTTCATGTGGGGTCGCACCAGAATTACAATCGGTAAGCCCCCAGTCGAGGATAGCGTGGAAACGCCGGTCGGTCGCGTCCATCGAAAATTGGTTGAACGTGTATCCACGCACCCCGACGACGCCGGGCGCGCTGCCATCCACCGGAATGCGGTAAATGACGGCGCGCGGCATATCATCATGCGCCACAGCCCGCGCGGGACAGACGCGGTCATATATGGCATCGGCCGACCGGCGGTCTTCCCAGCCCGCGCTAGTCCACAGATAGATGGCATCGCTCGTCACCATCGTTTCGCGCGCTTCTGGCCCAACAAAGCCGGTGGTGCGGCAGTCGGGCACGTCGCGCCGCCCGCGATAGCTGGCCAGCGGGCACAAGGTGACCGAATGGACGACCGGATTGATGGTGCGCAGTAGCGGGCGGTATATGCCGCGCGCGTCGAGCATCGGCCGGCCGCCATCCTCCGGGTCTTCACCGCGACGGTCAAAATAACGCTCACGCTCGTCCTCGCTCATCCAGCGGCGGATGCGCGGTCGCCCCGCATCATCCTTGAGGTCGTCAATGTAATAGGGGGTGTAAATGACTAGAGTGTCGCCGATAATGCGCGATGCATAATTGTCACCGCTGTAATAATCGTCAGAGCTGATCAGGAAACTGCCGACGCGGGCCATGCGACCGCTGCGTTCGTTGAGTTCGAATACCGAAATCTCGGTTGCGTCGTTGTCATAGCTGTAGGATGTGATGATGAGCCGGTTCCCCTGCACCAGCATTTCATCATACCAGCCATCGTCATTGGCATCGCGATAGACGTCGATGCGGTCGGCAAGCGCCAATCGTCCGCCGCGCGTATCAACTGAAAACAGCCGCCCGTCCTGCAACACGACCAAAAAATCGCCAATCTGCTTGACGACATCGCCTTCATCGACGCCCGCGTTCTGGACGTTGGTGATATTGGGCGCGCGAATGGCGGCACCGGTGACGACAATGTTCTGCACCGCCTCCTCGCTCTCTGCGCCGGCGCAGGCCGGGTCGTCGGGCTGGCATTCGGGCGGTGTTGCAGCGGGTGCGGCATCCTGCACCAATTGCATGATCGGCGGCGTAAATCGCCGGTAACGGCGCCGTTGCCATGCGCGGCGGGCATCGGCGACGGCAAGCGACCAAGCGTCAAACGCGGCCTCACTGTCGAACCGTTCCAGCCGCGTCGCGGTGAGCGGGTCGAGCGCCGGGTCGGCCCACGGCGGCAAGGCCGATTGGTCCGGCGGTGGGCTTGCCGCCTGCTGCGCGTGCAACGGGCTTGCAGCGAAAATCAACGACACCGCCAGCAAATAGGATATGCGCATGACAATTCCCCCTGCCGTTGCCCGCCAAGCTGCCAAAAGCGGTGCAGACTTTCAACTTGCCGTTAACGTCACTATGCCCAACCGATGCCCCCGTCCCCACCCCTGCGCACCATAGCGTCCCGCCCGCTTGCCGCCTTTGTCGCCGCGTGCATCGGCGTCGCGCTTTTTTCGCTGATGGATGCCGCGATGAAACATTTGGCGCTGGCTATGGGCGCCTATAGCGCGATGGTCTGGCGCAACCTGATCGGCGCAGTGCTGAGCGGGACGGTCTGGTTTGCATCGCGCGCGCCATGGCCGGGCGGCGCGATCATGCGCCTCCACATCTGGCGCGGCGTTATTGTATCATTGATGGGCTGGCTGTTTTTCTGGTCAATCACCGTCCTGCCGCTCGCCGAGGCTATCGCGCTCACCTTTATCGCACCGCTCCTCGCGCTCTATCTTGCTGCGATATTGCTGGGCGAACGCGTGGGGCGAGCGGCCATATTTGCTTCCCTGCTTGGGCTTGCGGGGGTCGCGGTGATTTTGTGGGGACGCTTTGGCGACGGACTGCCGCAACATGATGCGCGCGCCATCTGGGGGGTGGCAGCGGCCTTTGCCTCAGCGATGCTATTTGCCTATAACCTCATCCTCGCACGGCAACAGGCGCAGGCCGCCGACCCCGCCGAAATCGCCTTTTTTCAGACGCTAACCGTTATTTTTTGCCTCGGCCTGTTTGCGCCATGGTGGCTCGCCCCCGCGACCCCGGCGCTATGGCCGATGCTGGGGCTGGCGGCGCTGCTCGCCGAGATCGGAAGAGCGTCGTGTAGGGAAAGAGTGTCTTCGCCTGTGTAGAT
>CALFXW010000151.1 GCA_937957805.1 uncultured Sphingopyxis sp.
GGGTCGAGCCCACCGAGCCGGCCGACAGGATCACCTCGCCCCGCGCCGGCAGCGTACGCCGGGGCAGCGCGGCGGCACCCTCGACAACCACCTTGGGCTCGGCCTTCACCCGGAACAGGCGCAGCAGGTTTTACGGCAGCCGGTTCGCTGGCCGCTTTTTGAATTTTTTGCAGCGCCGGCAGCGCATAGGGAGGGTAGGCGATCTCGGCAAAGCTCAGCCAGCTGCCGACCGATAAGGGTGCGGCGCGGATGAAGGGGGTGAATAATAATGCCCAGGCCGCGAATACTAGGCCCAGCGCGGTAAAGCCGACGCGCGCCCACCGATCGGTTAATGTTGCGCCGCCGCCCAACATCAGCAACAGCGCGCAGGCATAGGCCAAGGGGGTTCGTAACATCAAATTTTCTGGAACTGGTTGAAGTTGCAGGGCAAAGTCACCAAATGCCAAACCCATAACGCCAAAGCCCGCCACCCCTGCGGCATAGAATATCCGTTCATTGGATATGTATTTCAACATGATGCGCTCCCCAAACACCTGGCGCACATGCATGTGGCGCGCCATCTGCACTTAACACGTCTACATACATAGACTGCTCTTATTCCAATGCGCCGTCAATCGGGTGCATTAATTCATCCCCGATACCGCGATGGGAACCGCTGCGCAGCGGTGGTGGCGGGGTTTGCGGGTTCGCGCCAAGTCGCCAAGACCTTGCGTAGCTACCTATCCTCCCGTGTCTCGACTTCGCTCGACACGAACGGACGGTCGATGACATCTGACCCGTTCGTATCGAGCGTGTCGAGATAGGAACGGGGGGTGGTGCGTTTGAACAAAGCTTCACGCAGAGCGCGCAGAGATTATGTTCCCCTCCCGTTTACGGGCGGGGTTAGGGGGTGGGGATTTCCCTTTCACTGGATTTGCGGCCTTCGCCGGAATGACCGTGATTGCTTGTATCCCTGCGAAAGCAGGGATCCAGTGATTGGCGCATTGCCCTGATGACCTAGGCCCCTGCATACGCCGGGGCACAGATAAGACTCCTCCTGCATACGCCGGAGCACAGTTAGCCCCCCCTTCACCCCACAGGCACACCGTCGATGGTGATGCGGTGCATCAACCGGCGCTGGCCGGGGTAGTCATTGAGCGCATAATGCCATGTCGAACGATTGTCCCACAGCGCCACCGTCCCTTGCTGCCACGTCAGGCGGCATTGGAACCTTTCTTCCGCGCCCAACATATAGAGGTAATTGAGCAAGGGCAGGCTCTCATCGCGAGTCCACCCCTCAAAATGCGTGGTAAAGGCCGAATTGACGTAGAGGATTTTGCGTCCCGTATCCGGGTGGTGGATGATGACGGGGTGGACGGCATGCGTCTTTAGCTCGCGCCCTTTCAAGTCCGCGCCCTGATCCGAATTGGCGAGGAAACCCTGCGGCCCATAAATATGGTCGGCGGTGTGCACCGCGCGCATCGTGCCCAGCGTCGCCTTTAACCCGTCCGACAGCGCGTCATAGGCGGCATGCATGCTGGCAAACAGCGTGTCGCCGCCGCTCGATGGCAATTCGCGCGCGACGAGGATGGAACCCATCGCGGGGACCGCATCATAACTATGGTCGGTGTGCCAGCCGCCGCCGATGTTGGTTGCCTGCCCCTCAGCCTTGCGCACCTCCGCAATTTCGGGATAGCCGCCGTTTTCGGGGAAATATTGGTTGACGACAATCGGGCCGATGGCGCGGGCAAAGGCGATATGGTCGGTCTCTGCCAATTTTTGATCGCGAAACACGACGAGGCCACGTTCAGCCAGCAGCGCCTTGACCGCCGCCATCCCCGCATCGTCGATGGTGCAAAGGTCGATGCCCAGCATCTCGCTCCCCACATGGGTGGACATGGGCCGGATTTCGATGTTGGGCATATATCCTCCTCAACCGGCCAATTGGCCGCCATCAATGGTAAAGGTAGCGCCGCTCACCTTGCGCGCACTGTCCGACGCCAAAAAGGCGACCATGCCGGCGATATCCTCTGGCGCGCAAATACCATCGGTCAATTTGGGGGCGTTGCGCATCATCAGCGCCCAGTCAATCTCGCTCCCCTTGGGCGGCGGGCTGCTCGCCATCGGGGTGTTGACATGGCCGGGGCAGACCGCATTCACGCGCACGCCGCGCGACGCATATTCGACCGCGATGCTCTTGCTAAGGCCGATGACGCCATGTTTCGATGCGGCATAGGCGACGGTATAGGGCACGCCCTGCAACCCGGCGGTCGATGCGATGTTGACGATATTGCCGCCGCTTTCAACCAGATAGGGCAGGGTGGCCCGACACATGGCATAGGTGCCGGTCAGATTGACCGCGAGCACGCGGGCAAAGCGCGCCTCATCAAAATCCGCTGTCTCCCCCCAGTCGAGTTTCCCGGCGATATTGCATAATATGTCGACGCCCGCGCCCTTGGCCGCGCTCGCCACCAGCGATTGGCAGGCCGCAACATCGCAAATGTCAAAGGCGATGGTGTCGATGGGCGCTGCCGCCATGTCGCGCGTTGCCGCCAGCCCCTCTGCATCGCGGTCGGCGGCCATCACCCGCGCGCCTTCGGCGGCAAAGAGCAGCGCCGTCGCCCGCCCGATGCCCGATGCCGCACCGGTGATGATGACTCGCTTGCCTTTGAATCGCATTGCCCACTCCCTATCGCAAAATATTCCCCCATGATTCTACGCATTTCATGGATTGGCAAGGCAAAAATCCATTGATTGCGTTATGGATATCGGGGATAACCGGCGCGGAGGAAAAATATGACCGATATGGAATCGCGGCTGGACAGGCTCGAATCGCTCGACGCCATCCGCCAATTGCCCGCCAAATATGCGCTCGCGCTCGACATGCGGGACATGAACGCGATGGTGCATTTATTCCCCGACGATGTGCGCGTGGGCAAGGGGGCGAGCGGGCGTGCGGCGCTGCGTGCCTATATGGACCAGACTTTGCGCGCGCCCTTTACCGGCACATCGCACCATATCGGCGGGCATATTATCGAATTTATCGATGCCGACCATGCGCAAGGCGTGGTCTATTCCAAAAATGAACATGAAACCCCGGTTGCCGGACATGCGCTTGGCGGCGAATGGGTGATTATGCAGATGCTTTATGCGGATAATTACCGGCGCGTCGATGGCCGCTGGTATTTTGACCGCCGCTTGCCGCTTTATTGGTATGCGACCGATTTGAACGCGCCGCCTGTGGGTGCGAACAAGATGCGCTGGCCCGGCAGCGATTGGGCGGAGGGTAATTTTCACAAGCTTTTCCCCAGTTTTGCGGAATTTTGGGCGCGTGATGGGGATGATAGTTCGCCGGTGCCCGAACCCGCGCCAATCGATGGATTTCTGGACTTCATGCGCCGTGGCAGCGCCGCGCCGCGCGTTAAAGTCCGTGCCGATTAAGGGAGGCATCGTCATGGCCCGTCGCATATTTCTCACCAGCCTTGGTGTTTTGGCGCTGGTCGCCTGTGCGCCGACCAGCGTTGCAACTGCGCCGCCTGCAGCAACCGCGCCCGCCGTCGATACCGCGCACCCGCGCGCCATCCCGCTCGAAGGCGGGGTCAATTTCCGCGATCTGGGCGGTTATGCGACGAGCGATGGCCGCCATGTCATCTGGGGCCGGGTATTTCGTTCGGGTTCGATGGCGCGCCTGACGCCGCACGATATTGCAGCGCTGCGCCGGCTCGGCATCACATCGGTGCATGATTATCGTTCGACCAGTGAACGCACCGCCGAACCCTTTGCCTGGACGGGCGATGAAGCGCCGGAGGTTTTTGCGCGTGACTATAACCTCGACATGCGGGAATTTCTGGCCGCGCTTGGGGTAGGGGCAGGGACAGGGACAGGTGCAGGCGCTGGCCCCGTCACCCCGGAACGCGCACGCGCGGTCACCGCGCAAATGTACCGGCAATTGCCGTTCAATATGGTCGATAATTACCGCGCGCTCTTTGCCGATCTGGCGCGGACCGACGGCGCGCTGGTGATGAATTGTTCGGCGGGCAAGGACCGCACCGGGCTGGGGGCGGCGCTGTTCCTCCTCGCGCTCCATGTGCCGCGTGAAACGGTGTTGGCCGATTATCTGCTGTCCAATCAATATTATCGCCCGACGCCGACCAACAATGGCGCCAATGCGATGCTGCACAATATCCCGCCTGAAGTGCTCGCCGCGCTGACCGGGGTTGATGCCAGCTATTTGAACGCCGCGCTCGACGCGATTATCGAACGCTATGGCAGCATTGATCTCTATCTTGAACAGGCGCTGGGGGTGACCCCTGCGATGCGCGCCGCGCTGATCGCCAAATATACCCAAGCCGGTTGATTGGGGCTGTCCATTTTGTGTCCCTGCGAAAGCAGGGATCCAGTAAAAGAGAAATCCCCACCGGGCTATTAATCCCCACCCCTAACCCCTCCCCTGAAGGGGAGGGGGATAGAGTCTCTGCGCCCTCGGGCTCCTTTGCGCCCCGGCGCGAAACAGGTGACAAACGCACCGCCTGACCATGGATGCTGAAATAAATTCAGCATGACGAAATATGAAAGTCCGTTCGTGTCGAGCGAAGACGAGACACGGGCGTAGTCGAGACACGGGCGTAGTCGACGCATGGCTTGCGCGCCCCCTTCAACCCATCGCGTGCTTCGCCGCCAGATAGCCAAATGTCAGCGCCGGGCCGATGGTTACCCCCGCGCCGGGATAGCTTTCGCCCATCGCCGATGCGGCGCAATTGCCAATGGCGTAGAGGCCGGGGATGGCGCTGCCATCGGCGCGCAGCACTTGCCCATCGCCGCTGGTCACCAAGCCTCCATTGGTGCCAATGTCGCCGGGATAAATCGGCATGGCGTAAAACGGCCCTTGGCTCAGCGGGCGTAAACAGGGGTTGGGGGTGACGCTGGGGTCGCCATACATTTTGTCATAGGCAGCATCGCCGCGCGCAAAATCGGGATCTTCGCCCGCCGCTGCATGTGCATTATAACGGGCAATCGTCCCTTCCAGCACTGCTGCATCCACCCCGATTTTTTGGGCGAGTTCGGCGATGCTGCGCCCCTTTTTCATAATTTGCCGCACGCTGCTCGATTGCAGCGCATCGGGGATCAGCGGCAATAATGGCCCGACCGGATATTTGTGGCGATATACATGGTCAAAGATGAACCAGCTTGGGCTGGCATCGCCATATTCGGCGGCGCGGCGCGCCATCTGCTGCCCGACGATGTGATAGGATGCAGCCTCGTTCAAATAACGTGCGCCCCCCTGATGGACGATGAGGGAACCGGGCAGCGCGCGTTCGATGGTGCACAGCCGCCCCCGATCTTCGCCGGGGACGTAAAAAACGGGCGCGGCCCATGCCGATTGCATATTGCGCAGCGCCGCGCCCTGTTCGGCCCCGGCGTTGATGGCATCGCCCATATTTCCGCCGGTGCCACCCGAATAGAGCGCCGTGGGGTAAAGCGGTGCATATTGCGCGCGCATCGCGGCATTTTTGTCAAAGCCGCCCGCCGCCAGCACCACGCCCTTGCGCGCCCTGATGCGCAGCATTTGCCGGCCATGGCGCACCACCGCGCCGGTCACCTGCCCGTCTTCGCTGATCAGGCTTTCCATCGGGCTGTCGAGCCACAGCGGCACATTTTTGGCGTTGAGCGCCATGCGCAACCCCCCGGCCAGCGCATTGCCCAGCGTCAGCCGCCTGTCCTTGCGCGATTTCAAGCGGAACGGCAGGTCAAGCCAATAGCGCAGCCAGCTTTTCGCCAAATGCCATTGCCAGCCCTTGGCACGAAAGAGGAGGATGTAGGTTTCGTCAAAATGCCAGTTCAGATATCCGAACAGGCAGGCAGCGGGCGATGCAAAGCGCAAGGTGGCGACATCATCGCCCAATGCCCGCCCGTCGATGGGCAGCGGCATATGGGTGCGATATCCCGTCGGGCTGCCGCCGGGGTTTTCGGCATGATAATCGGGGTAGGGGAAGGCGCAGTAGCTTATGGGCGTCTTTTCGGTCAGCCAGCGCAGCATGCGATGCGCATTTTCGACATAGGCACGGATTTGCGCGTCGGGTACATTGTCCGCCGAAAGGCCGCGCACATAGGTGAAGGCATCATCGACATTGTCGGCAAAGCCCGCTTCGCGCGCCTGATCGCTGGCGGGGATCCAGATGCCCGCGCCCGATGTCGCCGACGTGCCGCCCCACAGGGCTTCCTTTTCAACGATCAGCACGTCGGCCCCGGTATCGGCGGCGTATAGCGCGCTCGCCATCCCGCCCGCGCCCGACCCGACGACCAGCAGATCAACCTCTTTATCCCAGGTCTGCGTCATGTCGTTCACCCCGGCAGGTAAAGTTGTGCCGCCTTGCCGCCATCAACCGGCAGGGCAATGCCGGTGATATAGCTTGCCGCATCGGACAGCAGAAAGGCGATGGCCGCCGCCAGTTCGGCAGGTTCACCGCCGCGCAGCATGGGGATGGCGCCCGTCGTGCGCGCCGCAATGTCGGGCGCTTTGGCGGCAAAATCTTCGTTGCCGCTGGTCTGCACCTGTCCGGGCACTACGGCATTGACCCGCACGCCATGCGCCGCACATTCCATCGCGGCGACCGCGCTGAACTGGATCAGCGCCGCCTTGGATGCCGAATAGCTCGACATATAGGGGGCAGCGCGGATCGCGGTGGTTGATGCGATATTGACGATGGAACCGCGCCCTTGCGGCTTCATCACCGCCATCGCCGCCTTGGTGCCGGTGAACACCGCTTCGGCATTGACCGCAAAATCCTTTTGCCAATGGCTGAGTTTCAATTTCTCGATCGGCGCATAATGGACCGACATGGCGTTATTGACCATCATGTCGAGCCGCCCGTGCCGCGCCGCGACATCGGCGACCAGCGCGGCAAAGGCATCGGCATCGGCAACGTCGAGGATATGGGTTTCAACCGACCCGCCCGCGCCCGCTATCGCCGCTTGGGTCGCGGCCAATTTCTCCGCCCCGCGCGCGCAGACGACGACATGCGCGCCATGGGCGGCGAGCAATTCCGCCGTCGCCCGCCCGATACCGTCGCTGCCCCCGGTGATGAGCGCGACCTGTCCGTCAAACTGCCATTTCATGCGCTTGCCCTTTGCGTGTTGAGCGCAGCGTCCATTGCATTGCGCGTGAGGACGCAGCTTGTCCCTTGGGGATAATACATCATCGTGACGCAGCGGTTGCACGCGTTGCACAAGGATTTTTCGATTGTGCCCGCCTGTAAATCGCGCACGAAATTGGCATCATAAACCAGCGCACGGCCCAGCGCTACGGCGTCAAAACCGTCGCGCATCGCCTGCTCAACACCATGGCGCGACTGCACCCCACCGATATAGGCGAGCGGCATGTCGGTCGCGCCGCGCACCTGCAACGCCAGATCGCGCAGATAATTTTCGTGGAAGCTGACGTTTTTCGGCTCGCTCAGCGACTGCACCCACATGCCCAGCCCGATAATCGGATTGGGGGCCTTGGCGCTGCTTTTGGGCAGGTTCGACCCGAACATGGCCGATATGGATTCGACATTCAGCCCGTTTGACAGCACCGCCATATGCGCGCCCGCCGCCGCCAGCCGCCGCGCGATTGCCACCCCTTCGTCGATACCATTGCCGCGCGGGCCGTCGGTCATCGAATATTTGACCAGCACCGCCATGTCGCGCCCGACCGCGTCGAGCACGCGCGACAGGACTTCGACCGGAAAATTCATCCGCCGTTCGATGTCGCCGCCAAAGCCGTCGCGCCGCTTGTTGTAGAGGGGAGTGACGAACTGGCTGAGCAAATAGCCATGCCCCATATGCAATTCGACCGCGTCAAACCCCGCTTCCTTGGCGGTGCGCGCGGCGGCGACAAATTCATCCGCCATCGCCGCCATGTCCGCAACCGTCATCCGCGCCTTCCACAATCGGCCCGAAAATATCCCCACCTTGTTAAACCCGCCGCTGGCGGAAAGCGGGCGGCTGGCCTTGAGCGCGTCCTTGTCGAGGAAGGTAAAGCTGCCGGCATGCGTAATCTGCGCCGAAGCGGCTGCGCCATGGCGGTGGACACCGTCGGTCAGCACGCGAAAATCGGCAAGGCTGTCCGCATCCAGCACCGCCTGATCGACAAAGGTGCGCCCGTCGCGTGATGTCGCGCAATAAGCGACGGTGGACATGGCCGCCCCGCCCGCAGCGATGCGTTCGTGAAAGCTGGCCAACCCCTTGGAGACGATGCCACCCTTGGCCATCCCCTCATTCGTGGCGCTTTTGATAAAGCGGTTGCGCAGGTCGATGGGGCCGAGGCGCAACGGCGAAAAGGCATCGGGCACGCTGGCCACCATATTCTCCCCTCATCAAAATCCGCCCAATTTGACGGATTTATCAATTTTGCTGGCAGTATGACACTAATTTGCGTAATTCAACAGCCATTATCTTACGAATATCGGGGATTGCACGGGTGGAACAGACATTGGCGGGCAAGATTGCGCTGATTACCGGCGCAGGGCAAGGGGTGGGGCGCGGCATCGCCATCGCCATGGCGCGGGCAGGGGCCAGCATCATCCTCTTTGGGCGCACGCAGGCAAAGCTCGACGCGGTGGCGGGGGAAATATCGGCGCTGGGGGGCGAAACGCTCGTGCTGGCGGGCGATGTGGCGGATGGCGCGGCGCTCGATGTGCTGGTGGCGGCGGCGAATGCGCGCTTTGGCGGCATCGACATTTTGGTCAATAATGCGCAGCAGGTGCCCAACGGGAAATTGGCCGATGTCAGCGATGATGCCTTCCTCGCCGGTTTTATGTCGGGGCCGATGGCGGCGTTCCGCTTGATGAAATTGACCGCACCCATCATGGCCGCGCGCGGCGGCGGAGTGATTTTCAACCTCACCTCCTCTGCCACCATCCGCTGGGATATGACCGGCTATGGCGCCTATGCCGCCGTCAAACAGGCGATGCGCAGCCTGACGCGCGCGGCGGCGGCCGAATGGGGTGCAGGGGGCGTGCGCGTCCTTTCCATCGCGCCGCATGCCTTGTCCGAAGGGATGCGCGGCTGGATGGAACGCAACCCGGCAGAGGCAGCAGAGTTTTTGCGCGTCATCCCGCTGGGCCGGGTCGGCGATTGCGAAGGGGATATTGGCGCGGCGCTGGTGGCGCTGTGTGCGCCGGGTCTTGGCTACCTCACCGGCGCGACCATCCCGCTCGACGGCGGGCAGGCCAATTTTGACTGAAGGGCGGGCCGGTGTCGTGCCCCAAGATTATGGCGCAGGCATAATTTGGGAAAAGGAACTGGATATGGATTTGGAACAACGCCTCACCCGGTTGGAGGATGACCGCGCGATCCGCGACCTTAAAATGCGCTATTTGCGCGCGGCTGATGCCAAGGATCCGGCAAGCATGCGCGACTGTTTTCGCCCCGACGCGCGCATCCGTTTCGATGGCTTTCCCGATTTCGACAATCGCGACGATTTCATCGCCATTTACGAACAATTCGGCTGTCAGGACGGTATTTTCGACATCCACCACGGCGGGACGGGTATTTTGACCTGGCGCGATGATGGCAGCGTAGATGGCTGGTGGCCGCTCTATTTCCACAATATCAATCTGGCGCAGCAGACGGTGTTGCAACTCGGCGTCGAATATGCCGACCATTATGTCAAAATCGATGGCCGCTGGTGGATTGCTGAGAGCAAAAGCTGGCGCAAAAGCTGCGTGATGCAGAAAATCGGCGATGATGGCTTGCTCCACAATGTCGCGATTGGCGAAGCCCCCCAGGTCTTTGGTGAAAATTGACATTGCGCAAAAATCCTGTTTCAATTTTTCGCAAATCGGGCATAGTCAGGCCAATAATTACCAAAATGCGTTTGTGAGGAGCGAATCAAAATGGCGGGAGAGCGGGAAGGTCGCGTCGCACTGGTTACCGGGGCGAGCCGGGGGGCAGGGGCAGGCATAGCGCGCGGGCTCGGCGAACTGGGCTATACCGTCTATGTCACCGGCCGCACCACCCGCCCGGGCGATGCGCGCGGCTGGGACGGTTCGATCCTGCCGGGCACTTTTGCCGAAACGGCAGAGGCGGTGACGGCTGCGGGCGGGCGCGGCATCGGTGTCGCCTGCGACCATGGCGATGATGGCGCGGTGGCCGACCTGTTCGCGCGCATCCAGCGCGATTCGGGCCAGCTCGACATGCTGGTCAACAACGCGACATATATCCACCATCAATTGATTGAAAAAAAACCGTTCTGGGAAAAGGAACTGGACGCTTGCCGCATCCTCGACGTTGGGTTGCGCAGCGCCTATGTCGCCAGCTGGCATGCCGCCAAAATCATGGTGCCGCAGGGCAGCGGCCTCATCGGCTTTGGATCCTCCTTTGGGGCGAGCTGTTACATGCACGGGCCGGCCTATGGCGCGCAAAAGGCGGGGGTGGACAAGCTCGCGCATGATATGGAGCATGATTTGCGTGGCACGGGCGTGGTGGCGGTTTCGATCTGGATGGGGCCGCTCATCACCGAACGGTCGAAAATCGCCAGCGAAACCAACCCCGAACAATATAAGGATTTCATCGCCACGGCTGAAAATCCGGAATTTACCGCGCATATTCTGGACGCGATCGACCGCGCGCCCAACCGTGATATATTGTCGGGCCAGACGCTGATCGGCGCGGAAATTGCGCGCGAACTTGGCATTAGTGACCGGGGACGCGACAAGCCAAGCTATCGGGAGATGCTCGGCAGCCCCAACGCCAAAAACCCCGCTGCGGTTTATTGACGGCGGCCATGGCGACGCGCTTTCACCTCGCCGATTTGTTTGAAAGCGTCGCGGCCACCGCGCCCGAACGGCTGGCGCTGATCTGCGGCGATGTGCGACTGACCTATGGTGAACTGAACGCGCGGGCAGATGCTTTGGCGAGCGGGCTTGCCGCACGCGGCATCGCGCGCGGCGACCATATCGGCCTTTACCTGCAAAATGGCCCGGCCTTTCTGGAAAGCTTTATCGCGGCGGTGAAATTGGGCGCGGTGCCGTTCAACGTCAATTACCGCTATGGAGCGGAGGAATTGCGCCATTTATTCGCCGATGCGGATGCGGCCTGCATCATCCACGGCGCGCAATATGGCCCTTTGCTCGACAGCATCCGCCCCGACCTTCCCAAATTGCGCCTGTCGGTCGCGGTGGCGGATGGCAGCGATGCGCCATGCGCGCTCAGCGCCGATTATGCCGCGCTTGCCGTCCATGCACCGACCGGCCCGTGGCCGCGCGATGAGGCGGATGTTCTGCTGAGTTATACCGGCGGCACGACCGGCATGCCCAAGGGGGTGATGTGGCCGCACAAGGCCTTTGTCTTTGCCTGCGCGGGGGGTGCCGGTTATTTCAACCCGCACGGTATTTTGGTTCAGCCTGCCGATATCGTCAGCCGCGTGACGGATGCCTATCCGCTCAAAATCTTTCCGCTCGCCCCCTTGATGCACATGGCCGCGATGTGGACGACGTGGAGCGCGCTGCTCAACGGGCTAACCATCATTTTGGACGATGGCGCGCATTTCGATGCCTGTCGGGTGTTCGACATTGCCGAGCGGGAGGGGGCGAACCTCATCCAATTTGTCGGCGATGCGATGGCAATCCCGCTGCGCGATATTTTGGTTGCCAATCCGGGGCGCTGGAACCTTGCCACCATCGTCAATCTGGGGTCGGGCGGTGCGGTTTTTTCCGCTGCGCTGAAGGATGATCTGAAACGCCTTATCCCCAGCGCCAACATTACCGATGGCATGGGCGCGTCGGAAACCGGCGTGTCGGGCATGGCGGTGCCGAGCGCGGAGGGGGTGATGCGCCTGCCCGCGCATGACGGACAGACGGTGGTGACTCAAGGGCGTTTTGCCAGCGTCGGCGAAATGGGTTTCATCGCCACCAGCGGCCATACGCCGGTGGGCTATTATGGCGACGCACAAAAAAGCGCCGAAACTTTTCAGACAATCGACGGGCGTTTGTGGGTGGTTTCGGGCGATGCCGGACGGCTGGATGATGACGGGATGATCACCATGTTCGGGCGTGGTTCGACATCGATCAATTCGGGCGGGGAGAAAATATTCCCTGAGGAGGTGGAGGAAGTGCTGCGCTCCCACGGCGCCATTTATGACGCGGTCGTCGTCGGCACGCCCGACGCGCGCTGGGGTGAGCAAGTGGTGGCGCTGGTATCGCTGCGTCCCGATTGTGCCGCGCCCGACATTGGTGCGTTGCGCGACGCGCTCACCGGGCAATTGGCGGGCTATAAAATGCCGCGCCGCCTGATCATCGTCGATACCGTTCGGCGGTCGCCGGCGGGCAAGCAGGATTATCGCTGGGCCAAGGCGCTGGCATTGGCCCAAGGGGCGGATGCATGAGCCAGATCGACCCTGTTTTTGCCAGCGTCACCGCGCCGGGCAGCTATTTCGAAATTGGTGCGCGTGATGGCTATCGCCAATTTGTCAACGCACCAACCACGCTGCGCGCGATGGTCGAAAATGCCCGCATCCATGGCGAAAAAATCGCGGTGGTAGAGGGGGATAGAAGGCTAAGTTACAATCAAATCTTCGCTTGGGCTGACCGGCTCGCCCCGCTGCTCGGCCTTGTCTATGGCGACAGGGTGGCGATCTGCATGCGCAACCGCACCGAATGGCTGGTCGCCTATATCGCCACCATATTGGCGGGCGGCACGGCGGCGCTGCTCAATTCGCGCGGCTCGCCTGCTGAACTTGTCGCCATGATTGGGGAGGTTGCGCCGCGCATCGTGCTGGCGGATGGGGAGCGCGCGGCGCTGATCCGCGAGGGCGGATATGATGGGCGGATGTTCGACCTCACCAACCCGGTGGAGGAGGATGCACTCACCGCGCTGCTGCCAGCGGGGCACATGCTCGACGCGACGGCCGCTGCGGCCAACGACCCGGTTTCCATCCTCTTCACCTCTGGCACTACGGGGCGAGTCAAGGGCGCGGTGCTCACCAACCGCAGCCTCACCACCGGGCTGTTGTCGATACAATTGACCGGCGCGATGGTGCTCCACCATATGGCGGCACAATATGGGATGACCCCTGCGCAACTTACCGCCAACGCGCCGCAACAGGCGGTTCTGCTCGTCTATCCGCTCTTTCATATTTCGGGGCTGGCAGCCTCTTTCCTGTCACCCTTTTTCGGCGGGGCCAAAATTGTCATCCTGCGCCGCTGGGACGCCAAGGATGCGGTGCGCCTGTTCGTCGATGAAGGGATTTCGGCCTTTGCCGGTGTCCCGACCATGCTCTGGGACATTGTGCGCGCGGCCGAAGATGGCGGGGTTGACCTGTCGGGCTTGCGCAACATCGGGTCGGGCGGGCAGGCGCTGCCGGTCAATCTGCTCCATGCGGTGCGGCAAATCTGCCCCAATGCCGCGATGGGCACCGGATATGGCATGACCGAATGTTCCGGTTCCATCGCGCAGGCGGTGGGGGATGATTTCACCCGCCGTCCATCCTCTGCCGGGCGGGTGCTGCCGCTCGTCGATGTGCGGATTATGGATAGCGACGGGGCCCAAGTCGCGCCGGGTCAGGCGGGTGATATTTGCGTGCGCGGCGCGCAGGTGATGGCCGGATATTGGAACCGGCCGGAGGATACGGGTGCCGTCCTCTCCCCCGATGGCTGGCTCAACACCGGCGACATCGGCATGATCGATGAAGAGGGCTATATTTATATCATCGACCGCAAGAAGGACATGGTGATTTCGGGCGGCGAAAACATCTATTGCGCGGAGGTGGAGCGCGCGATGGGCGAATTGCCGGGGATTAGCGAATGTGCGACCTTTGGCGTGCCCGATGATCGGCTGGGCGAAGTTTTGGTGGCGGTGGTGCGCGCCACAGGCTGGGATGCGGCGGCGCTGATCCACCAGGTGGGTGAGAAATTGGCGCGCTACAAGGCACCCGCGCGCGTCGCCTTTGTCGATGAACCGCTGCCGCGCAATGCGGTGGACAAGGTGGACAAGGTAAAGCTGCGCGCCCTGTGGCACGCGCTGGCAGGAGAAGAAAGTTGAGCTATCCCAAGGATATAGCCATTGTCGATTGCATGCTGGGCATCCCGCATGGCGAAGATAGGTCGGACTGGTTCGACAGTTTTCGCGCCTTGATGAAGGATGCACAATCGCGCGAACAATTCGCCATGCCCGCGCAATATATGTTCAAGGATATTCCCGAAACCGGCGATCCAGGCGATTTTGTCGCCTGGACGGTGGCGCAGATGGACCGTTTCAACATCGAAAAGGCGCTGGTCGGCTGGAATGAAAATGACACGTCGCGCCGCGCGCGCGCCAATTTCCCCGACCGCTTTGCCTTTGAACTGCCCTGCGACCCCAATAAGGGGATGGAGGAGGTGCGGCGGATAAAGCGCATCCACGCCGAAATTGGCCTGTCGGCGATTTCGGTATTCCCGGCGGGCACTTTGCCGCAGGTGGCGATCAACCATAAATATATGTTCCCGCTTTATGCGACGGCGGCGGAATTGGGCATCCCCATCTGCCTCAACGTCGGCATCCCCGGCCCGCGCATCCCCATGGAAACGCAAAAGGTCGAACATCTCGACGAAGTGTGCTGGTTCTTCCCCGACCTGAAAATCGTCATGCGCCATGGTGCCGAACCGTGGGAGGCGTTGGCGGTCAAGCTGATGCTGAAATGGCCGAACCTATATTATTCGACCAGCGCCTTTGCCCCCAAATTCTACCCCAAGGCGATCATCGATTACGCCAATACGCGCGGGGCCGATAAAATAATCTATGCCGGATATTTCCCGATGGGACTCAGCCTCGACAGGATATTTTCCGACATGGAAAATCTGCCCCTGAAAGCAGAGGTCTGGCCAAAGTTTTTAAGAGAGAATGCCAAAAAAGTTTTTGGGATATGATGGGGGAACAACCCCTGTTTTGGAGGAGGCGGGAGCCGGGAAGTCTGCTCCCTTTTCAATGCAATCGGGCGCGACGAGACAACCCCGCGCGCCTGAGTGCCGCCACCATGATCGATGGTTTGTGCGGCACGCTGGAAAAGGATGTTCAATATGTCTGCTGAATTAGCAAGCGCCACCGACGCACGCACCGCGCCGGTTGCGGTGTGGCAGGTCATCGAACGGATGACCAAGGAAGAATTGGTCGCCTGGCGGATGGAGGAACCGCGCAATCGCCCCTCCGTCGCGGATCGCAACCTCGACATTGGTTTTCCCTTTGGCTGGTATATCGCGCTCAAGTCCGACGAACTGGCGGTGGGCGAAGTAAAGCCGCTGCGTTATTTCGGGCAGGATCTGGCGATCTGGCGTGGGGAGGATGGCGCGGTTCGGATGCTCGATGCTTATTGCAAGCATCTGGGCGCGCATATGGGCCATGGCGGCAAGGTGCATGGCAATATGCTCGAATGCCCGTTCCATGCGTGGCGTTATGATGGCGAAGAAGGGGTGGTAAAGGAAATCCCCTATTCGCCGTCGATCCCGCCGCAGGTAAAGCGCAAATGCACGCGCACATGGCACATGAAGGAAGCCAATCAGTTCATCTGGTTCTGGTATCACCCGCACGACGCCGCGCCGATGTTCGATGTTGTCGAACTGCCCGAATGTTCGGACCCCGACTGGACGGCCTATGACGAATGTCGTTGGGATATTTGGGGCAGCCTCCAGAATATGGCGGAAAATGGCGTCGATTTTGCCCATTTCAAATTCATCCATGGCACCGCGACCATCCCTACCGCCGAATTGGGCTGGGGCGAATGGGAACGCACCGGCGTGGTGCGCGCGAAAATGGGCACCCCCAAGGGCGAAGTGGACGGCGCCATCCACACCCATGCGGTGGGCGCAGGCCAAGCGTGGGTGCGCTTTACCGGGATATGCGAGACGTTGTTGCTCGCAGCGATTACGCCGATAGAGCTTGACCGTTTGCAGGTGCGTTATTTCTATACCCAGCCCAAATCGCAGGCCGAAGGGCCGGGGGCCGGGGTCGCCCGCGCGATCATCAAAGATGTCAACAAACAGCTCGATCAGGACAAGGTGGTTTGGGACCGGCAGCAATATCAGCCCAACCCGATCATCTGTCAGGGTGACGGGCCGATCGCCAAGTTCCGCCAATTTTACGCGCGCTATTATGCCAATGAAGCGCCGGCGGATGCGGGTGATGCGGGGGAACGCGCCGGTTTTGGCAGCGGTTGCGATGGCTCGCACGGCTGTAATGATTGATGTGCTTGGCATTTGACATGGTGGCGCGCGCATGGGGATGACCCGGCGCGACGCCCTGAAGGGAGCGGGGGCAGCGATGGTGGGAATGACGGGTCTGGGGGCGGCAACCCCCCTCGCTGCTGCCGACCCCTTTGGCTATCTCAGCCATGATGCGCTGGGGCTGGCGGCGCTCGTCCGTTCGCGTCAGGTCAGCGCCAGCGAATTATTGGAAACGGCGATAGGTCGCGCCGAAGATGCTAATCAACGCATTGATTTTATGGCACAAAAACTATATGCCCATGGCCGGGGGGCGGTGGCTAATCGGCTACATGATGGGCTATTTTGCGGTGTCCCCTTCCTCATCAAAGACCTCAACTGCCATATCGAAGGCACCAGATCGGGGCAGGGCAGCCGCCTCTATAATGACTATATCGCCCCCCAGACATCGGAACTGGTGCGGCGGCATCAGGCGGCGGGGCTCGTCATTTTCGGCAAGACAGCAACCCCCGAATTCGGCCTGACCGGCACCACCGAAAGTATCGCTACCGGGGCAACGCGCAACCCGTGGAATCTGGCGCACAGCGCGGGCGGTTCCAGCGGCGGCGCGGCAGCGGCGGTCGCGGCAGGCGTTGTCCCCATTGCCCATGCCAGCGACGGTGGCGGTTCGATCCGCATCCCGGCGAGCTGCTGCGGCTTGTTTGGCATAAAGCCGAGCCGGGGCCGCATCCCCATGGGGCCGGGCCGGACAGAGGGGTGGGGCGGGCTGTCCACCAACGGGGCAATCAGCCGCAGCGTCCGTGACAGCGCGGCGATGTTCGACGCGACGGCGGGGCTGGAACCCGGATCGCGCTATGGTGCGCCAAGCCCCGATGGCAGCTTCCTCAGCCAGTGCGAACGCGAACCAGGCGCGCTGCGCATCGCGCTGATGCTCGAACCCATATCGGGCAGCCCCATCGACCCCGAAATTATTGCCGCAACCCGCGCCACCGCGCGCCTGTGCGAAACGCTCGGCCACCATGTGACAGAGGCGAGTTTCCGTTTTGATGCCGCACGATTGGGGCAGGCCAATTTTGCGGTCATCGCCACCGCCATGGCCGCTGATGTCGATGCGCGCGCCGCTGCGGCGGGGCTGACCGTCGGGCCGGATGTGCTCGAACCCGTAACGCTCGGCTTTTATCAGGTCGGCAAATCCATGTCGGGCACCGATGTCGCGCGCGCCCATGCGACCTTGCAGGAAGCGGCGATTGCGTCGGCCAATTTCATGGTTGAACATGATGTCATCTTGTCGCCCACTTTGGCGCGCCCACCCGCGCCGCTGGGCGAACTCGACCTCAACCATGCAGATTTTGCCGCATGGGGGCAGCGGGTTTCGACCTATTCGCCCTTTACCGGCCTCTACAACGCCACCGGCCAGCCCAGCATGTCGGTGCCGCTGGCGATGTCGGCGACCGGCCTGCCGCTGGGGATGATGTTTACCGCCCGCTATGGGGAGGAGGCATTGCTCATCCGTCTCGCGGCGCAATTGGAACGTGCGCAGCCGTGGCGCGGTCTTGCGCCGGGCGTTGTTTGATCTTTTGGGAATAGAGGAATTGTCATGCGCGGATTGAGCGGAAAAGTGGGGATTGTCGCGGGCGGCGCGCGCGGCATTGGTGCAGCCACCGCCAAGCGTCTGGCGGCAGAGGGCGCGCGCGTCGTCATCGGCGATTTGCTGATCGAGCTGGCGGAAGAAACCGCCGCTGCCATTCGCGCCGATGGTGGGGAGGCGATGGCGCTTGCACTCGACGGCACGTCGGCGGCCTCCACCGGGGCGATCGTCGCGGCGGCGGTGCAAAAATATGGGCGACTCGATTTCTATGTCTCCAATCTCGCTGGCGGGACAGAGGGGGATAATCACGCGCTCGATTGCCCCGAAGATGTTTATGATCGCGGCATGGCGATCAACGCCAAGAGCCATTTTCTGGCGACGCAGGCCGCGCTCCCCGTGCTGCTCGAACATGGTGGCGGGGCGATGATCTATACCTCCTCAGGTGCCGCATCGGGCGGTAGCCCGTGGCAGGTCGCTTACCCCATGGCCAAAAATGCCATCCATGCACTGGCGCGCCATGTCGCTGCCAAATGGGGCAAAAAGGGCATCCGCGCCAATGGCATTTGCCCCGGCGTCGTCCTCACCGAAGCGGTCAAAATCCATATGACCGACGAACAGGTTGACCAGGCGCTGAAGCGCGTGCCGCACCAACGGCTGGGCGCGCCGGATGATATAGCGGCGGCGATTACCTTTCTGGCGTCGGATGATGGGGCGTGGGTCAATGGGCAAATCTGGCATGTCAACGGCGGCATGCAGATGCGCGATTGACGGTGATGGATCAAAAACTCCCCAACCGCTGGCTGGTGCTGCTGCTGCTGCTGGGCATCGCCATTTTCAATCAGGCCGACCGCTTTCTGCTCGCGGCGCTGGTTGATCCGATCAAGGCCGATTTTTCGGTCAGTGATGGGGTGATGGGCCTCCTCATGGGGCCCGCCTTTGCGGTATTTTATTCGACGCTGGCCATCCCCATCGCCATTTATGCCGACCGCGCATCGCGGATCAAAATCATTGTCACCGGCTGCGTGGTCTGGAGCATCTTCACGATATTATGCGGTTATGCGATCGGCCCATGGACATTGGCGCTGGCTCGCATGGGCGTGGGCGTGGGGGAAGCGGCGTTCCAAGCCCCCGCCTATTCGCTGATCGCCGCCTATTTCGCGACCGAACAACGCGGACGTGCCTTTGCGGTCATGGCGACCGCCACCTATCTGGGACAGATGCTCGGCTATGGTATCGGCCCGCAAATCGCCGCAGCGGCGCATTGGCGCAATGCTTTTGAAGCCTTTGGGGTTGGCGGCCTCCTCATCATCCTTGCCGCATGGGCGATCATCCGTGAACCGCGCCGCGAAACAGCGGGTGACGCGCGGCCACCCTTTTTCCCGTTGGCGCGGCGCTTGTTCGCGCTGCCGAGCTATAGTGGCATGGCAATCGGCATGGCGATTGGTGTCCTGTCTGGCGTGGGCTTTGGGTTGTGGGCCGCCACATTGTTCGCGCGCAACTATGATATGACGATGGCGGCGGCGGGTGCGGCCTTTGGCAGCGCCTTTGTCATCCCCGGCCTGTTGGGGGCGGCATTGTTCGGTTTCATCGCCGACTGGGCGGCGCGCGGCGATTATGGACGGATATTAAAGCTTTCGGCCATCGCGCTGTGTTTGGCGACACTCAGCCTGATCGGCACGACATGGTCGCCGACGTTGGGTTGGGCGCTGGGCTGGGCGGTTCCCGCGGGCCTAATCGGCGGCGGCTGGGCGGTCGGTATATATGCCAGCCTGCAATATATATTGCCCGACAAATTGCGCGCCACCGGTACCGCCATTGCGATGCTGTCGGTCAACCTGTTGGGTTATGTCTGTGGACCGTGGCTGGTGGGGCTTGCCAGCAACGCCTTTGGTGAGGGGCGCGATGGGTTGCGCATGGCATTGACTATCGTTGTGCCGGTCGGATTGGTCGGTGCGCTGCTGTTGTGGCGAGCGGCACAGCATTTGATAGAGGACAAAGAAAAATTGAGCGCACCTGATGCAGAATATCGCTAAGGAAGCCGGCGCGCCAAATAAAGAATCACCGGGCGGGAGTGGTGCCTTTGAACGACAGGTTTGAAATTGATAATGTCGATCGGCAAATTATCGCCGCATTGCGCGCCGATGGCCGGGCAACTAACCAACAAATAGCGAGCGATTTGGGACTGACCGCCGCTACCGTTTCGGCGCGAATTAAACGGATGGAAGACGCGAACAAATTGCGTGTCGTCGCGGTATCCGATTTTTCGGCCCATGGTTTCAATATCATGATGGAAGTGGCGATAGAAGTGGACGGTCGCCCGGCATCCGAGGTTGCGGCCGAACTTGCCGAGCTACCCGAAGTGTTCGCCGCGCATCTAGTCACCGGTCGTTATGACATCGACTTGCTCGTGGTGCTGCGCAGCTTTGACGATTTGACCGAATTGATGAGCAACCGTCTGTCCAAGGTCGCCGGCATCCGTTCGATGATGCCCGCGATTGCGGTCGATGTGGTCAAATATCAATTCGACGTTGCGCCGATAGATGCGTGGGATCAATCATGATGCACCCCCAAATTGATGAACTTGACCGTCAGTTGATCGACATTTTGTCGCACGATGCGCGCGTTTCCAACCGCAAGATTGCCGCTGACCTTGGCGTGACAGAGGGGACGGTGCGCGGACGCATCCGTCGGCTGCAGAATGAAAATCTGATCGCCTTTACCGCCATCACCAGCTTTGGATTGGGCAACCAGTCGCGGCTCGCGATTATCGGCGTGCAGGCGGATGTCGTAAAGGCGCGCGCGATTGCAGAGCAGATCGGCCAATTGCCGATGTGCAATGCGGTGATGCTGATGATGGGGCGCTTTACCATTTTGGCCTTCTGCCTGTTCCACGAACTGGATCAGGTTCACCAGATTGCGTCGGATCAGATTTTGGCGATTGATGGCGTGCATCATGTCGAAACATCCATCGCGGTGCGCACGGTTAAATATAATGCGCGAGTGGTGCGGATTACCTCCGACCGATAGCTTCCCATTTATGCGTAATTTTCTGACAATTTAATTACGCATTACGTCAAAAATTGCCCTTGTCTTTACAGTTTTGCAGTGGCAAACATCTCCTATCAAAGCGAATTCGTGGATGGGAGAGGATGATGGCGACGACAGCGGACTATCGGCTGGGGGAATTTCCCTTCCCGCGCGGTTGGTTCATGGTGGGCAAGTCGGAAGATGCGACGACGACACCGACGGCTGTGCGCTATTTCGGTGAAGATCTGGTCCTCTATCGCGGGGCGTCGGGCAAACCCTTTTTGGTCGAGGCCTATTGCCCGCACATGGGCACACATTTGGCACAGAACACCACATCCTATGTCGTGCAGGACAAGGAGCATGTGGAGGGGGATAATATTCGCTGCCCCTACCATGGTTGGCGTTTTGGCCCCGATGGGCGTTGCAATGAAATCCCCTATTCCCCCGCACCGCCGCCTAAAAAGGCGTGCCTGAAATCGCATAAATTGACCGAGCGGGCAGGGTGCCTTTGGGTTTGGTATGACGTTGAAAATGGCGAGCCCGATTATGTTCTACCTGCCTTTGCGCCCTATGACACGCCGTACTGGGTCAATTGGCAGATGCGGGCGTTGGGCAAGCTGGAATCGCACCCGCAAGAGGTGGTGGATAATATGGCCGATAAGGGACACCTCGTCCCGGTTCACGGTTCGCTCAACATGGTGTTGTTCGAAAATGAATTCGACGACCATATTTGCCGCCAAATTCTGACCGCCGGGCACCGCACACTTGCGGCGGATGGCGGTGATCCGATGACCAATGACACCTGGTACACTGGCCCCGGCATTTTGCAGTCCGAAATGGTGGGTGAACATCCATCGCTGATGTTGATCGCGCATACGCCGGTTGATGATGGCAGCGTGATGGTCTGGTACGGCCTGATGGTCAAAGTCGCTAACGCTGAGCCGACGGATGCGGATGTGGCGACGGCAAACCAATATGAAGAGGCTGGCGTTGCCGCTTTTGCCCAAGATTTTGAGATTTGGGCCAACAAGCGCCCCTGTCTCAACCCGATGATGGTGCGTGGCGACGGACCGTTTGACAAGGTGCGCATCTGGTATCGCCAATTTTTTAATCCGCGCGCGCAGGCTGGCGCAGTCCATGCGCGGGTCAATGGCCGCTATGTTACGCGCGGCACCACCACGCATCCGTGGGAAGATGTGGCGTGATTCGATAAAACTGTGACCTTTCTGATACGCAAATGCGGTATAAACGATAAAACAGACCGTCATGTGCGGAATATAAGTTGACATTTGCTACGATAATGCCAGCCTCTCCCCAGGCTAAAATTGCCAATGATAATGGATTGGGGAGAATATGATGCGTTTCACAGGCAGCTTCACGCGCGCGATGCTCCTGGCATCGGCAGCCGCGTTCACCGCTATGCCGGCCATGGCGCAGGATGCGCCGCAGGATCAGGCGTCCGACGAAACAGCGAACGGTGACATCATCGTCACCGCGCAAAAGCGCGAGCAGGCGTTGCAAGATGTGCCGTTGGCGATCAGCGCTATCGGTTCGGAAATGATTGACCAAATGCAGGTCAATGATACGCGCGACCTTTCGGGTCTAGCGCCCAACGTCACCATCACGCAGGGTACGGTCAGTCTCAGTTCGGCGGTGGTTGCCATTCGCGGCATTTCGACCCCGGCGAGCGAAACTTTCGGCCTTGACACCGCGAACGGCGTTTATGTCGATGGCGTTTATATCGCGCGTTCGGGTGCGAGCGGGCTGGATGTGACCGATCTGGCGCGCGTAGAGATTTTGCGTGGGCCGCAGGGCACCTTGTTTGGCCGCAACACGACGGGTGGTGCTATCAGTTTTGTGTCGCGTGAACCGGATCGCGATTTTGGCATTCGTGGCGAAGTTGGCATCGGCAATTATAACGCATGGAATGGCCGCATATCGGTCGATACAGGCGAATTGGCGGATGTATTGCGCGCGACCTTTTCCTATTCACATCGTCAGCGTGACGGCTTTGTCGATAATATTTTGGAAGCGCGCGATTCGCATGATCCTGGCGCGCGCCGGACCGACAGTTTTCGTGCTGCCATCCGCGCCGACCTCGGCGGGACGGGTTATATTCGCTATATCTTTGATTGGTCACGCAACAGGGGCAATCCTGCTGCATTCCAGTTGACCAATGTGGCGAGCGGCGCAGCGCGCCCGCCCATTACGATTGACGGCCAGTCGGTGGTGCAAACGCAGCAGGCGCCGGTGGCACCATTTTTGGCGGGTGTCACCTTCCTCAACCCCGCATGTGCCGCACTCGCGGCACCAACCCGAGTCTATCGCGATACCATCTGTCTCAACACCAATGGTGATGCTGAAGATGAAATCATGGGTCACAATTTGCAGGTTTCCAACGACTTTGGCCCATTCGCTGTCAAAATGACCATGGGTTACCGCAGTTGGGACAGCGAATATGTGAACAGCGACCTCGACGGCATGGGCTCGTTCACAAGCCCCCTATTCAGCAATGCGACGCTGTTTAACGGCATGCCGGTCGGGTTGTTGCAGTTCATCCCGTCAATTCCGGCGGCGGCGCGTCCGTTCATTGCGGCATCGCCAGTGCCGACCACGACGGCGGACTTGTTCAACACGTCGAATGATCGTGAGCACGACCAGTTCAGCACCGAATTGGAAATTTCCGGTGACACAGACAATCTCGACTGGATCGTCGGCGGCTTTTATTTCTGGGAAAAGGGTTCGGAATATAACCCGCAAACTAGCGGTTTTGTGCTCGACACCAACAATATCTTCCTTGGCAATTTCGGGGCGCTCGGTCCGTCGTTCGTCGCCGCCAACCCGGCGCGTTACCGTCTGGTGGTGACCCCTGCCATCCTCAACTATACCGCATCGGCGGAATCGACCGCCATTTATGGGCAGTTCACCCTTTATCCGGGTGGGCGAGACAGTGGGCTTAGCCTGACGGCCGGCGGGCGCTATACTTGGGATACCAAGTCGATCATCCGTCTGCAAAATGGCGCAGCGCCGCTGACGACACCGGAATTGGGCAACCGTAGCTTCAGCAAATTTACCTGGAATTTGATCGCGCGCTACGAATTCAACCCGGATATCAGCGTATATGCCCGTGCGGCAACCGGCTATCGTTCGGGCGGCTTTAATGCATCGGATCCCGCCGCCCCCGGGACGTTTGTCATCCCCAGCTTTGATGCGGAATCGGTGACATCGTTCGAGCTGGGCGTGAAGAGCGAATTGTTCGACCGTCATTTGACGCTGAACGTCGCAGCATATCGCAATATATATGATGATCTGGCGGTGATCGTTCCAGTTTTGACCGGCACCGGCACTTTCCAGTCGCGGATCACCAACGCCGGTAAGGTCAATTATACGGGGATTGAGGCGGACTTTAATGCCCGTTTCAACAGCAACTTCTCGATCGATGGGTCGGTTGGCTATGTTGACGTGGATTTTGTCCGTTTGATGGCGGGGCAGCCAGTCAACCCGGCGAACCCCATCGTCAATATCGCATCGGTTGCCAATGGCGGCTATGTGGCACCCTTTACCGCCAATGTCGGTGCCAATGTCGCCTTCCCGATCAACTGGGGCGATGCCGAAGTGCGTTTCCGCGTCAGTTATACGCACGAAGACGGTCGCTACAGCTTTAACAATACCATTTCGTCGCCGTTTAACGACGCGCTGCTTGGCGATGATCGGGACACAATTGACGCGCAACTGGTACTCGATCGCATGCCGTTCGCGGGTGGGGAAGCGCGCCTGATGGTCTGGGCCAAAAACCTGACCAACGGGCATGATTTTGCCCGTGGGATAGACTTTGGTCCGCTAGGCTATGCTGGGGGCTATTATGCTGAACCGCGCACCTTTGGTGCGACCTTTGGCTTCTCCTTCTAGTCAAAGTTCCTCGTGCAATAGAAAGGGGCCGGGACTTCCCGGCCCCTTTTCCTGATCCCGTCGCTAAATCGCCACCATATTGTAACTGTGCCAGGCAAAAATGGCGAGCGCGCCACGGTGCGGCCGCCACACGTCCGCCATGGCGCGCAACGCCTTTTCGGTCGGGCGGGTGTCGAGTTTTTTGATTCGCCCCACCGCCTCTTGCACCGCAAGGTCGCCCGCCGGCCAGATGTCGCCACGCCCCTCCGCAAACAGCAGATAAATCTCCGCCGACCAGCGTCCGATCCCCTTAATTTGGGTGAGGAGGGCGATCGCCTCCTCATCATCGGTTGGCAGCGCATCAAAATTGAGCCTGCCCGCCAGCGTCATTTCGGCGAGCGAGCGCGCATAGCCCTGTTTCTGGCGCGACAGGCCACAGGCGCGCAGTGCGTCAAATTCAGCGGCGACCAATTTGTCAGCCGGACAATCACTCCCCAAAGCGGCCTCTAGGCGGTTCCACACGGCGGCGGCGGCGGCGACGCTCACCTGTTGTCCGACGATGGTGCGCAGCAAAGTCGTGTAACCACGCGGGCGCAGCCGTGGTTCGGGATATCCGCAATTTTTTATCGCGCGTGCGACATCTTTGTCCAATATCGCCAGAGCATCGAGCGATTTGCGTAAATTGGCCGCCGAAATACCCATATTGCCTGTCCTTTTCGGCTTGATTCGCCTTGATGCCTTACGCATAGCCAGCCGCGAACCGGGCGTCACACCCCGAAATTTGCGATCAAATGAAATCAAAGGATCTGCTGGCATGGCAAAGCTGATTGTCGTTACCCGCGACGGCACGGAAAAAGTGATAGAGGGCGATACCGGCCTGTCGGTGATGGAAAATATCCGCGACGCCGGCTTTGATGAACTGCTGGCGCTGTGTGGCGGTTGCTGTTCCTGTGCGACCTGCCATGTCCATGTTGATGACGGCTTTGCCAGCGACTTGCCGCCGATGAGCGAGGATGAAAATGACCTGCTTGATTCCAGCGCGTTTCGCAACGAAACATCCCGTCTGTCGTGCCAGATCCGCTTTGCTGATGCGCTCGACGGGCTGCGGGTGACCATCGCGCCCGAAGACTAAATGTTTCGCATCTCCGCCGCCGCATAAAGCGCAATCGCGGCGGCGTTGGAGACGTTGAGGCTCTCCATACGCCGCGAAATCGGCAATTTTGCGAGCTGATCGCAATGCTCGGCGCTGTTGGGGCGCAAACCTGTGCCCTCTGCGCCCATGACCAATGCAGGGCGAACATTGCCGCCAAGCGCGCTCGACAGGCTGTTGCTCGCTCGTCCATCCAGCCCGATGCGCCAAAACCCGCCTTCGGCCAATTGGTCGAGCGCGCGCGCCAGATTGACGACGCGCAGCCACGCCATGGCGATGGTTTCGTCGCGGCGGGTCGACGACGCGGTCGGAATGAGGACCGAGCGGCCGTCGATCCCGACGGCGCGCAGCTCGCGGCGATCGTCGGCGAGTTCTCCGGGTGGATGCTCGCGGAACTGCACGCGAACGCGAGCAAAGGTCCGCCGCGCTCGTGGCGCGGCGATGCGGTCGAGGGTCCGCGGTGGGCGCTGCACGAGACGGTGACGCACCTGGAGAAGCTGCGCCGCGCCGTCGAGGCGGGCGACCGCGCGAAGATTCGCGAGCACGCGGCGGACGTTGGCTGCTGTGCGCTCTTCGTGGCGGACTGCGCGCGCGTGCTCGAAACGCCGCTCCCGCGGGTCGTCGAGCCGCGCGGCGGTGGCGTGCAGTACGGGGGCGGCAGTGAGTAGCGCGCGGGAGCTCGGGCGCGCGGCGGCGCTCGCGTCGGCGGCCGAAGACTGCGACAGGGATCTCCGCGCGGAGTTCCTCGACGAGGCGACGGGCCGCGCACGCCGCGGAGGGGACTGACGATGAGCACAGAGAACGGAAGTGCCGCGGCGCAACTTGCGCGAGCGGTGTTGGCGTCGAACGAAGGGCTTGAGCGGTGCGGTTTCGACCGCAGCGAGGAAACCGGCAAGGGGCCGTGCGACAAGCCTGCAACGCACGATGTGGTTGGTCCGCACGACATGCAATGCGGCGCCTACTGCGTCGACCACGCCGTCGAGACGATCGCCACGCGGTGTGAACCGCCGCACAGGTTCTACAAGGTCGAGCGCGGCGGCATCGCCGTTGCGGCCATGTGCGAACTTGCGCAGACGGTGCTGCGCACGGACGCGGAACTCACGCAGGAGCGCGACGCGGCCCTCGCGGCGGTCGACGCCGTGCGGGCGGACTACGCGCCACGGGCGGAGCCACCGACGGCCGACGAGGTGCGGGCGGTGTCGCAGCTGTGGGGGCGCGATCACGCAGTGCGATGCGTGGCGTGGCGCAGCGACGAGCACGGGCGGTGGTCGGAGTCGTGGAACACAGAGGGCTGCGCGGCCGAGGTCAAGGCGTCGCCGAACACCACGTACATGCTGTTCGGCCCCACCGGCCCCGTGGCGTGGTCGGAGCTCGCGGCGATGGTCGCGCGGGGAGGCGACCGTGGCTGAGCCCACTCTGCACGAGAAGCGCCCCGACGCCGAGGTGGTCGAGTACGTCGACGCCGAGGCCATCGGCGACGCGCCGTGGACCAACGCGGGCACGCACACCGACGACGTGCGCGACGTGCTCGCGTCACTCGACCGCGACCCGCAGCGCGTGTATCGCGTCGCGGTCGATCTGTACGTGGTCGACCGGCGTGGGGATCTCGTCGCGCTGCCGCGGCCGGAGTGGCGCTACGACGCCGACGCGCGGGAGTGGTCCGCAGCGCACGACTTGGCGACGGCGTGGCGCGATTGCCGCGATGCGCGGTGGATGCTGAACGCGGTGGCGGATGTGGTGCCGCGTCAATCGCTCGTACTCGCGGCGTGCGCATGCGCTCGCACGGTGCTGCACCTCGTCCCCGCGGGCGAGACGCGCCCCCTGCGCGCGATCGAAGTGGCGGAGGCGTGGTGTCGCGGAGAGGCGACGCTCGATGAAGTACGCGCCGCCGCCGATGCCGCTTGGGTCGCCGCCTCCGCCGCCGCGCGAGGCGCCGCCGCCGATGCCGCTTGGGTCGCCGCCTGGGCCGCCGCCGATGCCGCTGCTGCCGCCGTCGCCGCCGCCTCCGCCGCCACACGCGTACAGCATCTCGCGGCGCTCGCCGACGTGGTGCGCGGCGTGATCCCCACGGCCGCGGTCGTCGCCGCGCTGCGGGAGGCGCTGCCGTGAGCGCGCAGCTCTCGCTACTCGACCGCGCCCCCCGACTGCGCGCGCTGCTCGGAGGTGACCGTGGCTGACAACGTGTGCGCGTACTGTGGTGCTCCGGCGGGGCGCGTGGGCTTCGTTGGGGTGCTGCGCGTACCGCACTGCCACTCCGCCGCGTGCGAGGCTGCGGTCGAGAGCGATGGGGACGCCGTCGTGGAGCTTTCGCTGCGATGGAGCACCCGCACGCGACGGCGCCCCTCGGCGCAGGTTGCAGCGGCCGTGCGCGACGCTCTTGGTGACGACTGGTGGGCCGCGGGCACGCTGCGGCGGCACCTGTACCCGCACCTCGGCGCCCGGCCGATCGCGAGCATCACCCGCGCGGACCTCGAGCGCGTGGTCGAGCGCCTCGACGACGGGGTGCGCCGTGGCTGACGTGCGCAGCCGCATCCTCGCCGCGCTCGACGCGTCGCACGACGCTGCGGCGCGGGGGTGGTCCGAGCTCGCGACCGACCTGCTCACGTACGCGTACCGGCTCGCGCTGGAGCTGCTCCGCGCGCTGGTGCGGGGCGACGCGATGGTCGCCGCCGCGTCGCGGGCGCACGCTGAGGGGCGCGCGGTGCAGGTGCTGGCGTTGGTGGCGCCGTGGAGCCCGACGCACGGGACGGAGTACACGGCGGGCGAGGCGCGGCGGCTGGGGCTCGAGGTCGTGGTGCAGAGGTTCGGGGAGGGGTGATGGCGGTGCGCGGCTGCTCCGGGTGGAGTCGGGGCTGTGCGGTGGGCTACGCGCGGTGCGTGATGGTGTCGACGGTGCTCGCGCGCCACGTCGACCACGACTGCGC
>CALFXW010000152.1 GCA_937957805.1 uncultured Sphingopyxis sp.
CCGTCCAGCAGTTCGCGGAAGCTCATCTCCGGCAGAACGCAGAGCAGATTGAAGAGATCGACTTTCTCCAGCTGATACAAGCCGGTCTTGGACGATTGGCTTCCTTTGTACGTCGCAGCATCGAGCGTGGCACTATCGACCGCGACATCCGCCGGCGCCGTATTCTTGGCCGCCGTGGACTTCGTGTTGGCCGTCCAGACATCGGCATCCGCCAATGTTCCGGCATGGGCCGTGGGCGACGTGTTGGCAGGCAGGCTCGACGTCACACGCACCAGCGTCGACTCGGCCGCCAGCACACGGTCCGCGCGGCGCGCACTTTCCTTCGTGGTCAGATTCAAAAACGTTTCAGTCCGACCGGTTCCCCCGTCCCGCACAGTCAGGTCGAACAGGTCGGCCGGCTGCACGCCCAACCGTGTCGCCACCGCCACCAGATTCGGATCGCTCACTGCTTTTTTGTCTACACGAACACGTACCTGCATGCCCCACGCGCCTTCGGAGGCGGCCTGCAACGTCAGGTTGGGTACTTCATAGGTCGCTTTGCTGGCGCTGCCCACGGTCGCTTTATACAGCCGCACGATCACGGCCTGACCGCCGCCATCACCGCGCTGATCGGCGGCCTGCAGGCCAACGTCATCCAGCGCACCCTCGGCACCCAGGCGCACATCCGCATCCTGCCGCCGGAATTCACGCCGCAACCGCTGCCGCCTCCGGCACCACCCAAGCAGCAGCCCCCGGCCCCGCCGCCGCCCGAGAAGCGCGTGGAGCCTGTGACCCCGCCTCTACCGACGCCGCCGATTGCAAGCGAGGAAAAGCCCTCTGCCGGGCAGTTCGTGAAGATGCAGGTGCGGCTTGGCCAGCTCACCTCAGACCCGAACAAGGGTTCGATCGGTGCCTCGCTGGACTCGCTTGATCGATCGCTGGCCAATGCCATGGGCCTGATCAATCCTTCGGGCGCGCTCGTCATCGATGCTACCGGCTATGGCGGCTTGCCCGACAATCGAGGTGATTTTAGCGATTCTCAACCGCTCGCCAGTCCCATGGGCGCGCCAGCGGATGGTGATGGCGGGGATGGTGTTGGCGGCACGGTGACGATGAATATCACCAATGGTGCGGTGGTAACGCTGGGCAGTCTTGACCTACATGCCGACGGTATCGCCGATATTTATGCACAAAATAGCGGTGATGGTATCGGCGGAAGTGCGAGCCTTTTGATTAGCAATGGCGCGCGCATCAATGTCGCTGGCGCGACCAGCATTACGGCGATTGGTCTTGGCTATATCGGCGGCATGACATCGGGTGACGGCACCGGCGGCAGCGTAACGGTAAATATTTCCGGCATAAACAGTGCGCTGATTTCCGCCACGACATTGCTCGATGCGTCGGGCATTGGCGGCGGCGCGCTGGGGCAGGAAATTGACCCCATCGACGGTTCAAGCCGCATCGGCCCGCGTGGGGGCAATGGCGAAGGTGGCACCGTCACTTTTACCAACAGCGCGACGGGCACACGCTTTAGCGGCAGCGACCTCGGCGCGCTGCGTGTCGCGGCTGACGGCGCGGGGGGCGCTGCATTTCCGGCTTCTCCAACAGATGGCGACGGCGGAACCGGCATCGGCGGCACGATCAATTTCACGGTGGACGGCGCAGCGATGCGTGCCAGTGATGCGTTTTTCTCGGCAGTGGGGGTGGCGGGCCAATCAGGCGGCGGAAGCGGGAATTTTGCCGAGGGAGGATTGGCCAATATTTCGGTTCTGAACGGCGGCAATTGGACAATTGACAGTGATTTGACCGTCGATGCCAGCGGAATCCTTGTCGACAACAGCGGCGGCGACCATGGCACGCTGGACGGTGGGGAGATTAACCTGCTGCTCGACAATGGTGCACTGAATGTCACAAATCTGTTTCTGATTGCCAATGCCGGTGCGCGAATCAATGGCTCCGCTGTCATTCCCAACAGCAGTTTGGACGCGACGGGCGGCAACATAAATCTGACCGCGACCAACAATTCTAATCTCAATGGTGTTTCGGCATTTTTGGATGCCAGCGCCCGGGCCGAATTCGCAACCAATTCGGCCGGTTCCGGTTTCGGCGGCACGATAGCGATTCAGAGCGAATCGGGCAGCCGGATGATATTCTCCGGCCTGAATATTAACGCCACTGGATTTGGCGGCAGCGGTGCTACCGCAGGCGCAGGTCGCGGGGGCGATGTCAGCATCGGTATCGACGATGCGGCGATTTTGGTGCGAGGCGACTTGTTCGCGGATGCGTCGGGGCAAAGCGGCTTTTCCAGCGGCACAGCCAGGCCCGCCAACGCCCAGGGCGGCAATTTTTCGTTCGACATCACCGGTATCACAGCACAATTTCTCGCGACAAATTTCGGCATTAGCGTTGATGGCGGCGGCGCCTTTGCCACCGTGATTGGCGTCCCCGGCAGGGGTGCCGACGGGCGCGGGGGCACCATTGATTTCAACCTAAACGACGGGGGCGTCGCCATCGCCAGCCTGAACGCCAGCGCTGCGGGATTTGGCGGCGGCGGCGGCAATGGGTTTGGCGGCACCGCCAATTTCCTGCTTGGCGGTGGCACCCACACCATCAACAGCCTGACTTTGGGCGCAGTCGGCGCGGGAAGCGCCAGCGGCCCGGGTGCGGACGCGGGCATTGGCACCGGCGGGACGGTTAATTTCACAGCGTTGGCAGGGGGCAGCGGTGACCTGACGAGCCAGACAATCAATTTCTTTGCCGATGGCAGTGGGGGACGCGTCGGTACGGACACGCCGGGCCTTCGTGGCAGCCGCCTGAACGGCGGCGATGGCAATGGCGGCACCATCAACATCCAATTGGACGGCGGCCATGTTGCGGTCACCAGCGGATTATATGCCAATGCCAATGGAAATGGTGCCAATGGCAGCGGCTTTGGCCTGTCCGACTCCAGCTCGATGAGCGACATTGCCCCCCCGGGCCGTGGTGGACGCGGAACGGGCGGCACAGTCAATTTCAACTTCACCGGTGGCGGGCTTGATGCCGGCAGCACCGGCTTGGTGACGGTGGAATTGAACGCGCTGGGTATCGGCGGCAACGCAGGCCGGATTACCAACCTGCTGGGCCCATCCTCCACACTGCGTCTGCCCAATGACCCCGGCGGGGTAGCGGGGGGCGATGGGATTGGCGGCACGGTCAATGTCAACCTCAGCACCGATGGCGCATTGGTTGCGTTGACGGCCGATGTCAGCGGCAAAGGCGGCATCGGCGGCTTTGGCATCAGCGGCGGCGCAGGCGGACGCGGCAGCGGCGGCACCGCGTCGATCAACATTGATGATTTTGACTTTGGCGTCGATGGCAGCACCTATGCGGTTGTCGCATCGGGCGAAGGTGGTGCGGGCGGCGATGCTATCAACGGTCGCGGCGGCGCTGGCGGCGAAGGTGCGGGCGGCCGCGCACGCTTTACCGCGACGGGTATCGACGGCCGGTTCGCCCTTGATCCGACAAGCGTGATATTGACGGGCATCGGCGGTGCGGGCGGTGCGGGGATGGTTAGCAGCCTTGCCGATACCCCGCTGACCACAGGCTTTGATGGCGGTCGCGGCGGCGTTGGCAAGGGTGGTGAGCTGGAATTGCACGCAATTGATGGCGCGCTGGTTGCCATCAACAATCTGTTTTCGTCGACCAGCCTGCGTATCGAAGGCTTTGGCGGTGCGGGCGGCAACGGCGCCACTTTGCTTAGCGGTGGATCTGGCGCGACTACCGGCGGCAGGGGCGGCGATGGCGGGGACGGCTATGGCGGCAATTTCCGCCTGACGGCAGAGGGCGGCACCATCGGCTATGCGGCGGGCAGTGAGGATGATCTGGAGCTGATTTCCAGCGGGGTCGGTGGCACGGCCGGACTGGGCGGTGACGGAACCGCGCAAAATGTCCTCGACGGCAATGGTAATATCATTGGCACCACGGGCGGGCGGGGCAACAACGGTGTCGGCGGCCTCGGCTTTGGTGGGCTGATACGGGCCAGTATCAGCGACACGGACGAAGGCGAGGGCGCGATACGTGCCGCCAATTTGCGCCTTGATGCCAGTTCACAAATCGCCGGGCGGATTGAGCTGTTGGTTGAAACCAGCGGCAGCGGGTTACGGGTCGATAGCCTGAGCGCCGAAGCCTTTGGCGCGCCGATTACCAGCGGCGATTTTACACAAATCGGCAGCGGCATTTACCTGACTTCCACCGCTGGACGGATCACATTCGGCAGCGCCTATTTCGGCACAAATGGTACAGTTCAATTTGACTTTACCGGCGCCGGTGGCATTTCCATTTTCGCTGGCCTGACCATCGAAACGGGGGAGTTGGTTGTTAATCACGCCAGCCGCATGAATTTGGCTAGCGTTGCTGCGGACACGGTGGTCGTAACCGCCAATAATATTCGCCTCAATACCGGTTCGCTACTGACCAGCAGCCGCACGACCGATCTGACCGCTGCAAACAATATATTCGTTGCGGCGGCGAATATTGGCAGCCGATTTACGTTGATCGCCGGGGGCGATATCGTAATCGGTGCCAGCGCCAGCGTTGATGACACCAGCATTACCGCCGATGGGAACGTGACCGGCGGAAACGTCGCAAGCACGCGCGGCAATGTTATCGTGACGGGCAATAATGTCCGCTTTACCGATATTTTTGCCAGCCGTACCATCGGCATAACGGCGCAGGGCACCATAGACATAGAAAATGGGGTCACCGACCCGGAAGCGTCAACTTCTGTCGCACTGCCTCCCAGCCCGGGATTAAGCGCCATGGCGCTGGGCGAAGGTGGGGCATCGGACATCATCCTGATCGCCGGTGGCGCGGTGACTGTGGGCAGGCTGGATGCAGCCGACCGAATCTCGATCAACGCCGCATCGCTGGGTGGGCCGAATGCTGTGCTGTTCGCCGGTGATGATATCGACGTACGTGTAGCCGGAACGGCGCAGTTTGACGGCCTTTTTGCCAATAGCGGCATCAATGTCATTGCAGGTGACCGCATCACCGGCAATGACGTCGAAACCAGCAATGACGGTGCACCCGTTTCGCTCAATGGCGCGAACGGTGTATCGGTTGAAGGGGTATATTCGCGCGGGTCGACCGACTTGCGCGCCAATAATGGACTGATAAACATCAATAATCTGGTGTCGTTCGGCTTGATCAGCTTTAACGCGCAGGGTGGCGCCATCACCGGCAGTGATCTGATGGATTTTGCCGCACTCAACGCCACCAGCGGCAATGTCGGCGTTCGCAATACCGATGGCGACATCAATATTCGCGCTGGCAATGTTTCGGGCGATGTCGATTTGCGCACAATGGCCGGCGACATCTCTGTCCAGGCCCTGACCGGCAGCAACATCCTGCTAAATTCGTCAGACTCGATGACTTTGGGCGCGGTAACCGCGCGCAATGCGTTGAACGGCACAGCGGTTGATCTGGTCAATGTCAGCGGCGTCGCCACCGGTCAGACCATCAGCTTTGTGTCCGGCGACATTGCGATCGGCACCAATGGTCGCATCGGCACGGCTGGCACCACCACCGGCGTGACGCTACGCAATGGCGATGTGACCGCACGAACCTTTATCGGCGGCGGTGACCAGACGGGCGAATATAGCCTGTCGGCGGCAGAAATTGCGCGCGTGTTTGGCGGTGACATCACCATCATCGGCCCGCGCGTACAGGCGCAATCCGGCGGGTCGGTGGGCAGCACACGCCCGCCCGACGTCGTCATCGGTGCCTTCACCTTTAACGGCGGCGGGGCAAGCGGCGGCAATTTGTCTGCTGGCGGCACCTTCTCCATCCAGACAAATGGTGCCGCGCGCGTGATTGGCGCGGTGGCGGGCAGCAATATGACTGCGGGCAATGACTTTGAAATCGCCGCAGACGACGCAATAGAGGTGATTTTGGGTCAGGGCAGCATCCGCCTGTCGGGCGGGGGCAGCAATGGTCTGGGCGGCACATTGCGGTTACAATCAGCCGATATTGCGGTCGCCAGCATGGCCGCGATTACCGACATTGCGGCGATGACCGATCTGGCGCTGATCGACGGACGACTGGCGCAAAACGACGGCGTGACCGACGATATGGGGGCGCTCAGCGCCAACCGCCTCGAACTCGATGTGCTGGGCGGTGTCTATATTCAAAATAGCGGCGTTGATTCCAGCTATGCCAACCGGCGTGGGTTTACCGCCAATATCCTGTCGGTAACAACCGAGGATAGTAACAGCCGCATCATCATCAATGGCAGGATCGGCGATGCCACTGACGTGCTGCAAACGGGGATTGACGCCATCGCCTTTGCTCTGATTAACGGGGCGCACCCCATGGGTCAGGGACAATTTGCCGCTGGCTCCACCATCAATGGCTGCCCCATTGCCAACCCCGCATCCTGCCGCGTCACATTTGACTATGACAGCAGCTTCCCGGTGCAGGACACGGTGAATGAACAGGTTGACGACGAAGACGGCACGTCGAGCAGCATCCCACAGGTTTTGATTGATCTGCGCGAGGTTGATGATTTGACCGATCAGCCGATCATCGACGAACCGATTACCGGCAGCGGCAATGATGATCTATGGTCACCGCCCGAGGATATGCCCGACAATCCTTAGTCGGGCGTAGATGCAGTGACAGGGATATGGCCCGTGCGCATCGCGTGCAGGCCATTTTCCTACGCGGTTTCGGAAAATGGTGGGCGCGGTAGGGATTGAACCTACGACCCCACCCGTGTGAAGGGTGTGCTCTACCACTGAGCTACGCGCCCGCCGAACCGGACGAACTGAGCGCCGCGCCTTTCGGGGTTGGTGCGCCCTAAATCCTCGCTGCCCGATTGGCAAGCGCAGACATGTTGCAGTGTCGCGAATATTGGGGGCGACAGGCGGGGCCAAATAAATGGGAACAGGGCAGTCCCGTCGCCGAGCCTGCCCTGTCCCAAATGCGGCGGGTGCATAATCACCCACCCATATAGCAATCTTAGTTGACGGCGTCTTTCAGACCCTTGCCCGCTTTAAATTTGGGCTGGCTGGAAGCCTTAATCGTCATGGTTTCGCCGGTACGCGGATTGCGGCCCGTCGATGCCTTGCGCTTGGTAACCGAGAAAGTGCCGAACCCGACCAGTCGGACATCGCCCCCCTTCTTCAGCTCACCCGTGATGGCGTCGAACACGGCATCTACGGCCTTGGCAGCATCACTCTTGGACAGACCAGTGTGATCCGCGACCGCGCCGACCAATTCTTGCTTGTTCATGCTGAAGCTATCCCCTTTGAAGATATTGTCATTGCGTGACTCACGTTTGAAGTCGCGCGATAGTAAGGCGGCAAATCATGCCCATGTCAAAGGCAAAACGCGCCGTTTCCCGCCCTTTGTAACAATATCTGGGCATATTGATGCCCCAAAGACCGAAAATTGCGCATCCCGCCCAATATCATCGTCGCAAATGGCATGAATCGCGCCAATTTTAGTGGCGCAGCGCGCCGCCATCTTCGCGGGATTCGGCGGGCATGGCGGCGAGATCGTCCGCCTCGCTCCACTCAATCGGGTGAAGCGGCCCGGCGAGTGCCAGCGCCAGCACCGCATCGACATGCGCGACGGGGATGATCGTCAAAGCGTCGCGCACCACAGCGGGTATTTCGGCCAAATCCTTTTCATTTTCTTCGGGGATAAGGACGGTAGTGATGTTGCCCCTCTGCGCGGCGAGCAATTTTTCCTTCAGCCCGCCAATCGGCAGGACACGCCCGCGCAGCGTCACCTCCCCCGTCATCGCAACATCGCGGCGCACCTTTATGCCGGTTAGTGCCGACACCATAGCGGTCACCATGCCGATGCCGGCCGACGGCCCATCCTTTGGCACCGCGCCTTCGGGCAGATGGATGTGGATATCCTTGCGCTGAATCAGGCTGGGTTTGATGCCATAAGCGGGCGCACGTGCCTTTACAAAGCTGAGCGCAGCCTGCACCGATTCAGTCATCACATCGCCCAGTTTCCCGGTTGTGCGCGCCAGCCCCTTACCGGGCACGGTCACCGCCTCTATCGTCAATAATTCGCCGCCGACTTCGGTCCAGGCGAGGCCTGTAACCGCGCCCACCTGATCCTCCGCCTCACCCACGCCAAAGCGATATTTGCGCACGCCCGCAAATTCGCCCAGATTTTCGGAAGTGATGGCGACGGACTGCGCTTTACCTTCCAAAATGGCGCGCAGCGCCTTGCGCGCGAGCCGTGCCATTTCACGTTCAAAGGTGCGCACGCCCGCTTCGCGCGTGTAATAACGGATCAGGTCGGTTAGCGCGCCATCGCTGACCGTAAATTCGTCAGCTTTCAAACCATGAGCTTCGACAACTTTGGGCAGCAAGTGACGGCGCGCGATTTCCAGCTTCTCCGGCTCGGTATAGCCTTCGAGGCGGATAATCTCCATCCGGTCGAGCAAGGGCTGCGGCAGATTCAAACTGTTCGCCGTCGTCACGAACATGATGTTCGACAGGTCGAGGTCGAGTTCGAGATAATGGTCCTGAAAACGACCATTTTGTTCGGGATCGAGCACTTCGAGCAGCGCCGCCGCCGGATCGCCGCGAAAATCTGCGCCCAATTTGTCAATCTCATCCAGCAGGATAAGCGGATTCATCGCCTCCGCCTTTTTGAGGTTGGAAACGATTTTACCGGGCATGGAGCCGATATAGGTGCGGCGATGGCCACGAATTTCCGCCTCGTCCCGCACGCCGCCCAGCGATTGACGAACGAATTTGCGCCCCGTCGCACGGGCAATCGAACGGCCAAGCGAGGTTTTGCCAACGCCCGGCGGGCCGACAAGGCATAAAATCGGCCCCTTAAGCTTGTTGGTTCGCGCCTGCACTGCCAGATATTCGACAATCCGTTCCTTGACCTTGTCCAGCCCGAAATGATCTTCGTCGAGGATGTTTTGCGCGGCAACAATATCCTTTTTAATTTTGGACATCCGTCCCCACGGCAGGCCGATAAGCACGTCGAGGTAATTGCGCACCACCGTCGCCTCTGCCGACATGGGCGCCATCGCCTTGAGTTTCTTTAGCTCAGCAAGCGCGCGGGTGCGCGCTTCCTTGGGCAATTTACCCTTGTCAATCTTGGCCTGAAGCTCGGCGAGTTCGCCCTCCCCCTCGCCCTCACCATCGCCCAGCTCACGCTGGATCGCCTTTAGCTGTTCGTTCAGATAATATTCGCGCTGTGTCTTTTCCATCTGGCGCTTAACGCGGCCACGCACACGCTTATCCACCTGCAACGCGCCCAATTCGCCTTCTACAAAGCCGAGCACCAGTTCGAGACGTCTGGCGACATTACGCTCCGCCAAAATCGCCTGCTTGTCGGCAACGCGGATCGACAGATTGGCCGCGATAGCATCCGCCGCCGCCGCCGGGGTTTCAACCTGTTCAACCTGGGTCAGCGTTTCGCTGGGCAAACGCTTGTTCAATTTAGCAAATTCGCCAAACTGGTCCAACGTGGAGCGCATCAGCGCCGATAATTGTTCATCGCTTCCCGGCGCATCGGCAAAATCATCGAGGCTCGCGGCGACGTGATCCACCTCCTCATGCAGCGATTGCAGCGTGGCGCGTTCACGCCCCTCCACCAAAACGCGAACCGTGCCGTCGGGCAGTTTCAGCAATTGCAGGACACTGGCGATGACGCCGACATCATAAATATCGTCAATGCCCGGGTTATCACAGGTCGGGTAAAGCTGCGCGACAAGGAAAATCTCCTTGTCTGCCGCCATCGCCGCTTCGAGCGCCGCGACCGATTTTTCGCGTCCAACGAACAGCGGCACCACCATGGCGGGAAAGACGACAATGTCACGCAGCGGCAAAATCGGGTAACGACGGGTCATTATGGCTCCGGTTCAGTGCGGGGCATTTACCCGCGTCCAATATGTTGGATGAAAGATGGGGGCGACAGGGCCAAATTCAATGGTTGCGCCGCGCGGCCGCTTACATCCCCGGCAGGTTGAACCCCGGCGGTAGAGGCAGCCCTTGGGTCATTTTCGCCATTTCTGCGCTGCTCGCCGCATCCGCCTTGGCCCGCGCATCGTTGATGGCCGCTGCGACCAAATCCTCTACCATTTGTTTTTCACCCGGTGCCAGCAGGCTGGGGTCAATGTCCACCCGACGGATTCGCCCTTTGGCGGTCGCGGTGATTTTGACCAGACCGCCGCCCGACACGCCCTCTACCTCTATTTGGTCGAGCTTGGCCTGCGCTTCGCCCATTTGCTGCTGGATCGTCTCTGCCGCCTGTTGCGCAGCAGCGATCATTTCTTCCATCGATTTCATACTGGCTCCATTTGATATGTTCGTCTGTCAGCCTTGGGGCAGGAATTTGGCGTTGGGGAATGCTTCAAAAATCGCCGCCACGGTCGGATTTTCTTTGGCCAATGCCTCTGTCGCCGCCTCGGCTGCAAGCTTCGCCTCCCCCATCGTCGGGGCACCCGGCCCCTCCCCAAAGGCGACGCGCAGCGGCCCGATGGCTTTTAGCGCCCGGGCGATCCGCGCCAGCACCAGATCATCCATCCCCTCGCCGCGAGCCAGCAGTAATTTGGTGGCATCTAGGGTAATCAGACGGCCATGGCGGCGCAACAGCGATGCGCCCTCCACCTCCCCCGCCGCAATGAGATGGTCGATCAATTCGGGCAAATCCGTGGCGCAGGCGATCGGCGCATCGTCCGTCGCCGGGTCAATAGCTATCGCCCTTTGTGCGGCACATGTATCCGGCCCATTGTCATAGCTGCGCGCCATATCGAGTGGTGTGTGCGGCGACGCTGGGGGCGGCGGCGATGCAGCAGGCGCGCTGCCCGTGGTGATAACGACCGACCCGTTTTGCAGCATTTTTGTCAATTCATCCGGGTCGGGCATGGTCGCAGCATGGGCAATGCGCAGCAACGCCATGTCGAGCGCAACCGCCGGATCCGCAGCCTCCGCCACTTCGCCTTGTGCGCGCAGCAACAATTGCCACAGTCGCTGGATCGCGGCCATGCCCATCGCACCTGCCCAAATGGCGATAGCTGCTTGGTCATCGTCGGACAGCGCCGCATCACCCTTGCGCGCCGCGCGGTGGAGCGCAATGCCATGGACAAGGCGCATCAGGCTGCGGACAATTGCAACCGGGTCGACGCCCAGCGCATATTGCGCCGCCGCTGCATCGATCGCCGCTGTGCCATCTCCCGCCAGAATATGGCCAAGCAGGTGGCGCGCCGCGCCACCATCGGCAAGGCCGAGCATGGCGCTGACTTGCGCCGCCGTAACGCATAATCCGGCGTGCTCTGCATCCCCCGCTTCGGCAGCATGGGCGATTGCCTGATCGAGGATGGAGAGGCCATCACGCACTGAACCATCAGCAGCAGCAGCGATCATCCGCACCGCCGCATCTTCCCCCACCACCGATTCAAGCGCCAATATGCGTTGAAAATGGTCGAACAACATCTCGGGCGTGATGCGGCGCAAGTCAAAGCGCTGGCAGCGCGACAGGACGGTAATCGGCACCTTGTGCACTTCGGTCGTCGCGAAGATAAAGATAACTCCCGGCGGCGGCTCCTCCAGCGTCTTGAGCAACGCGTTGAACGCGTTTTTCGACAGCATATGCACTTCGTCGATGATGTATATTTTATAGCGGGCAGAAACGGCAGCATAGCGCACCGCCTCTATAATCTCGCGAATATCATCAACGCCGGTGTGGCTGGCCGCGTCCATTTCGACGACATCGATGTGCCGCCCCTCCGCAATCGAGCGGCAGGCATCGCATGCATCGCACGGGTCGATGGTGGGGCTGCCCGTCCCATCCGGTCCGGTGCAATTCAACCCCTTGGCGATCAAACGCGCGGTGGAGGTTTTACCCACCCCGCGAACCCCGGTCATCAAAAACGCATGGGCGATACGGCCACGCCGGATAGCGTTGGCGAGCGTCGTCACCATCGCTTGCTGACCGATTAGCTCCGAAAATCGCTGCGGCCGATATTTGCGCGCCAATACGCGATAGCCGCCGTCCGCCGCCTTTGCAGGGGAAGTTTCCGGCAGCGCCATGCCCAAAAAGGGCGCATCTTGATCAGGAAGAGATTCGCTCACTGGATAAGATTAGGGCGTGGAGCCACCATATCCAAGCATTCAAAATCGCATGGCGAAATGGATGCCCCCGCCGTTGGTGTCACCCCATGGCATGATGACCATATTTTCGCGCGGCTTACGGGTCAGGAGCAGCCCCGCAATCTCCCCAATCGCCGCCCCCACCAGCACATCATGGACATGGTGCTTATCCGCTTCGACGCGCGACAGGCCGACAAATGCCGCCGCGACATGCGCTGCAATACCGACATCGCGCCCCTGCCGTTCCATAAGCGTTGCCGCGGCGGCAAAGCTGATCGACGTATGGCCGGATGGGAAACTGCGCCGGTCGCTGCCATCGGGGCGCAATTCGGGAAAGCTTTGTTTCAGCCCCTCGGTCGCCAAAAAGGTCGCGCCCAGCGACATGCCTGCTTGTAACGCGCCATCGCCATCCCCTTCGACCGCCGGGACGCCAACGGCGGCGAGCACCAGAGCGGTGCGCACGGCCGAGCCCGCATCCTCCCACGTCTGATCGCCCGCATGCGCCGGGGTGGCAGCCAATGCCAGCGGCACAAAAGCCGCTGCCAAGGTGATGTTATGGGGTATTATTTGCATCACATCAGCATGCGACAGTCGCGCCGCCATTGCAATCATGCGAGGTGCATGGGGTGGGAGCCGGAACGACCCGCCGCGAATTCGTTGCGGCTGCTTCCTTCCGGATCTGACCGGGTTGGCGAAGACGGCGTCCGCCCGACTCCCGTCGCGGCCTATGGCGATGACGCAGCGCTTTGGCAAGTGTTGTGGGATTATAGACCCTGCATATTGCGGCTCTCACGCGGCAATTTGACGGTCAATTCGGATGGACAATCGCCCAGCCGTATCTGGCATGACAGGCGGCTTGTGCGACAGGCACCGGCAGCAAAGTCGAGCATATCTTCCTCCGCCTCGCTCGCTGGGGGGAGCAGCGCAAAATGCGCCGGATCGACGATGACATGGCAGGTTGAACAGGCCATCTGCCCCTCACACGTCCCCTCCAGCGGCAGGCCGAGCGATTGGGCGAGCGTCAACAGGCTGCTGTCGCCATCGCCCTGTCCCACAGATTGCCCTTCGCCATCGGCATGCAGAAAGCGCACTTCGACCATCATATTTCCCTTTGCGCCAGCGCCGCATCGTTAATCGCGCGCAATGCATCGCGCAGGTCCGCCTCGCCGGTATAGCGCCCCCAACCGAGGCGCAGCGACGAACGCGCCGCCGCGCCGTCCACCCCCATGGCGCGCAGGACGTGGCTGGCTTTGCCCGACCCACTGGCGCAGGCGCTGCCCAGCGAAAAGGCGATGTCACGCAAATCGGACAGCAACCGCGCGCCATTCACGCCGTCCAGCCGGATATTTAGGTTGCCGTGCCAGCGCGCATGCACCGAACCATTGACCTGCCAGCCGGGCAATTGCTCCATGGCAACGGCCCAGAGGCGCGCGACGTGGAGCGCATCCTCAGCCATGCGGGCGCGTGCCACCTCTGCCGCTGCACCAAAACCGA
>CALFXW010000153.1 GCA_937957805.1 uncultured Sphingopyxis sp.
GTTCTAATTGACTATGATGCTGTGAGGCCACCACACCTGGTGGAGAGAAATCTGAAAAAGCGCTGGTCTTAATGCTATGCAATATAGGCTTTTGCCAAGAAAGCGCCCGGCGAATAAATAGACTAGCTGTGCTTGAGATAGCTAGACCAAGCGATTAAAAGTCACCGTCAATAAAGTACCAACGCCACTGGACGGCGTTTCAATTGCTACAGCAGCTCGATGCGAGCGAGCGATTTCGCGCACAATTGGCAAGCCTAAACCGCTGCCCTGCTCTCCTGTACCTAGAACGCGATAGAAGCGCTCGAAGACACGTTCTCGCTCCTCCTCAGGGATACCGGGTCCATCATCTTCAACGGCCAGCACTACTGACTGATTAGCGTGCACACGGACAGTAACGTGACCACCATGGCCGGTATAGCGCAACGCATTATCAACTAAGTTCATGACTAGCTCACTGACAGAGGCTGGATCGCCCTCAATTAACGCTGGCCCATCGGCCCCCTCAAAGGCTAAATCAATATCTTTTTCTATTGCCACATTGACCAAGTCTGAGGCCGAGGCTGCCGCCACCTGATTCAAGTCAAAAGACTGTTTAGGCACAATTGCTGCGGCATTGGGCTCAGCTTTAGCAAGAGCGAGGAGACGATTAACAAGGTGTGTCATGCGATTGACACCATGATCGAGCTGAGTAACAGCTTGCTCCACTTCAGCTGCTTTAGCAAAGCCCTGTAGCAGACCAATGTAGGTTTTCAAACCGGCCAGAGGGGTGCGCAGTTGATGAGCAGCGTTAGCGACAAAGCGATTCTGAGCCTCTATGTCACTGCGCAACCGTCCTAGTAATTCATTAATCGATTGAACTAGAGGCCGCACCTCCAGTGGTGCCATTTCGGTTGAGAGGGGATGAAGATCATGCTGAGAGCGACGCAAAAGAGCTTCCTGTACATCCTTGAGAGGCTCGAGACCGCGACCTATTCCAGACCAAATGGCAATGGCACCGAGTAAAATAAAGAAAATTTCTGGTGCCACCATGCTAACCAGAAGCTCTTGGGCAAAGCGTTTGCGAGCTTTAAGGGTTTCAGCAACTTGAACGATAAATGTCTCGCCGTGACTCTCCGCCTCGGGCACCGGCACGAGAATAGATGCCACTCTAACCTTGGTGCCATCGATAACACCGTCAGTAAAAACAGGCATAGCAAGTTTAAGCTGTTTAGGCAAAGGAGGCATGTTTTCGTCGCCAGAAATGCGCTCCCGCTCAGGCGAAAGAATCTGATAGAAGAATATATCGGTATTGTCATGGCGGAGAATGGCCCGCACATATGGAGGCAAGTCAATAGAGTATTGCCCACCCTTGTGACTTGTGCGAACTGCCACAGAATCAGCAGAATTCAGTAATTCACGGTCATAGGTATCGTTGGCAAAAGCCACCGATGAATAATAGGCAAATGCTGTTGAACAAAGCCACAGCGCACTTAGGGGAAGAAGCAGCCAGGCCAGAAGCTGGCTGCGAATAGATGTATTAGCCGGTCTTTTCAATCAGATAACCAAGGCCCCGCATGGTACGGATACTAAAGCCATCGCACTCAAGCTTCTTGCGCAAACGGTGCACAATAATTTCAATAGCATTGTGGGTAAGGTCAGTATCCCAGCTGGTCAGGTGATCTGCAATCTGATTTTTGTTTACTACTCGTCCTGCACGCTGCAGCAAGAGTTCTAAAACCGCCAGTTCTCGAGCAGAGAGGTCAATTGGGCTGTCATTTACCAGTACCCTACGTGAAGATGTGTTGAATTTGATTGGACCATATACAAATTCGGTAGTGTTACCCCAGCGATCGTTGCGAATCAACGCTCTCACTCGAGCCATAAGCTCCGGTAACTCGAAAGGTTTAGTGAGATAGTCGTTAGCACCAGAATCAAGTCCAGAAACCCTATCTTCAAGACGATCTCGGGCAGTGAGTACCAAAACTGGTAAAGACTGGCCCCGACTGCGTAGATTACCCAATACTTCCATACCGTCCATTTTGGGCAAGCCGAGATCAAGAATTACCAGATCATAATCTGTGTACTTCAGAGCATGGTCTGTATCCGTTCCGGAGCGAACATGATCAACTGAAAACCTGTTATTGCGGAGAGCAAGAGCTATTCCTCCCGCCAGAAAATCATCATCTTCTGCCAGCAAAATGCGGATCATCAGCCATCCCAATGTCAAAAGTCGCTATTGCCGCCTGATACGACAACGCCCTTAATTTTCCGTGCGCATGATTGCGCCTTTTGCCCAAAAAGGCCATGGTCTTTACCATGACGCAGGGGTCGACGCGCGCACCGTTCCACATATTGGGTGAGGAAGGGCAAAGCCCGATTGTCATCGCCGTGCCCCATGCCGGGCGATATTACCCGCCCGATGTATTGGCGCGGGCACGGGTTGATCGCGCGGTGCTCGACCGGCTGGCTGACCCATATGTTGATGTTTTTGCCGATGCGCTGGCAAGGCAGGGACCGTTTGTGCTTGTCGCCGATATGGCCCGCGCGGCGATGGATTTGAATCGTGCGGCACAGGAATGGGATGCACGCGACGTTACGGGCGCAGAGCCGCGTGCGCCGCCCAGTCGCCGGGTGTTGAGCGGGCTTGGCCTTATCCCCCGTCAACTCCATGGTGTGGGGGATTTGTGGCGGCGCAGAATGGATGCAGAGGCGTTGCGTGCACTGGTCGATAGCTATCACCGGCCATGGCATGGGGCGATCGCCGATGCATTGATTGCGGCGCGTGCGCGGTTCGGCATGGCGATATTGATCGACCTGCATTCGATGCCGACACAAGCCTTGGCCCGCCCGCAATGGGTGATTGGCGACCGTCACGGCCGTGCTGCGTCGGGCGAACTGGCCGAACGGCTGATTGCGGTCGGTGAAGGGGCGGGGCTGATCGCGGCACGCAACCACCCCTATGCGGGGGGGTATGCAGTGGAGGCGCATGGCCGCCCAACGCAGCGCATAGAGGCGGTGCAGATTGAAATCGACCGTGCGCTCTACCTGACCCCGGGTGGAGCGCCAGATGGGGCGGGGTGCGCGCGCATCGCGGCCATTTTGGCGCACTGCGTTGAAACGGCGGCGCAATATGTCGGGGCGAGCGGCCAAGGATGGGCGGAAGCCGCAGAATAAGCATAAAAAACCGCCCCATAGTTTCCTATGGGGCGGTCAGGGTCCAGGGAGGAGACACCGCATGCGGTGTCATCATCGCGCCGGAAAAAGGGGGGGAACCAGCGCCGATGACTTTGCTAAAATAGGAAAAGCCGTCGCTGGTTTCAAGTGCCCAGCGACGGCTTTTTGATTTTGGTTCGCAAAAACTGCTTAAGCGGCGGGAACCGGCTGCAAATTGGGTGCCGGCACCAGCCCATAGTTCAGCTGTTCGGCGAACAGGTCACGCATGATGCCCATCGAAAACAGGTGCGCATAGATGAGCGGCAGCATGCCATTTTGGTTGATACGGCGCAGCGCATCCCCGCGTAGGTCACGCAGTTTATTCTCGTCGATCATGCGGAAACCGCGATAGACATATGGCTGTTCCTGCCCCTCTGCCTGAATCGACATTTCGCCGTCCATCAACAGGTCGAGCTTTTCCAACTCGGCCATGAACGCTTGCGTGCGTGCGCCCGCTTCTTCGAAATTCTTACAAAATTCGAGGATGTCGCTCGTCGCCTTGCTCGGCTGATCGCCGTCGAACAGCGGTGCGCCGTCGCCATCTTCGCTCAACCCCGGTGCGGTCGGGTCGAAACAGAGCGACAATTCATCGCTGTCGTCACGCAATTTGGCGAGCAGAAATGGGTAACGACGGACATAGGCGGGGACATAGACCTGCTTGGTCAGCTTGCCTTCTTTGTCGACGAACAGGTTGATGCCTTCGTTCATGCCCATCAGCGCGATGGGCACCGATGGCGAACCGGCAGAAAAGACGATCGGGAAAAAACGGCCAGCGACAATGAATTCATCGATCGTGACCGGCACCGCATGTGCCTGAATCAAAAAGGGCGCGCTGTCCTGGCTTTGCAGCTTCAAATTGGCGTGCTGGCTGGTCGACAGCGGCACCAGATCATTAAAAAACAGCGGCAAATTCGGGGCGGTCGCCATATAGAGTCTCCGGCAGAAAAATTTATGGCGCGCGCCGTCAATGGCGCGCGCGAAGCGCCGCCTTTATTGGCAGTTGCCCGCTTCTGCAAGTAGGGGGGCTAATCAGGGATGAGCACAGCTGGGTTGAGCAGTCCATTGGGGTCGAGCGCCGCCTTTAGTCCGCGCAAAATGGCGATGCGCGTCGGATCGCCATATTCGCCGAATATCGCGCGCTTGCTGCGCCCGATGCCATGTTCGGCGCTGAGTGACCCGCCGCGCGCGATGGCGGCGGCATATACGGCGCGCGCCACATCACCGCCATGCGTGGCTATCCATGCATTTGCATCGCAGCCTAGCGGTGGGCGCACATGAAAATGGACATTGCCGTCGCCCAAATGGCCAAAGGCAAGGCAGGTTACATCGGCGAACAGGCCGGTAAGTTCGGTGGGAACCATTGTCAGAAAATCCGGCATGCCATCCACCGGCACCGAAATATCATGCTGCATGGCAGGGCCAATCGCACGCTCCGCCTCTGAAATAGAATCGCGGATGCGCCAGAAATCAGCCGCCTGCGATTCGTTGGCCGCGATGGTCGCATCGCTGGCGACCCGTTCTGCCATGCGGCTGGCAAGCGCGGTTTCCAGCGCGGCACTTGCGCCATCGCCCACCGCCTCGACCAGAATATGCCAGGGGCCAGCGGTTGCGACCGGGCGGCGGGTGCCGGGGATATGCGCCAACACGTGGGTGAGCGCCGCTTCAGGCAAAATCTCAAACCCCTCCAGCATTTGGCCCAAGTCGCGCTGCATGCGGCGCAGCGCGGTCAGTGCGGCATCGGGCGTGGGAACGCTGATCCAGCCGACACCATGTTCGCGCACGGCAGCGCAAAGTTGCAGCGCGACTCCGGTTACGATACCGAAAACGCCCTCTCCACCAATGAAAATCTGCTTGGGGTCCGGCCCTTGATTATCCTTGGTGAGGGGGAGCATCACATCGAGAAGGCTGCCATCGGCCAACACCACTTCCAGCCCACGGGTCAGCGCGCGCATGCTGCCGTGGCGTAGCACTTGTGTACCGCCCGCATTGGTTGAAACCAGCCCGCCGAGCGTTGCCGAACCCTTGCCCCCCAAGGTCAGCGGAAAGCGCAACCCCTGTGCCTCTGCCGCATCATGGGCATGCGCCAAAATGACCCCGGCGTCGGCAAACAGCAATTGCGCGTCCACATCGAGCCGCCGGATGCGGTTCATGCGGCGCAGCGAGAGGAGGAGCATGTCGCCCGCCGCATCGGGCGTCGCCCCTGCACATTGGCCGCTGTTTCCGCCCTGCAGGGTCAGCGGCTGGCGCGCATTGGCGCACAGGCGGACAATCGCCTGCACCTCTGCGGTGGTGGCGGGCGACAGCATCGCCGCTGCGGCGCCATGCACCCGCCCGCGCCAGTCGCTCAGCCATGGTGCCATTTCCGATGCATCGTCGGTAAAAGCCTTTGGCCCCAAGCATTTGGCCAGTTGGGAGAGGAGGGTTGGTTCAACCATGGCAGCGGCATAGCCTTATTGCACAACGCGTGCAGCATTTTCCTTGACTTTCAGCGCTTAGCGGCCATAGGCGCGCGCAGCGCGGATGCCATGCGCATAAATGGTGCCGCCTTTTCGCAAATTTTCCGGAAAAAAATTGATGCACTTTGCCGATCTCGGCCTTTCAGACGAATTGCTGCGCGCCGTGACCGAGGCTGGTTATAGCGAGCCAACGCCGATTCAGGCTGCCGCCATTCCGCAAGTGCAGATGATGCGTGACTTGATTGCCATCGCCCAGACCGGCACCGGAAAGACGGCCAGTTTCGTGCTGCCGATGATCGACATTTTGGCAAATGGCCGCGCGCGCGCGCGCATGCCGCGTACCCTCATCCTCGAACCGACGCGCGAACTCGCCGCACAGGTCGCGGAAAATTTCGAAAAATACGGCAAATATCACAAGCTTTCGATGGCGCTGCTCATCGGCGGTGTCCAGATGGGGGATCAGGTCAAGGCGCTGGAAAAAGGGGTTGATGTATTGATCGCCACCCCCGGCCGGCTGATGGATTTGTTTGAGCGGGGCAAAATCTTACTGACCGGCTGCACCATGTTGGTCATCGATGAAGCCGACCGCATGCTCGATATGGGGTTCATCCCTGATATCGAAACCATCTGCACCAAATTGCCGACCAATCGGCAGACCTTGCTTTTTTCGGCCACCATGCCGCCGCCGATCAAGAAATTGGCTGACAAATTCCTGTCCAACCCCAAATCGGTGGAGGTCGCACGCCCCGCGTCCGCCAACATCAATATCACTCAACGATTGGTAAAGGTCAGCGAGCGCGGCAAGCGCGACTTGCTGGTGGATATGTTGCGCGGCTTTGCCGACCCGACCGCGATAATCTTTTGCAATCGCAAGACGATGGTTCGCGACCTTGCCAAATATTTGCAGCGCGTGGGTTTTGCCGCCAGCGAAATTCATGGCGATATGGATCAGCCGAGCCGCCTCAAGGAATTGGAACGGTTCAAGTCGAACGACATCAATATTTTGGTCGCATCGGACGTTGCAGCGCGCGGATTGGACATCAAAGGTGTCAGCCATGTCATCAATTTTGACACGCCGTGGCACCCCGATGATTATGTGCACCGCATCGGTCGCACCGGGCGCGCTGGGGCCAAAGGGGACGCCTATACTTTCGTCACCGACAAGGATGTCGAGGCAATAGAGAGCGTCCAGAAACTGATCGGCACCAAGATCGATTGGGCCAAAATTGGTGATGCGGCAGTGGATGCACCAAAGGCGGCAAAGCCCGCCCCAGCCAGCGAAAAGCGCGCAACCAAGGGCGATGACAAGTCGCGGACACCGGCCAAGGCGGCAAAGCCCGCCACTAAGGCAGCAAAGCCCGCCAAGCGCGCGCCCAAGGATGATTTGTATGGGCCGGACGACGGCTGGAACGGTCCGATGCCGGGCTTTCTGGATTTCCGATTTGACCGTTAATCGGGGCTGAGCGCCGACAAAATCTGACCAAGCAACCAATCGCGCGCCATATCGTCGGCAAAGCCATGGCTGGCGCTTTCGACATAATGGGCGGGGATGCGCGCGTGCAGCGGTTGCCATAGCGGCGAGAGCCATTGTTCGATGAAAATCTGTGCGGTGCGGTCACCGCGTGCCAGCAACAGGGTCGCGCGAATGTCCGACCGCTGCATTGCGGCGGCCATTTGTGCGGAAAGCGAATCCGCCCGCTGCGGGGCAGTGCTGCCACCGCGCGCGGCCATTAGCCCGCGCCATAATTTGCCAGGGTCAACCCCGCCGCGCAGCAGCCGCAGCCACTCATCCGGACGGCGTAATTTCGACCAATATCTTGCGCGGATAGCCGCCGCCGGGGGCAGGGCGGGTGTGTCGCCACTATCGGCCCCATCCTCCACCACCCATGGGTTGGCGAGCAACAGCGCATTGATGTCCGTTGCTGCATGGAACAGCATCAGCGCGGCAGCGGCATCGCAATTGCCAAAGGCGGTGATGTATTGCAGCTTTGGGCAGGCGGCGCGAAAGGCCGCAGCGGCGGCGGCAATGTCCGCCGCGCTCGTCAAAAAGCCGCCATTTTCCCCTTCGCTATCGCCGATGCCGCGCCGGTCGTAACGCAGCACCGGATGGCCGCGCGCCGCGACTTCGCCGGCCAGCCAGCTTTGTGAACGGTGCGCGCCGGATCGTATTTCATTTCCGCCGGAAATGAGCAGGAGGCCGTGCGTGCCCCCTGCATCATCGAGCGTCGCCGCGCAATTTTGCCCGGCAACCGGAAAGTTCAACCAGCGGCGCATTGCACCGCCCAATCCGCCAAATCGCGCGCCATAGCCACCGCCATTGCCGCATCTTCACCCGGTTCGGCGCGCAGCCAGAGCGCGCTGCCCGCCATGTCCGCTGCGGCCACAATGCGTAACCGCTCGACCTCGGCGCATTGCGCCTGCTCCAGCCCATCGAACATGGCCAGCGACAGGCGATTGCCCGCCAGTTCGACATGCCCATCGCGCATCGCCAATGCCCGTACATCCGATGCACCGATGGTGCGCCCAGCCTCCCGCTCGCTGGCGATGCGAGTGCGCACCATGGTTTTGAGGATGCTCGCCCCCGCCGCGGGGGCCATGCGCCAGTGACCAAGTGCGCCTGCTGCCGCATCGTCAATCAGCGCGCCGCCGCGCCACGCCGCCGTGACAAAGGGTTGCGGCATTTGCGCCGCAAATTGCGCCACCGCTTGGCGCCAATCATCCCACGCCACCGCCGATGTGGCGACGGGGCTGTCATTTTGCCCCGGCAGGTCGGGCAAATGGCTGGCAATGTTTAATCCGGCCAGTGCGCGCATGGTGAGCACCAATGTGCGGCGCATGCGGTTCCCCTCATCAAATAGCGGCGGCAGGAGGAGGATGTGGGCGCGCGATGTCCGCTCTGGCGGCGAAAATTGCAGGCAATTTCCCCCCGCCATGCGCGTCAACCAAGCGCCTTGCGTGCGGCAAAGGCGACCAAACCACCAAAGCTTTCAAAGGCTTCGATATCGACATCATCATCATCGATGGTGATGCCCAGTCGATCCTCCAGTTCGGTGAGCAAGGTTGCCACCGCCATCGAATCCAATTCCGGGATCGCGCCGAACAAGGGGGTCGCATCATCAAATTCCGCCACGCGCGCCGTGGACAGGCCGAGCATGTCAACGAGCGTGCTGCGCACCGTTTCTTCCACCATTTTGCGATCATCAGTCATGGGCGGCCCCGAATTTTCCTGTCATGGCTATGCTTTGCGCCTCGCTAGCTGCGTCGCAGCATCGCCGCAAGCGGGGAAAGCATGTCGCGCGCTGCCCCCGGCCATGCGGCGGGCTGCGCCAAATCCCATGCGCATATGGTGACCAAGGGCGCGCAATCTTCCATCCAGTCGCGCTTATACCCATCATCGCCGGTGCCGAAATCAATCCGCGCAACCTTATCCACGTCAAATGCGTGACGGAACAGCGCATGGGTCAGCAAGGTGCCGGGGGAGAGGGTATCCTGCCCCGAAACATGCGCCAATTTGTGGATATAGGCGGCATTGTCGGCTACCGTCCAATATTGCGCGGCCACCGCCACGCCATCGATGCGTGCAATGCCCAGCCGCAATTCACCCGCCGCCGCATCGGCGCGCGCCCGTGCGCGCAGGAAAAGCGGCTGCCCCTCCGCCGGTTTCCAGCTGGCGTTGTACACCGCTTCATATTCATCCCACAGCGCATCGCTGAAGCTGGTTTCGATGCTGAGGTTGACCAGCCCTTTTTTCGCCTTGCGCTGGACGGTGGATCTGAGCGCGCCGGGCCGCGCCGCCCACCAATCGTCAAAGCTGCGCCCCTTGGTGTCGAGCCAGTGATTCTGGTTGACGCTGTGGCAGGTGACGCGCCAGCCGCTCGCGCGAAAGCCATCGGCAACCCGATCCGCCATGCCATCGGCAGCGGGGATGGATTCGAGCGTCACTTTATGCCCATGGCGGCGCAGGTCGCGTGCCAAAGCTGCCAGATAGTCGCCGCCCGTCCCGGTTATGATCGGCTGCCAGATAAAGCTGTACCAATTGGCAAGGCTGCGCAGCGCGCCATTGTGCGCGACGAGCGGCAGGGTGATCCGCCCGCCATCGCTGCTGGCAGTTGCAATGCACAGCCGTGCATCGGGCAGGCAATATTTTGCCATGTCGGCAAACCAGTCGGCGCGCAGGAAATAGCGCTGCGGGGCGCTGCTGGCCAAGGCGCTCAGATTATCGCTATATTCACATTCAACTGGCATGACGCGCTGGTTACTGCCCTCGCAACGATAAAAATTGTCTTAGCATATGCCCATTGATTCGACGCCATTGCCGATTGCACCCCAGCCGATCGACCATTTGCTGGCGCGCGGCGCACCGCAAGCAGCGGCGCTCCACTTGCGTGACGGCGCGGTCAGTTTCGCAGAGGCGGAGCGGCGCGTTGCGCGGCTTGCCGCGATGTTGGCGGCACGCCAATTGGGCGCAGGCGCGCGCGTTGCGACATGGCTCGGCAAGGGGTGGCTGTCAGCGCTGATGCCGCTTGCTGCGGTGCGGGCGGGCTATGTCCATGTGCCGGTCAATCCGTTGCTGAAACGCGCGCAGGTTGGGCATATTTTGGCGGACAGTGGCGCGGCGCTGCTGCTCAGCAACGCGGGGCGTATCGCCAGCCTTGAAAGCGGTGACGTGCAGCCGTCCTGCGCCGTGGTGGAGGATGTAACCTTCGGCGCCGATGCGCTGGCAACCGGCGACATGCTGGATGCATGTGACGCACCCAGCGATGCGCTCGCCGCGATTCTTTATACATCGGGTTCGACTGGGCGGCCCAAAGGGGTGATGCTGAGCCACGCCAATCTGTGGCTCGGTGCGCAATCGGTCGCCCATTATCTGGGGCTGACCGCCGATGACCGCCTGCTGGGCGTCTTGCCTTTCAGTTTTGATTATGGGCAAAATCAATTGCTTGGCGGCTGGTATGCTGGGGCGAGTGTCACGCCGCTGGACTATTTGACCCCCACAGAAGTGGTGCGCGCGGTCGAACGCTTTGCCATTACCACCATCGCCGGGGTGCCGCCGTTGTGGGTGCAACTGCTCGATTGCACATGGCCCGACGCGACCGCTGCACACATCAAGCGCATAACCAACAGCGGCGGCGCGCTCACCCCGCGATTGGTGCGCGGGCTTGCCGAAAAATTCCCCGCCGCGCGTATTTTTGCGATGTATGGTTTGACCGAGGCCTTTCGTTCAACCTTCTTGCCGCCCGAACTTATCGCCGATCGTCCCGAATCCATTGGTAAGGCCATCCCCCATGCGGAGATTTTGGTCGTCCGTGCCGATGGTAGCCCGACCGAAGCGGGAGAGGCTGGGGAATTGGTCCATTGCGGCCCGCTCGTCGCGCAGGGCTATTGGCAGGATGCGGAACGCACCGCTCTGCGCTTTCGGCCGGCACCCGCGCACAGCCAATATGGCGGCATTGCTGTATGGTCGGGCGACAAAGCGGTGCGCGATATGGATGATTTTTTAAGCTTTGTCGGGCGCGATGATGAAATGATCAAAACCAGCGGCAATCGGGTCAGCCCCACCGAGGTGGAGGAGGGGGCAGCGATGACCGGGCTTGTCGCCGAATCGGTCGCCTTTGGCGTGAAGGATGCAAATGCCGGTGCGCTGATCGCGCTGGCCGCGCGGGGCGCGCAAGGCGCGGACAAGGCGGCGCTGGAGGGGGAATTGCGCGCGGCACTGCGCCGTGAACTGCCCAATTTCATGCAGCCCAAATATATTTTGCTGTGGGATGATTTGCCGCGCAATGCCAATGGCAAGCTCGACCGGGTGGCGATAATCGCTGCTGCATCGGCGGAGCTTGGCGCATGAGCGGCGAACGCAAGGCAAAGCTGATGGGGCCTGTCCCACCGGGATATGGTGCTGATGCGACGGGGATGTTGCTGATTGGCGGCGAACGCGTCGATGCGCTGGTCGAACGGGCAGGCGACACGCCGCTCTTTGTTTATGACACCGCGTTGATCGGTGCGCGCATTGCGCATTTGCGCGGCGCGATCCCCGATGCGGTGGACATACATTATGCCATAAAGGCGAACAGCCATCCCGCGTTGCTGCGCTTTATGGCGGGGCAGGTTGGCGGCTTTGATATTGCATCGGGCGGCGAATTGGCGCTGGCGCTGGCATCGGGCATGGCGGCCGACGCCATCAGCTTTGCGGGGCCGGGCAAGCGCGACGATGAATTGACCGCTGCAATCCGCGCAGGCGTAGCGCTCAACCTTGAAAGCGAGGGCGAATGCGCGCGCGCTATCACCATTGCCGATGCGCTGGGGGTGCAAGCGCGCCTAGCAGTGCGGGTCAACCCGGACTTTGACCTCAAAGGGTCGGGGATGCGGATGGGCGGCGGTGCCAAGGCCTTTGGCGTTGATGCGGTGCGCGTGCCCGCGCTCATCCGGCAGATCATCGACGCGGGTGCAGATTGGCAGGGGCTGCATATTTTCGCGGGCAGTCAGGCGCTCGATGCCGCATCGATTGCCGAAACACAGGCGTCAACACTGGCGTTGGCCGATCAGTTAGCCGACGCGGTCGGCACCGCGCCGCCGCTCGTCAATATTGGCGGCGGGCTTGGTGTCCCCTATTTTCCCGGTGATGTGCCGGTTGATGTGGCGCATGTCGGCGGCGAACTGGCACGCAGCCTTAGCCAATCGGCATTGGCGCAAAATGGCAACACGCGCTTTGCGATGGAATTGGGGCGTTACCTCGTCGCCGAAGCGGGCGTTTATCTGACCCGCATCGTCGATGTAAAACAAAGCCATGGCGAAGATTTTGCGATTGTTGATGGCGGGCTACACCATCAACTCGCCGCGTCGGGCAATTTCGGAACGGTTATTCGGCGCAATTACCCCATTGCCATCGCCAATCATTTCGATGCGCCTGCGACCCATATTGTCCATGTCGCGGGCTGTTTATGCACCCCGCTCGACAAATTGGGCGACGCGGTGCTGTTGCCAGCGCCGTCGGTGGGGGATTTGGTCGCCATATTCATGGCGGGCGCTTATGGCGCGAGCGCCAGCCCGGCGGCATTCCTTGGCCACCCGGCGGCGCGCGAACTGATCCTTCAGGCTTAACCAAAAGGGTTCAGCCCCCGTTCGGGCCAACAAAGCCAAACAATCCTAACGCTATATTCACCCTTCGCAGTGCAAAGAGGGTGCGCATGGGTGGGCCGTTCATGGCACATCCCTGCCAAAAGAAGGATGTTTGCGATGAAAATGAAGAGCTTGCGAAGCTCGCTGACGCTGGGTGTCAGTATGGCCGCGATGGTCATGACTGGCTGTGCAGGCGGAGTCGGCAGTGGTCAGCAATTGCCACCCGCATCCTTCAACCCGCAATTGGAGGGGCCGGGCGAAGAATATGTCATTGGCCCGCTCGACCAATTGACCGTTTTTGTCTGGCGCAATCCCGATCTGGGCGGCCGGGTGCAGGTGCGTCCCGATGGTCGCATTTCCATCCCGCTGATTGCCGATCTACCCGCCGTGGGCAAAACGCCGACGATGCTGGCGCAGGATATTCGCCTGCAATTATCGCGCTATATCAACGACCCGATCGTCAGCGTCATCGTCAATGAATTTTCGGGCACTTATTCGCAGCAGGTGCGGATTATTGGCGCGACAGAACAGCCCGCCGCCATTCCGTTTCGCGCCAATATGACGTTGCTGGACGCGATGATCGCGGTTGGTGGGCTCAATGAATATGCAGCGGGCAACCGCGCCCGGCTGGTGCGCACCAATCGTGGTACCGGACGGCAGAATGAATATGCGCTGCGCATCAATGATTTGATCCGGCGTGGCGACACCAGCGCCAATGTCCGCCTGCAACCGGGCGATGTCATCATCATACCCGAAAGCGCCTTTTAATGAGTGGTTTGCTCGACGAATTTAAGGTTGCGCTGCACGGCATCTGGCAGCGCCGCTGGCTGGCGATGGCCGTTGCCTGGGCGGTCTGTCTGCTC
>CALFXW010000154.1 GCA_937957805.1 uncultured Sphingopyxis sp.
CGCGTGTATAGAGTTCGACGGCCTTGGCCGCATCGTGGGGAAACGCCTGGCCGTGTTGATAGAGCGAGGCCAACAGGCTCAAGGCCCGTGGCTCGTCCTTGGCGGCGGCGGCCTGCCAATCATCCAAATCTGCCATTTTACCGTCCTTCAAATGCCGCCTTGCGCTTTTGGAGGAAGGCCATCCCCCCCTCCATCGCGTCGCGGGAGGAACCGGCAATGCGCTGCCCCTCCGCCTCGGCCTGCATCCCGCTGCCATAGTCAGATTCCAGCGCGATCAATATGTTGCGGCGCATCTGGGCAAAGGCGATGGTCGGCCCCGCCGCCAGCCGCGCGGTGAGCGCGCGCGCTTCACCCAGCAACGCATCATCGGCAACGCATTTGTGGACAAGCCCCCAGTCCGCCGCCTTGGCCCCGCCGATTTTTTCGCCCAGCATCATCATTTCGGTTGCGCGCGCCTTGCCAATCAGGCGCGGTAACATCCACGTCGCGCCGCCGTCAGGCACCAGACCGATGTTGACAAAGGCCTGCAGGAAATAGCCACTCTCTCCAGCAATAACGAAATCCCCCGCGAGCGCGAGGCTGCACCCAATGCCCGCCGCCGGGCCATTGACCGCAGTCACAATCGGCATCGGCAGTTTGGCGAGCGCCAGCATCAGCGGGTTGTAACAACGGGTGAGCGCGCGGTAGGCACCATCCCCCCCGCCGACCGAGCGTTCACCCCGCGCGGCAAGGTCAGCGCCCGAACAAAATGCGCGCCCTTCGCCGGTGATGAGCAGCGCCCGCGCACCATCCAGATGGAGCAAGGCATCGCTCAATTCATCACCCATTTCGACCGACATGGCGTTCAGCCGTTCGGGGCGGTTCAGGGTGATTGTCGCAATGCCATCTGCAATGTCGAGCCGGATGGTTTCGTAGGTCATTTTTCGTTGCTCCCAAATTTCCCGAACCCGTCACCCTGAACTTGTTTCAGGGTCCATCTGTCAGCCAAGACCAATGGCCCGAGAGCCAAAATGGATGCTGAAACAAGTTCAGCATGACGGTGCATATTGTCGTTAGTTCAATGCCCCCCGGGCACCTCCATAATTTCGGTCAAAATGCCCTGCATATCCTTGGGATGGACAAAGAATATCGGCGTCCCATGCGCCCCGATGCGAATGTCGCCGAGGATGCGTTTGCCCTGCCCTTCAAACCAGGCTTTGGCGGCGTGGATGTCGGGCACCTCATAACAGATATGGTGCTGCCCCCCTTGCGGATTGCGTTCCAGAAAGGCGGCGATACTGCCGTTACCGGGCAAGGGCTCGATAAGTTCGATTTGCGTGCCATTGAGCGCGCCATCAACGGCGGGCGTATCGACAAAGCAGACCTTCACCCCCTGTTCGGGCATGTCAAAAGGCGCGTGGATTTTGGTCGCGCCCATGACATCGCGGTAAAAGGCGATGCTATCGGCGATAGATGGTGTCGCAATGCCGACATGGTTGAGGCGTCCAAGTTTCATTGCTGCGCTTCCTTTGTCACGCCTGCACCGTCAAAGTGGAATATTGTCATGTTTTTTCCACGGGTTTTCGAGGGTCTTGTTGCGCAATTTGCGCAACCCCAGCGCGATGCGTTTGCGCGTTGAATGGGGGTATATAACCTCATCAATATAACCGCGTTGCGCCGCGACGAACGGGTTGGCAAAGCGTTCTTCATATTCGCGCGTGCGTTCGGCAATTTTTTCCGGATCACCCATGTCGCTGCGGAAAATAATCTCCACCGCGCCCTTGGCCCCCATCACCGCGATTTCGGCGGTCGGCCAAGCGTAATTCAAATCGCCGCGCAAATGTTTGGACGCCATGACGTCATATGCCCCGCCATAGGCTTTGCGCGTGATGACGGTGATTTTGGGCACCGTCGCCTCCGCATAGGCAAAGAGCAATTTTGCGCCATTTTTGATGATGCCACCATGTTCCTGCGCGACGCCGGGCAAAAACCCCGGCACATCGACCAGTGTTACAATCGGAATGTCAAAGGCATCGCAGAAGCGCACAAAGCGCCCAGCCTTTTTGGACGCGTTGATGTCGAGGCAGCCCGCCAGCACCATCGGTTGATTGGCAACGATGCCGACTGTCCGCCCCTCCACCCGGCCAAATCCGATGAGGATATTGCCGGCATAGGCCGGTTGCAGTTCGAAAAATTCGCCTTCATCGACGATTTTGCGGATACATTCATGCATGTCATAGGGTTGGTTGGCGCTGGGTGGTATCAGCGTGTCGAGGCTCGCCTCCTGCCGGTCCCACGGGTCGCTGCACGGCCGTTCGGGGACACCGGCACGATTATTTTCAGGCAGATAGTCGAAAAATTCGCGCAGTTGCAGCAGCGCTTCAATGTCATTTTCAAAGCCGAGGTCGGCAACGCCCGATTTCGCCGTATGCGCACTGGC
>CALFXW010000155.1 GCA_937957805.1 uncultured Sphingopyxis sp.
TTCAGACGTGTGCTCTTCCGATCTGCTCGGCCTGCAAGGACCGCGCACGCCAGAGCCGGCGTGGCGCCTGGCGGAGATCCTGTCGACCGAACGCGGGGTGCAGGTGGTCGGCACCGATGCGTGGAGTTGGGACGCGCCATTCAGCCACACCGCGCAGCGCTGGGCGGCCGAAAAAGACCCCAAAATCATATGGGAGGGGCATAAGGCGGGGCGCATCAACCCATATTATCAGATCGAAAAATTGACCAATTTGGCGGCGTTACCCGCCAAAGGATTCACCCTTGCCTGCTTCCCAGTCAAAATAGAACGCGCCAGCGCGGGGTGGATCCGCGCGGTGGCAATTATGGACGAATAGCCCCCGCCCTATTCCAACTCCAAAATCACCGCATCAACCGCCAGGCTGTCCCCCGCTGCCGCATTGACCATCTTGACCACGCCCGATTTTTCGGCGCGCAGGATATTTTCCATTTTCATCGCCTCTACCGTGGCGAGCGGTTGGCCTGCTTCCACCTTGTCCCCTGCCCCAACATGCAAAATGGTGAGCAGGCCGGGCATCGGACAGAGCAGATATTTGCTGAGGTCGGGCGGTGTCTTTTCAATCATATACTGCGCCAGATGCGCGATATGGTGCGGCAGGACGCGCGCGTCATGGCTGGCCCCGCGCGTTGTCAGGCGAAAACCGGTGCGCGTGCGGCGCAATTTGACGCTGATCGCCTGCCCCGCCGCTTCGGCATGGATGAGCCGGTCGCCGGGGATATATTCCATCGACAGGTCATATGCCGCGCCATCGACGCTGATCGCGCCATCGGCCATTTCGACGCGATGGTCGCTATCCCCCAATTTGACCGACCAACCGGCGGGTGGCGGCAGCGTTTCGCCCAATTGCCCGTCAATCTGGCGCGCACGGTCCGCCTCTGCCGTTGCGACAAATCCGGCAATGGCGGCGAGCGCGGTGATGGTCGCAGCATCAGCGGGCGCACCGTGAAAGCCGTCGGGATATTCCTCTGCGATGAAACCCGTCGTCAAATCACCACTGCGGAAACGCGGGTGCTGCATGATTGCGGAGAGGAAATCGATATTATGCCCCAACCCCTCCAGTTCAAAGGCGTCGAGCGCGGCAATTTGTTTATCCGCCGCCGCATCGCGTGTTTCGCCCCAAGTGATGAGTTTGGCGATCATCGGGTCATAATAGATGCTGACCTCGCCCCCCTCTGCGACGCCGTCATCGACGCGGACATATGCATCGCGCCCGGCCCCGTTCGCTTCGAGCGTCGTCGAGGCACCTGGCGTTCGCGCGTCGCCGAGGGGCATCTCGACTTCGCTCGATGCGAACGGGGCTTGATGGAGGCTTGCCGGTGGCGGCGCATATCGCGTCAGCCGCCCCGTCGATGGCAAAAACCCACGATAAGGATCCTCCGCATAGACACGGTTTTCGATCGCCCAGCCGTCGATGCCTATGTCACCCTGCGTCATCGCCAGCTTCTCACCATAGGCAACACGGATCATCTGTTCGACGAGGTCAACGCCGGTGATCGCCTCGGTCACGGGATGCTCAACCTGCAAACGCGTGTTCATTTCGAGGAAGTAGAAACTCTCCCCCGAAGGGTCGGCACCCGAAACTATCAGTTCGACCGTCCCCGCGCTATAATAGCCAACCGCTCTGGCCAGCGCGACGCATTGTTCGCCCATCGCCTTGCGCATTGCGGGGGTGACAAAGGGTGACGGCGCTTCTTCGACCACTTTTTGGTGGCGGCGCTGGATCGAACATTCGCGTTCGTTGAGGTAGAGGATGTTGCCGTGCTGATCGCCCAAAATCTGGATTTCGATGTGGCGGGGGTTCAGGATGAATTTCTCGATAAATACGCGGTCGTCGCCAAAGCTGTTCAGCCCTTCGCGCTTCACGCTTTCAAAATTTTCGCGCACGTCGGCTTCGGAATAGGCAAGGCGCATCCCCTTGCCGCCGCCGCCCGCCGACGCCTTCATCATCACCGGATAGCCGATTTCTGCGGAAATCCGCACCGCATGTTCGGTATCATCAATCTCGCCGACAAAGCCCGGCACAACATTGACCCCCGCCTTCATGGCGAGCTTTTTGGACTCAATCTTGTCCCCCATCGCGGCGATGGCATTCACAGGCGGGCCGATGAATGCGATGCCCTCCGCCGCCAGCGCCTCGGCAATCGGTTCAGCCAGTGTGTTGGTCACCAGGGTGCCGCGCAGATTCAGATCGCGCGAGAACCACCGAAGATTGAGGCGGTCCATGACCGGAAGAGCCAGATAGGCTCCAAGGATGAGCGCCAGGATGAGCGGCACGAGAAATCGCATCTGCAGACGCAGCGTGTTCATCGCAACTCCCCGTGATTCTGAGCGGACCGGTGATGCGTCAGCCGGGACCTGTCGTCGGTGCCCGACAGGGGGC
>CALFXW010000156.1 GCA_937957805.1 uncultured Sphingopyxis sp.
GGTCCTCATTCTGGATTCTGACCCGGCAATAGTAGTTGTCGTGCCCGACATCGCCACGTCGGAAGATAATGAGGCCCGGCTTGACCTGCTCTTTATCGAGGATGAAACTCATTTCCCTGCTTCCTACTGTGCAGAAACTGTGCAGAATAGCGGGGTAAGCCTTTGATTTCCCGTGCCTGTGCAGGTTCTGTGTAGGCCATTATAGCAAAAAATAGTGAATAATTATAGTGGTTTATTGGAATGCCTTCACCCGCTCCATTTGCTGACGTCGCGCCGAGTATAGCTAAACACTGCCGCGCAACAGCAATCGATAACCCACGGCCAATTCATTGACGATCAATGTCGGGCGTCCGGGGTCTATTTCTAGCTTCTGCCGCAATCCGCGCACGACAATCCGCAGATAATCGACCCGATCCTCTTGGGCCGGCCCCCAAATACTGCGCAGTAAATGCGCGTGACTGACCACCCTGTCGGGGCGGCGGCAAAGTTCGCTCAACACGCCATATTCCTTGGGGGTCAGGTGCACTTCCACCCCATGTCTGGTCACACGGCGGTGCGCCAAATCTATGACAACATGCCCCGCATCTATGTTCATGTCATGCGATGCGGTGCTGTTGCGATGGCGCAATGCTGTCCTGACCCTTGCCAGCACCTCTTCGGTGTCAAAGGGTTTGGTGATATAATCATCGGCGTTCAAATCCAGCGCCGCGACCTTTTCGGCGGTATCTTCGCGCGCAGAAACGACCAGCACCGTCGCGCCTATGCGATGTTTCAGCGGCTGGATAAGTTCCAGCCCGTCCCTGTCCGGCAGGCCAAGGTCGAGCAAAACCACTTCGGGCTTTTCAATGTCGGCAAGCGCCAACCCCTCCCGCGCGCTGGCCGCTTCGCTGACAACATGGCCCGCGCGTTGCAGCGCCGCGCGCAACAAACGGCGGATATGCAGATCATCCTCTATGACCAGAATCTTGGCACCGTTCGACATGCGGCCAACCTAATGCTGCGGATAGTTGCGGTCGAGTGCCATGTTTAGCGCCAGCACATTGACCCGCGCTTCACCCAGAAAGCCCAGGATCGGCGTGCTTTCTTGTGCAGCAACAAGGTCGCGCAATTGTGCAGCCGCTATGCCCCGTGCGCGCGCCACACGTTCAACCTGAAAATAGGCGGCGGCTGGGCTGATGTCGGGGTCCAACCCCGAACCGGATGTCGTCACCAGATCAGCGGGCACCGGCACGCCTGCACCATCGCGCGCCAATGTCTGCACATCATTTTGGATCCGTTCAACCAACGCCTGACTGGTCGGGCCAAGGTTGGAACCGGCAGAAGCCGATGCGTCATAACCATCCGCCCCCGCCGCCGACGGACGCGGGTGGAAATAGGCGTCGCTGCGAAATTGCTGGCCGATATGCGCCGATCCGACAATGCGTCCGTCGCGTTCGATCATGCTGCCGTTCGCCTGATGCGGGAACAGCAATTGCGCGACCCCGGTCAGAGCGAGGGGGTAAGCAATGCCCAAAATCAACGCAAAGACGATGGTAAAGGCCAGCGCGGGGCGGAGGGCGGATTTAAGTTCGGAAAACATGATATTTCCTTATGCAAGCGACAGGCTGGCAACCGCCAGATCGATCAATTTAATCCCGACAAAGGGTGCAATCAGCCCGCCCAACCCATAAATGGCGAGGTTGCGGGCCAACAACGGGCCAGCGGGCATGGGTTGATAGCGCACACCGCGCAGTGCCAGCGGCACCAGCAGCGGGATGATTATCGCGTTGAAAATAATGGCGGACAGGATCGCGCTTTGCGGCGATGCAAGGCCCATGATGTTCAGAATGCCCAGACCCGGATAGAGCACGACAAAGATGGCGGGGATGATGGCAAAATATTTTGCCACATCATTGGCCACCGAGAAAGTGGTCAATGCGCCGCGTGTCATCAGCAATTGCTTTCCAATTTCTACGATTTCAATGAGTTTGGTCGGATCATTATCCAAATCTACCATGTTACCTGCTTCTTTAGCAGCCTGTGTTCCGCTGTTCATGGCTACACCAACATCCGCTTGGGCCAAGGCAGGGGCGTCGTTGGTACCGTCGCCCATCATGGCTACCAGTTTGCCGCTTGCCTGCTCGGCTTTGATGTAGTTCATTTTGTCTTCGGGCTTGGCCTCGGCCAGAAAATCGTCCACGCCGGCCTCATGCGCGATAGCGGCCGCGGTGAGTGGATTGTCGCCGGTGATCATCACCGTGCGAATGCCCATCGCGCGAAGCCGGTCGAAGCGTTCGCGCATGCCGCCTTTCACGACGTCCTTGA
>CALFXW010000157.1 GCA_937957805.1 uncultured Sphingopyxis sp.
CAACCCCTCACCAACTTCGCCTAAGCCTGCGGCTAAGGCTTCGTATCCTCTCCCGACGGGAGAGGGCTTATCCCTCCGATTGTATCCGCGCCAGCAGCGCTTCGACCTGCACCTGCGCGCCCGCGCTGACCAGCAATTCGGCGACCACCCCGTCAAACGGCGCAACAAGGCTATGCTCCATCTTCATCGCCTCCAGCGTCAGGAGTTTCTGCCCCTTGGCCACCGCATCGCCCGCAGCAACCGCAACCGCAATGACCTTACCCGGCATGGGGGACAGGATGTCGCCGTCGTGCGCGCCGCCGCCGCCGCGTGCGTCGTGGCGATAGGGGGTCATTTGCCAGACAGCGCCCCCCTCGGCGACCAGCATCGCCGCCTCAGGATCGGCACTGCCGGGGCCGTGGAGCGTCACGGTCACCGCTTCCCCATCGAGCAGGAACAGCGCATCGCGCCGGTCGGGCGCGTTCAGGCGGAAACCGGCGTGGGGCGAGGGTGCGACCATCGCCATCGCGGCGTTGGTTCTGGCTGCGGCGCCGGGCTGCGGCGCGGCGGTCATCGACCCATCGTCGCGCCCGATGAGGCCGGTATCGACATCACCCGCCACAAAATCCGGGTGGGCCAGCGCGCGGAGCAAAAAGGCGGCGTTGGTCTTGACCGGCCAGACTGCGCTGTCGTCCAACATGTCGGCCAATATCTGGCGTGCCTCCTCCCGATTTTCGCCATGCGCGATCAGCTTGGCGATCATCGGGTCGTAAAAGGGGGATATTTCGGCCCCCTCGGCGACGCCGGTGTCTATGCGCCCGCCATCCGCCTCCCCCAATTGAAACAGGTCGAGCCGCCCAATACTCGGCAAAAAGCCCTTAGCCGGATCCTCGGCATATAGCCGTGCTTCCATCGCCCAGCCATTGATGGTGAGGTCATCCTGACGCTTCGGCAATGGCTCGCCCGATGCGACGCGCAATTGCCATTCGACCAGATCGACGCCGGTGATTTCCTCTGTCACCGGATGTTCCACCTGTAGCCGCGTGTTCATTTCCATGAACCAGATGCTCTCGGCGCGCAGCCCCTCCGACGCATCGGCGATAAATTCGATGGTGCCCGCGCCGACATAATCGACTGCCTTGGCAGCCTTGACCGCCGCCGCGCAAAGCGCCTCGCGGGTCGCCGCATCCATGCCCGGCGCGGGGGCTTCCTCGATCACTTTCTGATGCCGCCGCTGCAACGAGCAGTCGCGTTCGAACAAATGGACGATATTGCCGTGGGTATCGCCGAATATCTGCACCTCTATATGGCGCGGGCGCTGGATATATTTTTCGATGAGGACATGGGCATTGCCGAAACTGGCAGCCGCCTCGCGCTGGCAGGACGACAGGGCATCGGCAAAATCGCCCGCCGCCTCGACCAGCCGCATCCCCTTGCCCCCGCCGCCCGCGACGGCTTTTATAAGGACGGGGTAGCCAATGTCGGCGGCCTGCGCGCTCAGGAAATCGGCGTCCTGATTTTCGCCCATATAGCCCGGCGTGACGGGAACGCCCGCTGCCGCCATCAATTTCTTGGCTGCATCCTTCAGCCCCATCGCGGTGATGCTGGCAGGGCGCGGGCCGACCCAGATCAAGCCAGCGTCGATCACCGCTTGGGCAAATTCCGCATTCTCGGAAAGAAACCCATAACCGGGATGAATCGCCTCCGCGCCCGTTGCCTTAGCAGCGGCGATGATTTTTTCGCCCACCAGATAGGATTCGCGCGCCGGACTGGGGCCGATATGCACCGCCGCATCGGCCATGCGCACATGGCGCGCGCGGGCATCGGCGTCCGAATATACCGCGACGGTGCGGATGCCCATGTCGCGCGCGGTGCGGATGATGCGGCAAGCGATTTCGCCACGGTTTGCGATGAGGAGGGAGGTGATCACCTAAAATCCTCCCCGGCACGGGGAGGTGGCAGTCCGCAGGACTGACGGAGGGGTCCCACCCATCAGCAACAGGACAAACCTCACCGTAGGCCCCCTCCACCACGCTTCGCATGGTCCCCCTCCCCGTTCCGGGGAGGATTTGGCTTACCGCAAGCAGCGACAATCCCCATTACACAACCTTCCATATTGTTCAGTACCTCGTAGGCCGGAAACCGCATCGTCCTGAACCCTCGCTCCGCCATAATTCTATCCCGAATTTCGTCCTTTTGCGGTTGATCGCCACGATTATGCGCCTCCCCATCAACCTCGATTGCAAGCCGTGCCTTCAAACAAGCAAAGTCTAATGTGTAAGGCTTCTGCGGAACCTGCTTGCGAAATTTGTGCCCGCCCGGACGTTTTTGCAGCTCAATCCAAAGCAACACTTCCGGCAAACTCATTTCCTTACGCAGCTTGCGAGCACGCTTAACCTGCTTGATCGGCTGCGTAAGGACGGCAGGATGCAAACTCACAAAATCCTCCCCGGCACGGGGAGGTGGCAGCCGAAGGCTGACGGAGGGGCCGGTTCCCATACGCCGCATGCCACACGCGGAGAGCGCCCCCTCCACCGCTTCGCGGTCCCCCTCCCCGTTCCGGCGAGGATTTGGGTGCGGATGATGCGGCAGGCGATTTCGCCGCGAATGGCGATGAGGAGGGAAGTGATCACGACAGATATCCCAATGTTGCCACGATTGAGGTTGTCGCGCCTAGATAGCTAGCTGGAAACCTGTAAAACGGGATGCCACCCTTGGTCGTCGCAATAACACTAACGGCGGCGACGCAAGCGAAGAGCATTGCTGCTACAACGACGACATCGGGTGAGAGCCGTCCCGTGGCCGCTGCACCGAGAGCGATGGTTAGGATTAGAAGCATTCCGGTCACAATATGCCAGCATAGATAGTTCAACCAAATAGTAGCCTTGGGGATTTGACCTTCCGCCGCAACCAACGGCGGAATGGCAAACCGCGTGCCGACAAAAGTATGCACTGCGAAGGTGATACCCGCTAAAAGGCATGCAAGTGCCACTGTGAAGTTCATTCGTTTTCTACCCCCCTCACATCCGGAACACCCCAAATCCGCGCTCCTCGACCGGCGCACCAGCGCAAGCCGCGAACGCCAGCCCCAGCACATCCCGCGTCTGCGCAGGATCGATGATGCCGTCGTCCCACAGCCGCGCGGTGGCGTAATAGGGGTTGCCTTCATCCTCATATTTCTGGCGCACCGGGGCTTTGAAGGCTTCGGCCTCCTCCGCCGTCCATTTCTCGGCATCGCGGTGGACGGTGGCGAGCACGCTGGCTGCCTGTTCGCCGCCCATCACCGAAATCCGCGCATTGGGCCAGGAAAAGAGGAAGCGGGGGGAGTAAGCGCGCCCGCACATGCCGTAATTGCCCGCGCCAAAGCTGCCGCCGATCAGCACGGTCACCTTGGGCACGGTTGCGGTGGCGACCGCCGTCACCAGCTTTGCGCCATGTTTGGCTATCCCCTCCGCCTCATATTTGCCGCCGACCATGAAGCCGCTGATATTCTGTAGGAAGAGCAAAGGAATGCGCCGTTGCTGCGCGAGTTCGATGAAGTGCGCGCCCTTGACTGCGCTCTCGCTGAACAGCACGCCATTATTGGCAAGGATGGCGACCGGCATCCCCCAGATATGCGCAAATCCGCAGACCAACGTGGTGCCATAATGCGCCTTGAACTCGTGAAACTCCGACGCATCGACGATCCGCGCAATCACCTCGCGCACATCATATGGCGCGCGGACATCATCGGGGATGATGCCGTAAAGTTCGGTGGCGTCATATTTGGGGGGGCGCGCCTCCCTCATCCCGTTCGTGTCGAGCGACGTCGAGACACGCTTCTCGACTAGGCTCGAAGCGAACGGTGAAGAGAGGTGCGAAACAATATCGCGCACAATGGTCAGGGCATGTTCGTCATTTTCAGCCAGATGGTCAACGACGCCCGATTTTTTGGCGTGGAGGTCGCCGCCCCCAAGGTCTTCGGCGCTGATTTCTTCGCCCGTCGCGGCCTTGACCAATGGCGGCCCGGCAAGGAAAATCGTGCCTTGATTGCGCACAATCACGCTTTCATCGGACATGGCGGGGACATATGCGCCGCCCGCGGTGCAACTGCCCATCACACAGGCGATTTGCGGGATGCGCCGCGCCGACATATTGGCCTGATTGAAGAAAATGCGCCCGAAATGCTCGCGATCCGGGAATACTTCGGCCTGATGCGGCAGGTTCGCGCCGCCGCTATCGACCAGATAAATACACGGCAAATGGTTTTCGAGCGCGATTTCCTGCGCGCGCAAATGTTTCTTGACCGTCATCGGGTAATAGGTGCCGCCCTTTACCGTCGCGTCGTTACAGACGATCATGCACTGACGGCCCGAAACCCGCCCGATGCCGCAAATCAGCGATGCGCCATGCACGTCGCCTTCATACATGCCATTGGCCGCCAATTGTCCGATTTCGAGGAAGGGGGAGCCGGGGTCGAGCAGCCGCTCGACACGATCACGCGGCAGCAATTTACCGCGCGCCACATGGCGTTCGCGGTGCTTTTCGGGGCCGCCCAGCGCCGCTTGTGCAACGCTCGCCCACAGTGCATCCTTTAACGCCACATTATGCGCGATGCGCGCCTGTGTCGCCGAATCGTCCGGGTTGTAGGTGGTCGGCAATATGGGGGCGGTCATGGCAGATACTTTCCAATTAGCGTGCGTCCAACAGTCATGATGTCCGTCATGATGCCCCCTGCACGGAAAGCGACTGGGCGGATTGCACCATTTCCCAACTATTCCATTCCTCCAACACCTGCCCGCCCCTGATCACCGCAATGTTGATGCCGACCATGGTCATCGGCTCGCCGGTTTCGCGATTGCGGACACGGGCGGTCATGCGCGTTGCGACTTTATCGCCGTTGGCAAACTGGTCTTCGACAATGAATGCGTCCGGCGCATATTCAAAAATGTGATGGAAATTGAGAATGCTCTGACGAAACTCGGCCCAGTCGCGGTCACCGGCTGAAGTGTGACCGACATAGTCCGGGGCGATCAGTGCCGCCATGGCGTCTACATCGGCACGCGCATAAAGCTCCACCAGATGTCGAAACACGGCCATTCGCCCTTCGGAAGTGTCGCTTGCGAAATCCTCGATCATGTCCGCTCTCTCCCTGTCTTGGCCACCTGCAAGCTTACCCTGCACCCCCGACCAGTTCGCGGCCAATCAGCATCCGGCGGATTTCATTGGTGCCCGCCCCAATGTCGAGCAATTTGGCATCGCGCCAATATCTTTCGGCCGGCCAATCGCGGGTGTAACCCGCCCCGCCCAGCGCCTGTATCGCTTCGCCCGCGACGCGCACCGCATTTTCCGACGCCAGCAAGATCGCGCCCGCCGCATCATGGCGCGTCGTATTGCCCGCGTCGCACGCGCGGGCGACGGCATATACATAAGCGCGCGCCGAATTGAGCGCGACGACCATATCCGCAACCTTGGCCTGCATTAGCTGGAACGAACCAATCGGCTTACCAAATTGCTTGCGTTCGCGGATATAGGGCAGGGTGACATCGATGCACGCCTGCATGATACCCAGTTGCAGCCCGGCAAGGACGACGCGTTCATAATCCAGCCCCGACATGAGAACCCCGACCCCGCCGTGGAGCGGCCCCATGATGCGGTCTTCGGGAACGAAACAATCATTGAACACCAGTTCGGCGGTGGGGGAACCGCGCATGCCGACCTTGTCGATTTTCTGACCGATGGAAAAACCGGCATCCCCCTTTTCAATCAAAAAGGCGGTGATGCCGCGCGAACCGGCTTCAGGCGCGCTTTTGGCATAGACAACCAACGTGTCGGCATGGCTGGCATTGGTAATCCAAAATTTTGTGCCGTTGAGCATATAGCCGCCAGCGACCGCGTCCGCCCGCAGCTTCATCGACACGACGTCAGACCCCGCGCCTGCTTCGGACATGGCAAGACTGCCGACATGCGCGCCCGAAATCAGTCCGGGCAGATATTTTGCCTTTTGTTCAGGCGATGCCCAGCGGCGGATCTGGTTGACGCACAGGTTGGAATGTGCGCCATAGGACAGCCCGATAGAGGCGGATGCGCGGCTGATTTCCTCCACCGCCACGACATGTTCGACATAGCCCAGACCCAGCCCGCCGTCGGCTTCATCAACCGTAATGCCATGCAGGCCCAATTCGCCCATCGCCGCCCATAATTCATCGCGCGGGAACCAGTCATCGGCATCGATACGCTGCGCGAGCGGGGCGATTTTATCTGCGGCAAAACGGCGCGCGCTGTCGCGGATCATGTCGGCATTTTCGCCCAGCGCAAAATCGAGCATCGGCTCCATAATTTATCCCCCTTGGGCAGCGTCAAACCGCCGCCGCAATAATATTACCGACCATAGGCGATGGCGCGGCAGGCGAAAAGGGGGCAGCAGCCCTTGCCCACTGTTTTTGCCGCCCCTGTTATTGCTGCAGTCCCGCCCTATATTAGCCACCGGGGGCCGGAGCGATATATGCAGGTAAATTGGCAGGCAATTCTGGATTTATGCGCGCGCGGCAATGTTGCCCCGCCGCGCCGCGACATAAGGCGGGAGGATGATTGGCGGGAGGTTTTGAGCGCCACCCAATATCATGTGCTGCGCCAACATGGCACCGAAGCGGCATTCAGCTCTGAAATGTGCGGCCTGTTCGCACCGGGACGTTATGCCTGCGCAGGCTGTGCGACCGCGCTGTTCGATGCGGGCGAAAAATTTGACAGCGGCACCGGTTGGCCGAGCTTTACCCAGCCGCTCACCGATGATGTCATCGCCTATTTCGCCGACCATAGCCATGGCATGGTGCGGGTGGAGGTGCGCTGCAATGTCTGCGAAGGACATTTGGGCCATGTTTTTCCCGATGGCCCGCCGCCCAGCCAATTGCGTTATTGCATCAACGCGCTCGCGCTTGAAAAAATGGCGGATTGATGGGGGAGGGGACGCTCCCCCCAATCACAAAGTTTCGATAATCGCCGAAAAATCGCGCCCGCCATTATCCTTGGCAAAGGCTTCGTAAAGCTCGCGCGCATGGCGGCCCATCGGGGTTGGCGCGTCGACGCTGTCGGCTGCTGCAATGGCGAGCCGCAAATCCTTGAGCATCAGGGCGGCGGCAAAGCCCCCCTGATAGCCATTGTCGGCCGGGCTGGTCGGGCCGACACCGGGCAGCGGGCAGTAACTGGTCAGCGACCAATTCTGCCCCGATGAAACCGATGCGATGTCGAAAAAACGCTGCGGGTCGAGGTCGAGCCGCTTGGCAAGTTGCAAGGCTTCGCACGTCGCGATCATCGACGCGCCAAGCAGCATATTATTGCAGATTTTGGCCGCTTGGCCCGCCCCGCTGTCGCCCGCGTGGATGACCGCCTTGCCCATCGCTGCCAAAATCGGCTCTGCGCGGGCAAAGGCGGCATCATTGCCGCCGACCATGAAGGTCAATGTGCCGGCATTGGCCGCCGCAATCCCGCCCGAAACGGGGGAATCGACCGCCATATAACCGGCATTTTCCGCAGCGTTGATGGTGCTGCGCGCGGTTGCGACATCAATCGTCGAACAATCGATTAAAATCGCACCTTCGGGTGCATGACCGATGACATGGTTGCGGTACACATCATCGACGATGGGGCCATTGGGCAGCATCGACACCAAAGCATCAACGCCTGCGACCGCCGCCTCGACATTGTCATAAGTGGCACAGCCCGCTGCCGCAGCCGCTGTCAGCGCGGCGGGGGACAGGTCAAATGCATGCACGTCATGCCCCGCCTTGACCAGATTTGCCGCCATGCCGCCGCCCATATTGCCAAGGCCGATGAATGCGATTTTCATGACAGTTTTCCCTTATTTACCCGTCCAATTGCCCGGCCGTTTTTCGACAAAGGCGGCCATCCCCTCTTTCTGATCCGCCGTGCCGAACAGGCCGTGGAACAAGCGCCGTTCAAAGGCCACGCCCTGTGCCAGCGTCGTTTCAAAGGCAGCATCGACCATTTCCTTGGCCGCCAGCGCGGCGAGCGGGGCCATGGCGGCAATGGTTTCAGCGGCCTTCATCGCCTCTGTCACCAAATCAGCGGCAGGGACAATCCGCGCGACCAGCCCGGCGCTTTCCGCCTCTGTCACATCCATCATCCGCCCGGTCAGGCACATGTCCATCGCCTTGGCCTTGCCCACAGCGCGGGTCAGCCGCTGCGACCCGCCCATCCCCGGCGTGACGGCCAGCTTTATTTCGGGCTGGCCAAATTTGGCGCTGTCGGCAGCGATGATGAAATCGGCCATCATCGCCAATTCGCAGCCACCGCCCAGCGCATAGCCCGCAACCGCCGCAATCCATGGCTTGCGCGTGCGGGTAAGCTGTTCATATCCGGCAAAAAAATTGCTGCCATACATTTCGGCAAAGCCCTGGCCCGACATTTCCTTTATGTCTGCACCCGCCGCAAACGCCTTTTCCGAACCGGTCAGCACCAGACAGCGCTGGCTGGCATCGGCTTCATAAGCGGCAAAGGCGCCGAGCAAATCAGCCAGCACCGCTGAATTGAGCGCGTTGAGCGCTTGCGGCCGGTTGAGCGTCACCAGCGTGACGGCCCCGCGCGTTTCGACGAGGAGTGTTTCATAGCTCATGGTCTTGTCCTGTATCAGCGGTTGGCGTAGATATTTCGCAGCAGCACCTGAAGCTGCGCCGGGGTGGCATGTTGATGCGCCTCATCGGTCGAGGTCGGCTGGTTGTCGTAGGGAATGGGCTCGTCGAACTGGTCGGCCGCGAGATCCCAATAGCGCCCGTCGATCCGGTTGTAGAAATGCGTGCCGCCCTTCGTCGCGGTCTTCATGATGTCGCCGCCGAAATGATGATGCACGGCGAGTGCGGTGACCGCGCACTGGTTGCGGCAGGGATTTGCGGGGTCGAACGGATCGGGGGTCGTTTCGGCCGACCAGCTGCGCTTCACCGCGTGATAAAGGGCGATCGGGTCAGTAAAGCTCACAGCGGGGTCCATTCTTCGTTGGTGGGCAGGGGCGCAAAAATAGCCTCGATCAGCGCATCGGTCACGCCCTCAGCTGTCGGCGGGTTCCAGCGCGGCGCATTATCCTTGTCAACAATCACCGCGCGCACCCCCTCTGCAAAATCAGGGCGGGTAAGGACGCGCGACGCAATGCGATATTCCATAACCATATTGCCGGCAAAATCGGTGCATGACAGGCTGTCGTGCAATTGGCGTAGCGCAACCTTGCAGGTTTGGGGGGATTTAGTGGCGAGCGTTGCCAGCGTCGTGCGTGCCCAATCGCCCGCATCCGCCGCAAGGCTGGTGATTATGTCCTCCATCCGGTTGCTGGCGAAGTGGCGGGCAATGTCGCTGGCATGAGCGGCGATTTTGGGCTGCGGCGGCGCAGACGATAATGCATCGAGCACGGCACTGGGCGCTTCGCCCGCCGCAATTCGCGCCTTGGCGTCGGGCAGCGCGGCGCTTTCCAGATAATGGGTGGCAAGGCCAGCCGACAGACATTCCCCACCGTCGATCCGTGCGCCGGTCAGCGCCAGATACTGCCCCAATCGCCCCGCAAGGCGGGACAGATACCAGCCGCCGCCGACATCAGGGAACAGGCCGATACCCGTTTCGGGCATGGCAAAACGCGTATTTTCGGTGGCGATCCGATAGGTGGCGGGCTGCGAAATGCCGACCCCGCCGCCCATGGTGATGCCGTCCATAAAGGCGACGACAGGCTTGGTATAGGTAAAGAGCAGGTGGTTCAGCCGATATTCGTCGTGGAAAAATCGCCGCCCCGACACCCCGCCATCACCCACCGCGCTTTCGCGCAAAAAGGCAATGTCGCCGCCTGCGCAAAAGCCCCTTCCTTCGGCGTGGTCGATGATGACGGCGCTAACGGCATCATCACCCTGCCATGTGATGAGCGCCAGTGTCATCGCATGCACCATATCGAGCGTCAGCGCATGGATAGCGCCCGGACGATTGAGGCGGATGCGCCCCGCCGTCCCATCGACAAAGGTCAGGACATCGCCCGTCATTGGCGCAACAGGTCGCGGCCGACAATCATCCGCATAACTTGGTTGGTGCCTTCCAAAATCGAATGGACGCGCAAATCGCGCCAGAAACGTTCGATTGGATAATCGCGTAAATAGCCATAGCCGCCGAATAATTGCAGCGCGTCGTTGACAATCTTGCTGCCATTATCGGTCGCCAGCCGTTTGGCCATCGCCGAAAATTTGCTCTTGTCGGGGGCATTGGCGCTGACCTTTGCCGCCGCGAGATAGAGGAGCGCGCGCGCCGCCTCCAAATCCGTCGCCATATCCGCCAGCATGAATTGGGTGTTCTGGAAATCAGCGATTGCCTGTCCAAACTGCTGGCGTTCCTTGGTATATTTCACCGCCTCATCAAGGCAGCGTTGCGCCCCGCCCAGCGAACAGGCCCCGATGTTCAGCCGCCCGCCGTCCAGCCCCGCCATTGCAAAGCGGAAACCATCCCCCTCTGCGCCGATGCGGTTGGCAATTGGCACTTTGCAATCGTCAAAAATCACCTGCGCGGTGGGCGACGCATTCCAGCCCAATTTCTTTTCCGGCGCACCGAACGACAGGCCCGGCGTATCTTTTTCGACGACCAGACAGCTGATCCCCTTGGACTTTTCATCGCCCGTGCGCACCATGACGACATAAATATCATTATAGCCCGCGCCGGAGATAAATTGTTTGGTGCCGTTCAGCACATAATGGTCGCCGTCCAGCCGCGCGCTGGCTTTCAGCGCGGCGGCATCCGAACCCGAACCCGGCTCGGTCAGGCAATAGCTGGCGATTTTTTCCATGCTGACCAGTGTGGGCAGGAAACGCGCCTTTAATTCTGCCGAACCGAAACGGTCGATCATCCACGTCGCCATATTGTGGATGGAAACATAGGCACTGGTCGCCGGGCAGCCATATGCCATCGCCTCCATAATCAGCGCGGCTTCGAGCCTGCCAAGGCCGATACCGCCCGATTCCTCGGCCACATAAATGGCGCCAAAGCCCAATTCGCCCGCCGCCTTCCAGACATCGACCGGATAATGGCTTTCTTCGTCCCATTGCGCGGCAAAGGGGGTGATGCGGTCTGCGGTGAATTTGCGCGCCATATCCTGAATGGCAAGCTGGTCGTCGGTCAGTTGAAACTGGTCGGTCATGTTGCATTTTCCACTATTGCATCGGCTTCGATTTCCACCATCCATTCGGGGCGGATCAGCGCGGGGACAACCAGCATCGTCGATGCGGGGCGAATGTCGCCGAACATCGCGCCATGCGCGCGGCCCACCGCATCGGCGTAAGCTGCATCGGTTATATACATCCGCGTGCGCACGACATCGGCGGGGCTGGCACCCAGCACGGCCAACGCATCGGCAATGATGGCGAGGCAACGGGCGGCTTGCACCCCTGCATCACCCATGGTCGATGTTCCGTCCGGTTCGACCGGCGCTGTCCCTGCGACATGGATATGGCTGCCGACCCGCACCGCCCGGCTATAGCCATATATCGGCTCAAAAGGGGATGCCGAACTATATGTTTGCCGTGCCATCGCGCCCGCCCGATCAACCCATGGTGGGGATGACAAAGGCATTGCCGCCGTCGGGTGCGCCATCGGGCCAGCGGGCGGTGACGGTCTTTACCTTGGTCCAGAACTTCACCCCTTCCATGCCATGCTGGTTGGTGTCGCCATATGCGCTGCGTTTCCAGCCGCCAAATGTGTGATAGGCGACGGGGACAGGGATCGGCACGTTGATGCCGACCATGCCGACATTGACGCGTGCGGCAAATTCGCGCGCCGCATGGCCGTTACGGGTAAAGATGGCGACGCCATTGCCATATTGGTGCGCGCTGGGGAGGGTGAGTGCCTCCTCAAAACTATTTGCGCGCACCATCTGGAGCACGGGGCCGAAAATTTCCTCTCTATAGCTTTCCATGTCGGGGGTGACATGGTCGAACAAAGTCGGGCCGACGAAAAAGCCCTTTTCATGGCCCTGCAGGGTAAATCCGCGCCCGTCGATGACCAGTTCGGCCCCCTCTGCGGCGCATTTGGCGATCCACCCTTCGACCTTGGCCTTGTGCTGCGCGGTGACCACCGGGCCATAATGGGCGTTGTCATCGGTCGAAATGCCGACGCGCAGCGCATGGATGGCCGGGATGAG
>CALFXW010000158.1 GCA_937957805.1 uncultured Sphingopyxis sp.
CTCGTGCCGAAGGCCACCAAGCTCTTGCCCAACGCGCGGCGCAGTCGCGCGCACAAAGAGTGACATGGCGCCGAGCACCACGACATAAACGAGAACGATGGCCGCTCCCCGCGGTACCCGTTTTTTCTCCACCCACGCAACGAGCGGAGTGAGGAGATACGCAATGAGGAGAGCGAGCACAAACGGCAGCATCACGTCGTGCGCGGCGATGACCACGCACGCCGACGCGGTCGCCAACTACCGCGCGGGCAAGACGGCGCTCCTCGGCTTCTTCGTGGGCCAGACGATGAAGGCGATGCAGGGCAAGGCCAACCCCAAATTGGTCAATGACGTGCTCAAAGCCCGACTGGGCTAGCGGTAAGCATCGGTCGCCCCTTGCCCTTGCGCGGCGCGCTGCTATAGGGGCGCGCTAAAGGCGCGGCCCATGGTCCGTGGAGTTTTGGGCGGGCGTGGCGGAATTGGTAGACGCGCTGGTTTTAGGTACCAGTATCGCAAGATGTGGGGGTTCGAGTCCCTTCGCCCGCACCAGTCCACCGACCATCGTCGTGGCGTCTTGAAAGTTCGAATTTGCTAGGGGCCGACTGCCTTTGGCGTTGGATTTTGTGAGAAAGAAGGCTGAAATTTGCCATGAAGCATGTTGAAACGCTCAATGAAGGTTTGAAGCGCGCCTATAGCTTGACGATCAGCGCCAAGGAAATCGACGCGCGCATCGACGTTGAGGTAAAGGGGATTGCGCCCACCGTGCGTATGCCCGGTTTCCGCCCCGGCAAAGTGCCGGCCAATCTGATCCGCAAAATGCACGGGGAGGCGCTGGCCAGCGACGCGCTGCAAAAAGTGGTGCAAGAAGGCGTTGAAGGCCTGATGCGCAAAGAAAAATTGCGCCCCGCGATTGCGCCTGACGTGCGGCTGGCCGACGGTTATGCGGCTGGCAAGGATGCCGAAGTCGCCGTCGCGCTCGAAATCTTGCCGGTTTTCGACCTGCCCAGCCTCGACAATCTGAAACTCGAACGGCTGACGGTTGAGGCGGATGATGCAGCGGTCGAAGCGCAGATTGAGCGGCTTGCCGCCGGTGCCAAGCGTTTTGAAGATGCACCCAAGAGCCACAAGGCGGTTGCTGGCGACCAGTTGATGGTCGATTTTGCCGGCAGCGTTGATGGCGTCGCCTTTGACGGCGGCACGGGTGAGGATATGGCGGTCGAAATCGGATCGGGCATGCTGATCCCCGGTTTTGAGGATCAGCTGATTGGGGCAAAGGCGGGCGATGCGCGCACCGTCAAAGTGACCTTCCCTGCCGATTATCCTGCCGCCAACCTCCAGTCCAAGGACGCGGAATTTGCGGTGACGGTAAAGGCGGTGAAACGCCCCGCCGAAACCAAGATGGATGATGAACTCGCCAAGCAATTTGGCCTGACCGGCATCGACCAGCTGCGCGAAATCATGAAGGGGCAGGTCGAACAGGAATTAAACGGCCTGACGCGCACCCATATGAAGCGCCGCCTGCTCGATCAGCTGGCCGCTGCCCATGATTTTGAAGTGCCGCCGACGATGGTGGAAGCAGAATTTAACCAGATATGGCAGCAGCTTGAACATGAAGCAGGACATGAAGCGGACCCCGAAGCCGCGCGCGCCGAACTGGAAACGGACAAGGAAGATTATCGGGCGATTGCGGTGCGTCGCGTTCGCCTCGGCCTCCTCCTCTCTGAAATTGGGCAGGCCAATGGCGTGGCTGTGACTCAGCAGGAAATGAGCCGGATTGCCGCGCAAGCCGCGCAGCAATATCGCCCGGAGGATCGCCAGCGGTTCATGGAATATATTTCGCAAGATGCGCTCGCCGCTGCCCAGCTTCGTGCTCCCTTGTTTGAGGATAAGGTGGTTGATTTCCTGTTCGACAAGGCCGAAATATCCGACCGCGCCGTAACCCGCGCCGAATTGGAAGCCGCGATTGAAGCGGATGAAGATGACGGCCATGTCCATGGCCCGGGCTGTGGGCATGACCATGGCGATACCGCCAAGGCAAAGCCCAAAAAGGCCGCCAAGCCCAAAGTGGAAAAGGCTGAAAAGCCGGCGAAGGCTGAGAAGCCCGCCAAGGAAGCCGCGCCGAAAAAGTCTGCGGCGAAAAAGGCACCTGCCAAAAAGGCCTAATCGACCCGGTTAGCCTATAAAAACGGGGCGGCTCCTATCCGGAGCCGCCCCTTTTTTGTCCAATCGAAACCTCAGAATTTTACTTCGCTGGCCTTGGAAATCACCTTGCCCAAAATGCCATATGCCTTGGCTTCATCGGTGGTCATCCAATAGTCGCGGTCGATGTCCTGGCGCACACGTTCAACGTCCTGACCGGTCGCCTTGGAAATGACCTGTGCCAGCCGTTCGCGCATTTTGACGATTTCATGCGCCTGAATTTCAATGTCGCTGGCCCGCCCGCCCGCGCCGCCCGACGGCTGGTGGATAAGGAACCGGGTATTGGGCAAGCAAAAGCGCCGTTCCTTGGCCGCGCCGAGGAAAATATGCGTTCCCGCGCTCGCCACCCAGCCGGTGCCGATCACAGCAACGGGGGATCGGACATAGGAAATCAGGTCGTGGATTGTATCGCCCGATTCGACATGGCCGCCGGGCGAATTGAGGATGATTTTGATCGGCGCATCGGAAAGATGGTCGAGGTAGAGCATCTGCGCGCTGACCCGTTCGGCCAATTTCTGGTCGATGCCACCAAAAATCAAAATCGTGCGCGCTTCGAGGAATTTGGCAATCATCGATTGGGGCAATGCCCCTTCATCACCATCGTCGGCCAAAATGGGGGTCAAATTCATATTTTACTCCACGAACCGGCCGGAAGCTGCATAGCTGCCTGTGCCATTTTGCATTTGGTTATATTTGCGGCTTAGCGGGGGTGGACATCAGCAGCAATGGTGCCTGGCCGCATTTATGTCGATCTGCCCGCCAGGGGGGCTTGAACCTTTTGCGCCAAGGCCAGATATAGGCCGATAGAAACAGGAGCATTTTTTCTTCCATGAACCCCTTTGACCATGGCGATTTCGCCGCGCCGATCCGCAATGCGCTCGTTCCCATCGTTATCGAACAGTCGAGCCGCGGGGAACGCAGCTTTGACATTTTTTCGCGATTGCTGCGTGAACGCATCGTCTTTGTGACGGGCGAGGTGGAGGATCAGATGGCCTCCCTCATCGTTGCACAATTGCTGTTCCTCGAATCCGAAAACCCGACGCGCGATATTTTCATGTATATTAATTCGCCCGGCGGGGTGGTGACAGCGGGCATGGCGATCCACGATACGATGCAATATATCCGCCCGCGGGTCGGCACTGTATGCATCGGGCAGGCGGCATCGATGGGCAGTTTCCTGCTTGCCGCCGGTGAGCCGGGGATGCGGGTTGCCCTGTCCAACGCGCGGATCATGGTGCACCAACCGTCGGGCGGTGCGCGCGGCATGGCGTCCGATATCGAAATTCAGGCGCGTGAAATCCTGCGCATTCGCAAGCGGATGAACGATCTTTACGTCAAATATACCGGGCAGGAACTGGCTGCGGTTGAAAAGGCGATGGATCGCGACACATTTCTGGAAGCCGACGAAGCCAAGGCTTTCGGTCTGGTTGATCAGGTGTTCGACAAGCGTCCGCAAGCAACCGAGGAAGCTCCGAGCACAAGCTGACGCGCGCCGTCACGCTTTATTCACCCAAAAGGTGCATTGTAAATTGATGCTTGTGCCCTAACATGGGCCACAGCGCCGGTCACGGCACATTGATGATGGAAGATTATGACCAAGCTTAGCGGTTCGGATAGCAAGAGCACGCTCTATTGCAGTTTCTGCGGCAAATCGCAGCATGAAGTGCGCAAGCTGATTGCCGGGCCAACCGTGTTCATCTGCGATGAATGCGTCGAACTGTGCAACGACATCATCCGCGAAGAAGCCAAGAGCAGCGGCCCCGCGCGCAAGGGTGGCGGGGTGCCGACGCCGCGCGAAATCTGCGATGTGCTCGATGATTATGTTATCGGCCAATTCCCGGCCAAGCGTGTCCTGTCGGTCGCGGTGCACAATCACTACAAGCGGCTCAACCATTCGGGCAAGGGCGATGATGTGGAACTGGCAAAGTCCAACATCCTGCTCGTCGGGCCGACCGGTTGCGGCAAAACCTTGCTCGCGCAGACGCTGGCGCGCACGTTCGACGTGCCCTTTACCATGGCCGATGCAACGACGCTGACCGAAGCGGGCTATGTCGGGGAAGATGTCGAAAACATCATCCTCAAATTGCTGCAAGCGGCGGATTATAATGTCGAAAAGGCACAGCGCGGCATCGTTTATATCGACGAAATTGATAAAATCAGCCGCAAGGCCGAAAACCCGTCAATAACCCGCGATGTGTCGGGTGAAGGGGTGCAGCAAGCGCTGCTGAAAATGATGGAAGGGACGGTTGCCTCTGTCCCGCCACAGGGTGGGCGTAAACACCCGCAGCAGGAATTTTTGCAGGTCGATACGACCAATATCCTGTTCATTTGCGGCGGTGCCTTTGCCGGGCTGGAAAAAATTATCGGCGATCGTTTGCAGGGCAAATCCATCGGCTTTGGCGCGCATGTTGCCGCGCCCGACGAACGGCGCACGGGCGAAACCCTGCGTCAGGTGGAGCCGGAAGACCTGCTCAAATTCGGGTTGATTCCCGAATTTGTTGGCCGCCTGCCGGTCATCGCGACGCTGGAAGATCTGGATGAGGCGGCATTGGTCAAAATCCTTGCCGAACCCAAAAATGCGCTGGTCAAACAATATCGTAAGTTGTTCGAACTTGAAGAGGTCGGTCTCAACTTCACCGACGATGCGCTGTCGGCAATCGCGCGCAAGGCGATCCAGCGCAAAACCGGCGCGCGTGGCTTGCGTTCAATTGTCGAGGGGATTTTGCTCGACACCATGTTCGACCTGCCGACCTTTGACGGGGTCAGCGAAGTGGTGATCGACCGTGATGTTGTCGAAGGGCGCAAGGAACCGATTCGCGTCTTTGCAGAACCACAGCGTCTGGAAACCGGCGACGCGGCGTAGCATTAACGGCCGATGGTGGAATGGCGGCGATTTTTGCTGCCTGTGGCATTTTTGCACCCATGTCATATAATTGAAATATAAGCATTTTATTGTTGCATTGACATGCTGCATGCAAATTTGCCGCAATGCACAAGGTGACGGCGTGCGCGTGGCTCACTAAGGCTACATGCATGTCAATAACGACGTCTGCTGCTTGGCTGGGCATTTTGTGTGGGCAGGGACAGGCGTCATAACAGGGGGAGGATGCGATCGCCCGCCATCGCGGCGCGGCTAATCGCGGACATCCCCCAACATAGGGAGAGCGTGCCGAGCAAGAGGGGCGCTTTCGATTTGAACTAACTAGGCAAATCATCAGGGGATTGCAGATGCACCTTCGTTATTATCTCGCCGCCAGCGTTGCCGGACTGACGCTGGCTACCGCGATTGCGACGCCCGCCGCGGCGCAGGAAACCACATCGGCGGTGCGCGGCACGGTCGAAGCCGATGGCGCCGTTGTCGCCGGGGCAGAGGTAACCATCACCCACCAGCCGTCGGGCACGACGCGCACGGTAACCACGGGTGCTGATGGCAGTTTTGCGGCCAATGGCTTGCGCGTGGGCGGCCCGTTCGTCGTTTCGGTTACTGCGCCCGGTTTTGAACCGACGCGGATTACCGACCTTTTCCTGCAGGCCGGTCAGCCGTTCCGCCTGCCGGTGACGTTGCAGGGCACCAGCGACATCGTCGTCACCGCATCTTCGCTCGGCGGGGCGATTGAAACCTCCAACGGCCCGATTACCGCCCTCGGTGCAGCGCAGATCGAAGGCGTTGCCTCCATCAACCGCGATATCCGTGACCTTGCGCGCCGCGACCCGCTGGCGACGATGGATCTGACCAACAGCCGGACGATTGAAATTGCCGGTAACAATGGCCGTCTCAACCGTTTTTCGGTCGACGGCGTGCAGTTCAGCGATGATTTCGGTCTGAACAACGGCGGCCTGCCGACATCGCGCGGGCCGGTGCCGTTCGATGCCATTGAACAATTTTCGGTCAAGACGGCGCCCTATGACGTTTCGGAAGGCGATTTTCAGGGTGGGGCGATCAACGTCGTGCTGCGTTCGGGCGGGAACCGTTTCCGTGGTCGTGGCTTTTTCAGCTACACCGACGACAGCCTGACCGGCGATACGACGCGCGGGCGCAATCTGGCACTCGATTTTAGTTCGCGGCAATTTGGCGGCCATTTGTCCGGCCCGATCATCCGTGACCGGTTGTTCTTTGCATTCACCTACGAACGCACCGAAGAATCGCAGCCCTTCGATAATGGCGTCGGCGCAGGTTTTGGTGGTCAGGTTCCGGGCATTACGCAGGCGAATATCGATAATGTCACATCGATCGCGCAGAGCGTTTATGGCTATGACACGCTTGGCCAATTGTCGAACGCGAATGAAAGCGACGAAAAATATGTCGCCAAGCTCGACTGGAATATCAGCGACGATCATCGCGCGTCCTTTACCTATATCCGCAACGTCGGGACGCAACAGTTCCAGCAAAATGTGTTTGTGACGCCGCCGGCGGCGCTAGGGCTGGCTTCCAACGGCTATGAATTGGCCGAAGAAGTGAATTCGGGCGTTTTCCAGCTCAATTCGCAATGGTCGGATGATTTTTCGACCGAATTGCGCGCAAGCTACCGTGACTATAACCGCGACCAGACGCCCTTTGGTGGCCGTGAATATGGTCAGTTCGAAGTCTGCCTCGACCCCACGTCTGTTGGCAGCGGGACGAGCTGTGCGGGTTCGCGCATCTTTTTCGGTCCGGACGTTTCGCGTCAGTCGATCGACCTCAACACCGAAAATCTGTCGATTGACCTCACCGCGCGGCTGGAAACGGGCGATCACAGCTTCCGCTTCATCGCTGGGTACACCGATGTGCGCACCTTCAACCTGTTCCTCCAGCGCTCGCTGGGCGACCTATATTTTGACTCGATCGCCGATTTCCAGGCGCGTCGGGCCAATCGCCTGCGTTATGGCAATGCCGTCACGCTTGATCCCAATGATGCCGCAGCTTCGTTCAGCACGCAAAATTGGACGTTCGGCGTACAGGATGATTGGCAGGTTACCGACACATTGCAGGTGACCTTGGGGCTACGGTATGACCTTTATAACAACAAGAATTACCCGCCGCTCAACCCCAATTTCCTCGCGCGCTATGGTTTTTCCAATCGCCAAACCTTTACGGGACTGGGCGTGTTCCAGCCGCGCTTTGGCTTCAACTGGCAGGCGACAGATCGGCTGATTGTGCGCGGTGGTGCGGGCATTTTTGCTGGCGGCACGCCCGATGTTTTCCTGTCGAACAGCTTTTCCAACACGGGGCTGTTGACCAATCAGGTTGATATTCGTCGCAACAGCTCGATGGCAGGGTGCGATGTGACAGCGCCAAACGCGGCTGCGATTTGTTCGAGTGCGCTGAACAATGTCACCGGCAATTCGATCAGCACGGATGTTCAGAATTTCCTGGCAACCAACATTGGTTCGCTGGCAACGGCGCCGACCAATGCCATCGACCCCAATTTGCAGGTGGCCCGTAAGTTCAAGGCATCTTTGCAGGCCGACTATGACGCTGATCTGGGGCCGCTGGGTGACCATTGGCTGCTGGGTGCGCAAATCCTCTATGATGAAAATATCCGGGGTTATACTTGGGTCGATATTCGTTCGGTGCCGATTGGCACGCTGCCCGACGGTCGCCCGCGGTACGGCCCGGTTGGCGGTGTCGCATCCACCAATCAGGATTTGCTGATGACCAACAGTCGTCGTGGACGGGGCATTTTCGGGTCGCTGCGTCTGGCGCATGAATTTGACTTTGGTCTGTCGGTGGACGGTAGCTATACTCGGTCGGATGTTAAGGATGAAAATGCGCTGACGTCGGCGACGGCGGGTTCGCTCTACAGCAATAATGCCTTCTTCGACCCCGGTCGTGCCGCATATGGCACGTCGATCTATGAAATCCGCGATCAGTGGAAATTCAATATCGATTATCGCCATGAATTTTTCGGCGATTTGGAAACCCGCTTCAGCCTGTTCGGTGAATATCGTACTGGCCGTCCATATTCGATTACCGCGCTTGACCGGTCGAGTGGACGTCTGGCGACATATGGCACGGTAGGGAATGGTGGTCGCGTACTCCTCTATGTTCCGGAAATGACCGACAGCCGCGTTGTCTTTGACACCCCGACCAGTCAGGCCAATTTCAACACGCTGGTGACAGCGTTGGGGCTGGAGCAATATCGCGGCAGCGTGGTGCCCAAGAATTCGCAGCGTTCGCCCGACTTCTTCAAGGTTGATCTTCATTTCAGCCAAGAATTACCGGTGCCGATGCTCGATTCAGGCCGCATCACCTTGTTTGCGGATGTGGAAAATGTCCTCAACCTGATCGATAGTGACTGGGGTTCGCTGCGTCAGGTCGGCTTCCCCTACACCGCTGCCTTGGTCGAAGTGACCTGCGCCGCGACTTCGGGCACCAACTGCACCCAATATCGTTATTCCAACGTGTTGGCGCCCAATGAATCGCTTTCCACCCGCGTGTCGCTCTACGGCATCCGGGTAGGGGTGCGCTTTAGCTTCTAAGCTGGGATGGCATTCAAGGAAGGGCGTGGGGGGCAACCCCCACGCCCTTTATTTTGCGCTTCTGGCTCAGGCGTCAGCGCAGGCAACTATCCAATCCGTCGCTTTCCACCACCTGCATGCGTGCGGATATGCTGTTGCCATAGCGGCGGGTAAAGCCGCGCGGCGTCACCGCGCGCCGTTCCTTGGGCAGCGGCAGGACAGCGGCGATGCGCGCTGCCTCCTGTCGGGTCAGGCGGCTCGCGTCATGGTGAAAATAACGCATTGCGCCCGCGTTGGCGCCATAGGTACCGATGCCGGTTTCCGCGACATTCAGATAGACTTCCATGATGCGTTTTTTGCCCCAAATGCCCTCTATCAACATGGTGAACCATGCTTCGGGCAATTTGCGCAAGGTGCGGCTGATGGCGCCGCTCCCCTGCCAGAGGAAGACATTTTTGGCGACCTGCTGGCTGATGGTCGAACCGCCGCGCAGGCGCCCGTTGCCCGCCATGGAGCGTAGCAGCGCAGCGCCCATCGCCTCTGTATCAAAGCCGCGATGGCTGCAAAATTTAGCGTCTTCGCCCGCTATCACCGCGCGCGCCATGTCGGGATCCATATCCGACAGCGCCATCCAGTCGCGCGTCGCGCCACGGCTGTCGGTGAGCATGGTGATTGTGGTTGGCGGCGGCACCAGCGCATAAATTAGCACCCAGGCCAACGACAACCCAACGAACCAGAGCAGCGACAGGATGGTGAAACGAAAAAAGCGGCGCATCAGGGCGCTGGAAGCAATCGCCGCTCACCAGCGATCATCAAAATTGCCTTTTGCAATTTTTCAAATGCGCGCACCTCTATCTGGCGGATGCGTTCGCGCGATACACCATAAATGATGCTGAGATCTTCGAGCGTCTTTGGCTCATCAATCAGGCGGCGCTGCGTCAGAATGTCACGTTCGCGGTCATTGAGGCGCGCCATCGCTTCCCCAAGGAGCGCGGTGCGTACATGGCGTTCCTCCGCATCGGCAATGCGATCATCCTGCAATGCGCCGTCATCTTCGAGCAGATCCTGCCATTGTGCATCGCCATCTTCGCGCATTGGCGCGTTCAGTGAGGTATCGCCACCCAGCGCCATGCGCCGGTTCATCGAAATCACATCCTCCTCACTCACCGACAAATCGGTGGCGATGCGTTCGACATGTTCGGGCAGCAAGTCGCCATCTTCAAATGCGGCGAGGTTATTTTTCATCCGTCGCAGGTTGAAAAACAGCTTTTTCTGCGCGGCGGTGGTGCCCAGTTTGACGAGGCTCCAGCTGCGTAGAATAAATTCCTGCATCGATGCGCGAATCCACCACATGGCGTAGGTGGCGAGGCGGAAACCCCGGTCAGGGTCAAATTTCTTCACCCCCTGCATCAGGCCAATATTGCCCTCTGCAATCAGTTCGCTGACCGGCAAGCCATAGCCGCGATAGCCCATGGCAATTTTGGCGACGAGGCGCAGGTGCGATGTGACCAACGCGGCGGCGGCGTCTTGATCCTGATGTTCCTGATAGCGTTTGGCGAGCATATATTCCTCCTCCGGCGTCAGGAGGGGGAATTTGCGGATTTCGGCCAGATAGCGGTTAAGCCCCGCCTCCCCACCGAGCGCGGGCATCACCTTTGGAACATTGCCTGTGTTGGGGCTGCCCTTTGGCATGATGCGGTCCATATCCTTTATTGGGGGAGGGGGCGTTATAGCGCCAGAGAGGTGAATAATCGCTGCATATCGTCGGGGCAAGCACTGTCAAAAGCAAGTTTTTTGCCGCTAATCGGGTGAATAAACCCCAAATGGATTGCATGCAATGCTTGACGGTGAAAGCCCATCTGCCTGAGGCGCGCGCTATGTGGCCCTTGCCGCCCATAAAATGGGTCGCCGAGCAGCGGGTGGCCGCGATGCGCCATATGGACGCGCACCTGGTGGGTGCGCCCCGTCTCCAGCCGGCACTCGACCAATGCCGCCCGGTCGAGGCGCTGAAGCATTCGAAAATGGGTGATTGCCAATTTGCCGCTGCCCGCTGGTGCGACCGCAATTTTCTGGCGATTTTGCGGTGACCGGGCGAGCCATGTTTCGATGCGACCGGCGGGCGGCACGGGGACGCCTGCCACAATCGCGTGGTACGTCCGTTCGATACTATGGTCGGCAAATTGCCGCGCGAGGCCGATGTGTGCGGCGTCATTTTTTGCTACAACGATGAGCCCTGTTGTATCCTTGTCGATGCGGTGGACGATGCCGGGACGCGCAACCCCGCCGATGCCCGATAACTGCCCCGCACAATGGTGGAGCAATGCGTTGACCAACGTGCCGTCGCCATGGCCATTGGCCGGATGCACGACAAGCCCCGCCTGCTTGTTAACGACGATCAGCGCGTCATCTTCATAATATATATCGAGCGCGATAGCCTGTGGCCGCGCGGCGGCATCGACAGGCAGGGGCAGGGTGATGGTTAGTGTCATCGCCGCTTCGACCTTTGCCGAGGCATTGGGCAGCGCCAAACCATCTTCGCGGCGAATGGCACCGCTGGCCATCAGCGCCTTTACCCGTTCGCGCGATAAATCGCCCGCCGCGTCGGTCAACGCGCGGTCAAAGCGCTGGCCGCGCTGACTATCGTCGATAGAAACGGTGATTATATTGTTATCCCCCATCGTCGCACCAACATGGGTGGGCGCAGGCGCGGTTCAAGGGGGGTGGCTTGCCAGCTTCGTCGACGCCCCCTATCGCGCCAAGCGGGTTTGATCAAAATGGGGGTGGCGATGGCCGACCACAGCGTCGATTTTGCGAGCATGCTGGTTTCGCGGCTCTGCCATGATTTATTGAGCCCGGTTGGCAGTTTCGGCAACGGGCTGGAATTGCTCGCCGATGAAAATGACCCCGACATGCGCGAAAATGTCGTTGCGCTGCTCAATGCATCGGCGGCAAGTGCGATCAATAAGCTCAAATTTTTTCGCATGGCCTTTGGCTCGGCGGGTGGATATGGCGATAGCCTATCCCCCGACGACATCGATGAAGCCTTGCGCGGCCTTGTGCCGACGGGGCGGGACACCAGCATCGAATGGATGTCCCCGCGCGATGCGCTGCCCAAGGGCGCGGCGCGCCTCCTCCTCCTCCTCGGCATGACAATAGTGGAGGCATTGCTGCGTGGCGGGACGATCAGCATCGCGGTCGAACGGCGCGGGGAGGGGGTTGAACTGGCGCTGCGCGGTGCGGGGCCGCGCGTTATCATCGACGAGGTGCTGGTAGCGGCCTTTGCAATCGCACCTGTGGAGCCCAGCCCCAAGACGATAACGGTCGCGCTGGCGCACCGGATCGCTGCGCAGAGCGGCGGGGCGATCATGCTTTCCCGGCCCGCAGATGGCGAAATTGTTGTCGGTGCTGTCCTGCCAAGGGCATAGCCAAAACCCCGTCCTAACTCGATTTTAACCATGACCCATGCATGGGGAAGGCTGAATAATCAGCCGGGCCCTATCCATGGAAGA
>CALFXW010000159.1 GCA_937957805.1 uncultured Sphingopyxis sp.
GCTTCAACGGCGCATCCATCGCTGCCATTGTCGCTGCCGATGGGCGCAGCTTTACACTGAATCTGCCCAGCCTTGCCCCTTCGGCAGAGGCGCTGGTGACCTATCTGGCTGAAGTGCGCCCGGATGCAGCACCAGGGGACGCGCTGAACGTCGCCAGTGCGCGCGATTCGCGGGGCACCATTTCCAATACGTCTGATGCTAATGTCCGGATTAGGCGTGATATTTTGGGCGAACGGCTGACAATTATCGGTCGTATCACAACCGGCGGTTGCGCGGCCAACCCCAATGATGCCAGCGGCATCGGCGGCGTGCGCGTGATGATGGAGGATGGGCGTTTTGCCGTCACCGACCCCGATGGCCGTTACCATTTCGAAGGGGTGCAGCCTGGCACCCATGTAGTTCAGATGGACCCGACCACCCTGCCCGCCGGTCAGGTGCCGGTTGATTGCGCCCGCAATGTCGAAAGCGCGGGCAACCCGCTTTCCCGATTTGCAGAGGGTCGCGGCGGCCAGTTGATCCGCGCAGATTTCCACGCGGTTGCCATAACCTCCCCCGAAGCGCCTGCCGACGCGCCGATGGCGGCCACCCCTGCCCTCGCCCCGCCGCCGCGCCCAGACGTCGCCAGCGATGTCCATGCAGCGGGCGGCGATACCGACTTTTTTGCCGGACGAAGCGCCGGGATTTCGTGGGTTTTCCCCGACGAAAATCATAATCCGCGCACCCCGGCGATCCGTATCGCGATCCAGCATCTTAGCGGACAAAACGTCCAACTGATGCTGAATGGCAATGCCGTTGATCCGTTAAATTATGACGGTGCCAGCGCATCGCCCGACGGCAGTTTCCGCATCAGCGTCTGGCGCGGTGTCGCACTGCGCGATGGCGATAATCTATTTGTTGCGCGCGTCGTCAATGCCGATGGCAGTGAGGCTGCCCGCCTCGAACGCCATGTCGCGCTGTCGGGCGGCGCAATGCGCGCCACCATTCTGCCCCAGGCCAGCCTGCTCATCGCCGATGGTCTGCATCGCCCGGTCATCGCCGTGCGCCTGACCGACCGTTATGGCCGCCCGGTGCGCCAGGGTGTTGTTGGTGATTTTTCGGTCGATGCGCCGCACCGCGCGGCGATAGAGGCGGATGCCGAACAGGAACGCCAATTGTCGGGCCTCGAAAGCCGCCCAACCAACTGGCGCGTCGCGGGCGATGATGGGATTGCCTATATCGAACTGCAACCGACATCGACGTCGGGCACCGCGCGGCTGAACTTTACATTCCGCAATGATCAGGTGACGCGCGACCAGACGCTCGACGTATGGCTGAACCCGGGCGACCGCCCGTGGACGATTGTCGGCTTTGCCGCAGGCACGCTGGGGTACAACACGCTCGACGCGCATATGGAAAGCGTGGCGGAGGATCTGCCCGGCGACAATGTGGACGGTCGCATCGCGCTTTATGCCAAGGGGCGTATCCTTGGCCAATGGCTGATGACGCTCAGCTATGACAGCGACCGCGAACGCGATGACAGCCGCTTTGGCGGGGTGATTGACCCGCGCGCTTATTACACCATCTTTGCCGACCGCAGCGACAATGGGTTCGATGCGGCCAGCGTGCGCAACCTCTATGTCCGCCTCGAACGGCCGCAATTCCACGCGCTGTTCGGTGATTTCGAAACCGGCCTCAACGACACGGTGCTGGCACGCTATCAGCGCGCGCTGAACGGGGGCCGCGCCGAATATAATGATGGCAATCTGGCGCTCACCGCCTTTGTCGCCGACACGCCATACCGCCATAGCCGCGAAGAGTTTCAGGGCAATGGTCTGTCCGGCCCCTATCAACTGCGCACCCGCGACATTTTGGCGAACAGCGAACGCATCACCATCGAAGTGCGTGACCGGTTGCGCAGCGACATTGTCTTGTCGAGCGAAGTGCTGACCCGTCACATCGATTATGACATCGACTATTTCGCCGGCACGCTACGCTTCCGTCAACCGATCCTCAGCCGCGATAGTGACATGAACCCGCGCTTCATTGTCGCCGATTATGAAGTGAACGGCGTTGGTGCGCGCGTGCTGAACGCCGGTGGCCGCGCGGCATGGACCAATGACAGCGGTTCGGTGCGCGTCGGCGCAAGCTTCATCCATGATGAAACCGACAGCGTCACCAACAATCTGGGCGGGGTGGATGTGCGCCTGCGCCCCAGCGAGAACACCGAAATTCGCGCCGAATTTGCGCTGAGCAATGACGATCGCCCCGGCAGCGGCACCCCGCACGGCTGGTTGGTGGAGGTAGAGCATCATTCGGCCGACATCGACCTGCTCGCCTATGCCCGCGAACGCGAATCTGGCTTTGGGGTCGGTCAATTGTCGGCATCGGGCGACAGCAGCCGCCGTATCGGGTTCGATGCCACCTGGCGCTTTGCCCGCGACATGTCGCTGCTCGCCTCCGCATGGCAGGAAGACTATATGCTGACTGGTGCACGCCGCCGCGCGGCACGCCTGCTCGGCGAATGGCGCTCGCTCGACACCAGCCTACGTGCCGGCATCACCCATGCCGACGACCGCCTGTCCGACGGCAGCCGCAACAACAGCAACCTCATCCAACTGGGTGCATCGCAGCGGCTGTTCGGGCAAAAGCTGGAATTGTCGGCGCAGAGCGAATTTGCGCTGGGCGGGGATGATGCTTCGGTCGATTTCCCGGCACGCCACAGCGTTTCGGCGCGGGTTGCATTGATTGACGGGGTGGCATTGATCGGCAGCTATGAACTGGCCGATGGGTCTAGCATAAAAACCCGCACGGGCCGCATCGGCTTTGACGTGACGCCATGGGCGGGCGGGCGCATCAACCTGGCCGGTGCGTCGCAAAATCTGGGCGAATATGGGCCGCGCAGCTTTGCCGCTTATGGCCTGTCGCAATCGCTGCAAATTTCGGACAAAATCTCGGTGGATATGAGCATTGACGGCCAGCGCACGCTGGGCGGGGTGCGCTTCATCGATATATTAAACCCGGCACATCCGGTGGCTTCGGGCGGCATGCTCGACGGCATGGGCACGATAGTGGAGGATTTCCTCGCTATCTCCACCGGCGCGACATATCGCACCGACGATTGGTCGCTGGCATTGCGCGGCGAATGGCGCGACGGCGAAGTTGCCGACCGGCGCGGGGTAACATTGGGCGCGATCCGTCGCATCGGCGATGGCGTAGCGCTCGGCGGCCTCGGCAGCTGGACGCGCGCAAAGAGCGAAACCGGCGTTGCCAGCGAAACCGCGCAGGGTGAACTCAGCCTCGCCTATCGTCCGGCATCGAGCCGCTGGGCGGTGCTCGACAAGCTCGAATTTGCCTATGACGAAGTGACGGGCGCGGTTTTCGGCACACCGGGGCCGATCGGCGGGCCGGTGCTCAATGTTTCGGGCGATGTCCGTTCCAGCCGGGTGATGAACAGCCTTGCCATCAACTACAGCCCGCTGGGCAATGACGGCGAAGGCGCGCGTTCGACTTTGCTGGGCGGCGGTGACCGCTGGCACGAACGCGGCGAATATGCGCTTTTCTGGGGCGTGCGCTATGCAAGCACGCGCTATGGGCCGGAT
>CALFXW010000160.1 GCA_937957805.1 uncultured Sphingopyxis sp.
GTACGTCGTCCCAACCTGACGACATTGACGAATTTCACAGATCCCTCTGACAACCGGATCAAGTTCCAATGCCGCAATTCGACGACAGGCGTTACGACGTTTGCGACATTGCAGACGCCGACTTCTCCGCCTTCGGCAACCAATCAATACACCGTTTGCCCCACGACTTCGACGCCCTTTGCTCCCTTCAATGAGCAGTTCTTCGGCGATACGTGGAAGCCGCGATTGTCCGTCGGCTTTGGCTTCAACTGGAAATCACCCTTCGGTCCGTTCAGGATTGATATAGCCAAGGCTCTGTTAAAGCAGCCCGGGGATGATACGAAATTGTTCACATTCAATGTAGGAACCCAATTCTGATGAAAAATATCTTGATGAAGGCATCGGCCATCGCCCTTGCCGCCACTGGTCTTGCAGCATTGCCGGTCACCCCGGCAGCAGCGCAATCGCGTGGCGCGGCGGCTGCAGCCACCCGCTATGGTGTGTTCAATGCCGATGGTGCGATCAACGCTTCGGCGGCGATGCAAAATGCGGTGACCCAGATCCGCACCACCTATGCCGCGCAGATTGCGGCGCGTGATGCGCGTGCGACCGCGCTCAACGCTGAATTGCAGCCGTTGCTGACCGCCGCACAGACCGAAGCGGCGCGCACCCCGCGCAACGACGCTGCCTATAATACGGCCGTGCAGAATTACAGCGCGCGGGCACAGGCGGCACAGGCGGAGCTGGAGCAGCTGGCACAACCGTATCAACTGGCGGTTGCCTATGCCCGCGAACAAATTGCGATGCGTTTGCGCGAAGCCTTGCTGGCCACTGCAACCGCGCGCAGCCTCGACATGGTGCTGGTGGATGATGCGGTTGCCTATCGCGCCGAAACGCTCGACGTGACGAGCGCGGTGACCGGTGAATTGAACCGGCTGATCCCCTCGGTGCAGATTGTCCCGCCGGCAGGCTATCGCCCCGGTGATCTGGCGCGCGCAGCGGCTGCTGCGGCAACCCCTGCCGCGCCGACCACCCCGGCTGCGACCCCCGATTCGCGCTAATCGGAGCACGGAGGATGAGCGATACGGCAACACGGCCCGGATTTGACATCAGGCGGGTTTTGGCTCTGTTGCCGCATCGTTACCCGATGCTGCTCGTTGATCGCGTGGTGGACTTTGTCCCCGACAAAAGCATCCATGCGATCAAAGCGGTTTCGATGAATGAACCATTTTTTCAGGGGCATTTCCCCGGCCGTCCAATCATGCCCGGTGTCCTGATTGTGGAGGCGCTGGCGCAGGCAGCGGGCGTGCTTGCCATCGAATCCATGGGTTTGGCGGATGCGGGCAAGCTGGTTTATTTCATGGCTATTGACGGGGCAAAGTTCCGCAAGCCGGTGGAGCCGGGTTGCCTGCTCCACCTCCACGCCGACATTGTGCAGGCCAAGCGGGCGATTTGCCGGTTTGAGGGGCGCGCGCTGTTCGACGACGGGACGCTGGCCGCCGAATGCAGCTTTACGGCGATGATTGCCGACGCCCCCGCATAGGGCCAGGACGCATGACGCACATGCTTGCCAAATGGTCGCTCGACGGCTAGTGGCTGCGCCCGAGCGCGGCTATTTGCGTGATATGTGACGGCTGGTCGGTAACCAGCCATCGATATGGAGATTGAAATGAAGGCCGATATTCACCCCGACTATCATCGCATCAAGGTGCAGATGACCGACGGCACCGTTTTTGAAACCCGTTCCACTTGGGGCAAGGAAGGCGACACGCTGCAACTCGACATCGACCCGACGGCGCACCCGGCATGGACCGGTGGCCATGGCCGCCTGCTCGACGCCGGTGGTCAGGTGGCGAAGTTCAACAAGCGTTTTGGCGGCCTGACGCTCAAAAAAGGCTAAGCTTTACCGCAAAGCCCAACAAAAAAGGCCCCGTGCGAACGGGGCCTTTTTTTATCCGAAACTGTCGCTTCGGGTGCTGTTCCGGCCCGCTCCCCCACCCGGCCACCCAAATGATACGATCCCGTGGGTGGCCGGGTGGAGGAGTAGGCTCGAACAGCGTCAAAATTCGCGGGGTATGCGAATTTCGTTCGCCATCGCGCGGCTGTTTACGCCAGCCGGTGCAGCGCGCACAGTTTGTTACCCGACGGATCACGCAGATAGGCGAGGTAGAGTTTACCAAAGCCGCCTTCGCGCACACCCGGCGGGTCTTCGATCGCCTTGCCACCATTGGCAACGCCCGCTGCATGCCATGCGTCGGCCTGTTCCGGCGTCATCGCAAAGCCGATGGTGCTGCCATTGCCCCCGGTTGCCGGATTACCGTCAATCGGCGGGGTGACCAGGAACAGACCGCCGCCATGCGCATAAATCAAGCGACCCTTGTCATCCTGAATGCCCGGCTTGCCGCCCATTGCGGCAAAAGTTGCGTCGTAAAAGGCCTTGGCAGCGGCAATGTCGCTGGCACCGACCATGATATGGCTGAACATGGGGAGATACTCCTCTGTTTTCCCGTTTCGCATCGCAACCTATATGCTCGCGGGTAGAGGTCAAGGGGCATTGCTGCCAAATTTCAGATTATCGGCGCGTCGTCATCAGTCACGCGGGCGTTGGTAAGCGCCAGCAACATGTTGCGCACCACCGCGCCCGCATCCTTGGCGGGGAGCTGTTGGTCATGGCGCAGCACCCGCCAGCATTGGAAACTGAGCGCGACATGCACTCCCTCCAGCAGCACGCGGTTGGCAAGTACACTGGGCGGCAAGACCTCCTCCACCGCTTGGCGTTCAGAACGGATCAGCCGGTTATATTGCGCCATTAAAAAGGCCGACTGGTGACGGCGCAAATTGGCGGAAATACGGTGCGGCAGCGTCGCTTCGAAATAGTCGGCGCGGCGCGCGGCGAGTTCCATCAGCCGGTCGCGCCAAGTCGCGCCGACAAAGGGGCGGGTGACAATTGGCTGGATCTGCGCGGCGATCGTTTCGGAAATTTCGCGGTGGAGCGAATCCATATCGTCAAAATGGCGAAAAACGGTGCGCAGCCCGACCCCCGCCTTATCCGCGACGCGCGCCGCGCTCGGCGAAAAATCCCCCTTGGCAACCAGTTCGAGCATCGCGGCGATAATCCGGCTGCGGCTCGATCGGGATCGTTCGCGCCGCCCGTCAGCCATCGGCTTTTCAGGGGCTTTTCGGGTGGGGAGGGGGAGGATGTTGCTCGTCATGGTGGCGCTGGCTGCACCCAAAATAACGCTACGTCAAGGCCGGATTGCGCAGCGCAGCGTCGACCGCCCAAAGCCTGTCCTGCCCCCAGAAAAACTGGTCGCCGCCCGCATTCGCCACCGCAAAGCTGGGCACCCCCCACAAGCCGCCGCCGAGCATGGTTTGACGATTGCCCTCTGCCACC
>CALFXW010000161.1 GCA_937957805.1 uncultured Sphingopyxis sp.
GCCGTGCGCGGAAAATACTACCGGCACACCGTCGGGCACTTCGCGCAAATGTTCGACGAAAATCGCGCCACGCGCCTTTAGATTGTCAACAACAAAGCGATTGTGGACAATTTCGTGGCGAACATAGACGGGCGCGCCATATTGTTCGATCGCCAGTTCAACGATGCGCACCGCCCGGTCAACACCCGCACAAAAACCGCGCGGTGCAGCAACCAGCAGGGTGAGCGGCGGCCTGACATTTTCCATCATCTTGTCCATCGCACCGCCCCTATGCCCATGCCCCCCCGCGCGCAAGCAGCTTTGCTTGCAATTTATGGCGCTTGCGGGCAGGGAAGCCATGCCCCGCGCCGGGGCCGGATTCAGGATTTTTGCATGACACGCACCCGCCCGTCGATGATTGCCCCCGCCACGCTTTCGCTTGCTGCCGCGCTGTTGCTCAGCGGCTGTGCGGGCGACAATGAAATTGATGTGTCGAACGGCGTCGGCATCACCGCCAGCCGCAGCCTGTGCCCCGCCGTCGGCATCCCCACCTATACCGGCGATGTGACGATTTTCGACCCGGCAACCAGCCGCGATGCCAGCGCCATCGACGTTGTGGCCAACATCACCAATGTGCGCACCCAGTGCAATGATCAGCAGGAACGCGTCTATGTCGGTGCCAGCTTTGATGTGGAGGCTTCGCGGCGCGATGCTGGCGCGGCACGCACCGTCGAAATCCCCTATTTTTCCACCGTTTTGCAAGGCGGCAGTGCGGTGGTGGCCAAGGATGTGAACGTTGTGCGCATCAATTTTGCCGCCGGACAGACGCGCGCCAGCACCACCGGCACGGCGGGTGCCTATGTCGATCGCAGCGCGCTCGAACTGCCCAGCGATATTCGCGAACGCATCACCCGACGGCGCCGTGCGGGGGATGCGGATGCAGCGGTTGACCCGATGGCCGAAACCGACGTGCGCGCGGCGGTGACCCGCGCGACATATGAGTTGCTGATCGGATTTCAGCTGACCCAGGAACAATTGCAATATAATGTGACGCGTTAAGATAGCGCCACCCGCGCCACAGCGGCGCGGCAGGGAAAGTTCATGACGATTTACGCCGAAATGGCCGCGCATCTGAACGCGGCGCTCGATGCATTGGAAACGAGCGGGCTGTTACCCGCCGGGCTTGACCGTGGGCCGATCACGCTCGAACCGCCGCGCGATGCCAGCCATGGCGACATGGCGACCAACGCGGCGATGGTGCTGACCAAGGGCGCGGGAAAACCGCCGCGCGTGCTGGCAGAGGCGCTGGCCGCTGAACTTGGCGCGCTGGCTGCGGTGGCGCGCGTCGATATTGCGGGGCCGGGCTTTATCAACCTCACCCTCAACGACGATGCGTGGCGCGGCGAATTGCGCCAGATACAGGCGCTGGGCGATGATTATGGCCGCAGCAATATGGGCGGCGGGATGACCGTCAACGTCGAATATGTCTCCGCCAACCCAACAGGGCCGATGCACATGGGCCATTGTCGCGGCGCGGTGGTTGGCGATGCATTGGCCCAGATGCTCGAATATAGCGGGCACCGCGTGGTGCGCGAATATTATGTCAATGACGCTGGCGGACAGGTCGATGTTCTCGCCCGCTCGGTGCATCTACGCTATTGCGAGGCGCTGGGGATGGATGTGGGGGAAATCCCCGAAGGCCTATACCCCGGCGATTATCTGGTGCCGGTGGGCGCGGCGCTCGCCGCCGAATTTGGTGACCGCTTTGTCGGCGAAGGTGAAGGCGCGTGGCTAGCATTGTTCCGCACCCGTGCCGTCGCCGCGATGCTCGACCGCATCCGGGCTGATCTGGCGCTGCTCGGCATCCACCACGACCTGTTCACTTCCGAAGCGGAAATTCAGGCAGATGGCCTGCCCACCGCCGCCGAATGCTGGTTGCGCGCGCATGATCTGGTTTATGATGGCGTGCTCGACGCGCCCAAGGGGGAGGTGAGCGAGGATTGGGAGCCGGTTGAACTGCCACTGTTCCGTTCCAGTCAATTTGGCGATGATCAGGACAGGCCGATCAAGAAAAGCGACGGTAGCTGGACATATTTCGGGGCCGACCTTGCCTATCACCATGAAAAGGCGAAACGTGCCGACGCGCTCATCGACATTTGGGGGGCGGATCATGCCGGAACCGTCAAGCGGATCAAGGCAGCGGTCGCGGCGCTGACCGGCGGGAAAACCCGTTTCGACGTCAAGCTGGTGCAGATGGTGCGCCTGCTGCGCGATGGGGAACCCGTCAAAATGTCCAAACGGTCGGGCAATTTCGTGACGCTGGCCGATGTGGTGGGCGAAGTGGGCAAGGATGTGGTGCGCTTCACCATGCTGACGCGCAAGGCCGACGCGCAGATGGATTTCGACTTTGCCCGGGTGGTCGAAGCGACCAAGGATAATCCGGTTTTCTATGTCAATTACGCCCATGCGCGCGCTGCATCGATGGCGCGCCGCGCGGCAGAGGCTGGGGTGGATTATGCCGCTGGCGACCATGGCGCGATTGACCTGTCCCATTTGGATACAATCGATCTGGGCCTGGCGCGGATTGCCGCGACCTTTCCGCGCATGGTGGAATCGGCGGCTACGGCGCGCGAACCGCACCGTATCGCCTTTTATTTGAATGACTTGGCAGCGGCATTCCACGGCTGGTATAATCTGGGCAATGATGACCCAAGCCGCCGAGTGGTGCAGGCAGAAAATGCCGAACAGACAATGGCAAAGCTTTTCTTAACCAGCGCAATCGGGCAGATATTGCGCAATGGCCTGCACCTGATGGGTGTCGAGCCGGTGGATGAAATGCGCTGATCGTCGCGAACGCGCGTCGGTTGACAGCTTTGGGGGTGCGCCATGAACGACAACAACAACGAAACATCGGCCCTTGGCTTTGACGAGGAAGAGCGCCTCCCCTGGCTCGAACCCATAGAGGATGGCGATGACAATGGCGTGTCCATGGGCCGCCTGATCGGCCTCGTGCTCGCTGGTTTGGCGGCTATCGGCTTGGTCGTTGGCGGCCTGTGGTGGTGGCAAAATGTCGGCGGCCGCCCGCGCGCCGAACTCATCCCCGCGCCGGAGGGGGATTATCGCGTGCCCCCGCGCGCAGAGGCTGGCCGCTTTGATGGCGATGGCGATGCCGCCGTTGCCGCGACCGAGGGCGTGCGCCCGGCCGGGCGGATTGACACCAACGCCGCGCCCCAAGCCCCCGTCGCCCCTGCTGCGAATCGCCCAGTTGTGCCAGCCACGGCGCCCGCCACCGCGCCGCGCGGGGCAACCCCGCCGGTTGCTGCCAACCGCAGTGTCGAAGGGCGCCCCGCTGCCACGCCAACGCGCGCCGGTGCAACAGCCGCCGTGCCTGCTGCGGGAAGCCCAGCCACAGGCGGCAGCGGTATGGTGCAATTGGGCAGCTTTGCCAGCGAAAGCGCGGCCAATGCGGCATGGGCCACGCTGAAACGCCGTCTTGCATGGCTCGCCCCCTATAACAGCAACGTCGCGCGGGCAGAGGTGGGTGGTCGCACGGTTTACCGCCTGCAAGCCGCCGCAGGGTCGAACAGCGCAGCGCGCAACCTGTGCGCACGGTTGAGCGCGGCGGGCGAAGATTGTCTGGTCGCACGATAGGGGCGGGCAAAATAGCGCCGGACGGCTCAGCGCCCGTCACCCCGGTCATTTTCGGGCTTGCCGGGCCGGAATTGCTGGCGGCAGAACGCGCGCTGTTCACGGCTGTGCGTCCGGCGGGCTATATCCTATTTGCCCGCAATATCATCGACGCGGCGCAGCTTGGCGCGCTCAATGCCGAATTGCGCGCCCTTGGCGGGGCGCACCGCCCGATCATCCTGATCGATCAGGAAGGCGGGGCGGTTGCGCGGCTGAAACCGCCGGCATTTCCGGCCTTTCCCCCGGCCAGCGCCTTTGCCGCGCTCTATGCCCGGGCGCCGCTCAGCGCGCTGGCTGCGGCGCGCGCCAATGGTCGGTTGCTCGGCGCGGTGCTGCGCGATTTGGGTTTCAACGCCAATGCCGCGCCGGTGCTCGACCTATGCTATCCCGCAACGCATGATGTGCTCGCCAGCCGATGTCTGGGGGATGACCCGATGGCGGTCGCCGCGCTTGGCCGCGCGCTGATGCAGGCTATGGCCGAATATGGTGTTGCTGCGATCCTCAAACATGCGCCGGGGCAGGGGCGCGCGGCGCATGACAGCCATGTGGCGCTGCCGGTTATTGATGCCGATGTGGCGGCATTGGCGCGCGATATCGCCCCCTTTGCCGTGCTGGCGGGCAGTGCCCGGGCGGCGATGGTCGCGCATATCCTCTATCCCGCGTGGGATGGCGCGCTGCCCGCCTCCGCCTCCGCCTGCGTCATTTCGCAGGTAATTCGCCGCAATATCGGCTTTGATGGCCTGTTGATGAGCGATGCGATTGAAATGGCGGGGCTGGCGGCTTTGGGTGACATGGCGGCGCGCGCGCGCGCGGTCATCGCGGCGGGGTGCGACGTCGCGCTCCACTGCACCGGCGACATTGCGCAAATGCGCGATATCTGCGACGCCATGCCCATGGGGATGGATTCGATACAGATGGCGCGGCTGGCGGCGGTGACGGCGGGCGATGCTATGGTCGTTGGTGATGACGACATGGCGGCGCTGGCCGCCACGCGTGATACGCTGTTGGAAATCGCCTGATGGACGAAGCAGCGGTCTTTGACGATTGGCAGACCGGTGGCAATGCGCCTGCCGAACGGCTGCAAATCGACATTGCCGGCTGGGAAGGGCCGCTTGACCTGCTGCTCACCCTGGCGCGTAACCAGCGCGTGGACTTAAAGGCCATTTCCATTTTGGAACTGGTCGAACAATATCTGGCCTTTGTCGAACAGGCGCGCGGCGCGAACATCGAACTGGCCGCTGACTATCTGGTGATGGCGGCATGGCTGGCGCTGCTTAAATCGGCGATGCTACTGCCCAAAGAAATCGAACAAGACCCCAGTCCGGAGGAAATGGCGCTGCGGCTGCAATTGCGGTTGCAGCGGCTTGCCGCGATGCGCGATGCGGGTGCGCGTTTGCTGGCGCGCGACCGGCTGGGGCGCGATGTGTTCGCCCGCCCCGCGCCAGAGGGGTTGTGCACCATCCGCCGCCGCTTGTGGGACGCCGACCTTTATGAACTGATCGCGGCCTATGGTAAGGTGCGCGCGCGCACCGCCCCCGCGCTCCATGTCGTTGCCGCGCGACGGGTGATAAGCCTTGATACCGCGCTCCAGCGCCTGTCGACGATGCTGGGTTTGGCGATTGACTGGCGCGACCTTATTTCTTTCCTGCCGCCCGAATTTTCGGGGGATTTGCGACGATCTGCACTTGCCTCCTCCTTTGTCGCCGCGCTCGAACTGGCGCGCACGGGGCGCTGTGAACTGAACCAAGAAGCCGCCTTCGCCCCGCTCTATCTAAAGGCGCGGGCATGAATTTTGCACCAATAGCCGACTATGAGCGCGCGGTGGAGGCGGCGGTTTTCGCCAGTGTGGAGCCGCTGACCCCTGCCCAGATTGCACAATTTGTCGGCGATGGGGATGTGACAGGCGCGCTCCATGGCATCGCGGCGCGCCATGCCGCTGGCGGCATCCACCTTGTTGAGCGGGGCGGCCGATGGCATTTTCAAACCGCGAGCGACCTTGCCCATTTGCTGCGCCGTGAGCGGGAGGAGCCGCGAAAATTGTCGCGCGCGGCGATCGAGACACTGGCCATCATCGCCTATCACGAACCGGTCAGCCGCGCGGAGATAGAGGCGATTCGCGGCGTGCAGACCGCCAAGGGCACGCTGGATGTGTTGATGGAGGCGGGTTGGGTGCGCCCCGCCGGGCGGCGCGAAGTGCCGGGGCGGCCATTATTATACAGGAGCACGGGCGAGTTTCTGACCCATTTCGGGCTGGAAAGCCGCAAGGATTTGCCGGGGATTGAGGATTTGCGTGCGGCGGGGCTGCTCGACCCCGTCGATGCCGCGATGGACGGTTTCCACTTTGATGGCGGCGATGATGCGGCGGATGGATGAAATCTGTTTGACCGCTGGAATTATGCCCCCATCGCGCCTACATGGGCGGCAGATGGATGAAGGATTTGAACCATGATGGGATTGAGCTTCTGGCACATATTGCTGCTGGGCGTTGTCGTGTTGCTGTTGTTCGGCGGCGGCCGCTTTTCAAATATGATGGGTGACGTGGCCAAGGGCATCAAGGAATTCAAAAAGGGCATGACCGATGAGGATGCCCCGGCCAGCCCGCCGCCAACCCGTATCGAAGGGCGCGCGGCGAGCGATGCGCCGATTGCCAGCGAAAGTCGCGAAAGCGAGCCGCGATAAGCAATAAAGGCGACGCGGGAATACGCCATGTTTGATGTTGCGCCGACGGAATTATTGCTGTTGGCGATGGTCGCTTTGGTGGTCATCGGCCCCAAGGATTTGCCCAAAGCATTGCGCTTCGTTGGTAAATGGGTCGGCCGTGCGCGCGGTATGGCGCGCCATTTCCGCACCGGCATCGACACAATGATGCGCGAAGCGGAATTGGAGGATATGGAGAAAAAATGGCGCGCGCATAATGAAGAAATCATGCGCAGCTTTCCCGATTTGAACGCGCCCGTCCTGCCGCCCAATGCGCTGGGGCCGGGGGGCGAACCCGCCGCGATGCTGCCGCTCGACGGCGCGGCGAATGCTGGCGCAGTTGGCGCATCCGGCGATGTTGCGGGGCCGCCCATGCCATCTGCTGCACCGGCACCCATCGTGCCGGAAAAACCATGAGCGTGACCGAACAGGTCGGCGTTGATGCCGCGACGAAAGAATCAGCCAAAGCCGCTGATGCGGCGGCGATAGAGGCGACGCGCGCGCCCTTGCTCGACCATCTCATCGAACTGCGCCGTCGTTTGCTATGGGCGATGGCGGCATTGTTGATTGCCTTTTTCGTCGGGCTCTATTTTGCCGATCAGATTTTCGCGGTGTTGGTGAAACCTCTGCTGCGCGCGGGGCAGAGCAGGGTGATTTACACCCAGATGTTCGAAGCCTTTTTCGTCCAGATGAAGGTGGCATTATTCGCCGCTGTCATGATCGCCTTTCCGGTCATCGCCACCCAAATATGGCGGTTTGTTGCGCCCGGGCTATATGGGAAGGAGAAACAGGCCTTTCTGCCATTCCTCATCGCATCGCCGGTGCTGTTCATCCTTGGTGCCAGCCTGTCCTATTTCTTTGCTATCCCGATTGCGCTTAAATTTCTGTTGGGTTTTCAGGGGGATGTTGGCGGAGTCGCGCGCGAAGCCTTGCCAGCCGTGGGCAGTTACCTCGACTTTGTGATGCAGTTTATCCTTGCCTTTGGCATCGCCTTTCAGATGCCGATCCTCCTCATGCTGCTCGAACGCAGCGGTATCGTCACCTATGAACAGTTAAAGGGCGCGCGCCGGTATATGATTGTCGCAGCCTTTGCCATCGGCGCGGTTTTCACGCCCCCCGACGCGGTCAGCCAGTTGCTGCTCGCCATTCCGCTCTGCCTGTTGTTCGAAGGCTCGCTGGTGGCGATCTGGCTGACGCGGCGGCGGAATAAAAAGACGGTTTAGATCGACAATCGCGCCGTCAGGCGGATGTCGCGCCCGCTGAGCGGCACATAATCCTTGGTCAGACTGGTGTGGCGGCGGGCATCGACGTCAAAAATATTGTCGGCGGAGAGAATAAGGGTGAGCGCGCGATTGCCCGCCAATGGTTTCCATTGCGCTGACAAATTGACCAGAAATTGGCCGTCGTTCGGCGTTTCATTGGCGGCGAGCCGGTGCTGCGCGGCTGTCCATTCGCCTTCGCCCCTGAT
>CALFXW010000162.1 GCA_937957805.1 uncultured Sphingopyxis sp.
TGCAGCGGCAGCTGCGGGCCGACGCATTCAATGAAAGCCTGCGATATCAGGCGGACCTGCTGGACGCGGTCGCAAACAATGTGCGCAATGCCGCCAATGACAATGCGCGTGCCATTCGCTTTGCCGACCTGCCATCGCTCGGTACTCCGGGGCGGTTGGTATCGCGTACGCCATCCCCCTGGGCGGATTTGGAGCGGTGGGAATTTGCCAATGGTGTCACCGCGCTGGTGCGCAACACCAATATCGAACCCAATAAGGTGCGTATTCGGGTGCGTTGGGGGGCAGGGAGGCGCGGTCTGCCCGGCAACCGGCCCAATTTGCTGTGGGCAGGGGAATCGGCGCTAGTCGAAAGCGGGATTGGCCGTTTTGACATCAGCCAGCTCGACCAATTGTCGGACGGTCGGCAAATCGGGATGAGTTTTGCCGTGGATGACGATGCCTTTGAATTATCTGCCGAAACCCAGCCAAGCGACCTCGCCGATCAGTTAAAATTGCTCGCCGCCAAACTTGTCGCGCCGGGCTGGCAGGCAAACCCTGTCCTGCGCGCACGCGCCGGGCGGCTGGCGGGTTTTGACCTGTTGCGCAATTCACCCAATGCGGTGCTGGAAAATGAACTGGACAGCCTCGTCTATTCGGGGGACCGGCGCTGGGGCCCGCCAACCCGTGCGGAGGTGGAGGGGCTGACCCCCGCTGCATTTCGCCGTTTTTGGGAGCCTCTGCTGCGCCAGGGGCCGATTGAAGTGCAGATTTTCGGCGATGTCGGCAATGTTGACCTTGAAACCATGTTGCGTTCCACATTTGGCGCGTTGGCACCGCGCGCCCCAACTGCGGCCAGCACGGCAGACGGCGATGTGCATTTCGCCAGTGCCGATGCCGCGCCGATTGTCGCGCGGCATAGCGGGGCTGCTTCCCAAGCGGCCTATGTCCTTGCCTATCCGACTGGCGGTGGCATTGCCAATGCGCGCTTGTCACGCCAGTTGGACGTGCTCGCCGCCATTTTCAACGACCGGCTTTATGACCGGCTGCGCGACCATAGCGGCGCGAGTTACAGTCAGGCGGTGGTCAGCCGTTGGTCCGACCAATTGGCGCATGGCAGCTATATTTTGGTGGGGGGGATGACCCGGCCAGAGGATAGCGCGTTAGTCGCGTCGAGCGCGCGGGCGATTGCGGCTGAATTGGTGACCACGCCGGTCAGCGCCGATGAATTGCAACGTGCAGTCGAGCCGATTGTCGAGCAATTGTTGCGTGCATCATCGGGCAATGTGTTCTGGATGCGCCAGACAGAGGGGGCGTCGCGCGACCCGCGCATTTTCCTGTCGCTACGCAGCTATTTGGACGATTTGCGTTCGGTGACGGCGGCGGATGTGCAGGCGCTGGCACGACAATTTCTTGGTTCCCAAAGCGGGGTTTCGCTGATCATCCTGCCCGATGGGACGCCGGTCGACATCATCTTGAACACCCAC
>CALFXW010000163.1 GCA_937957805.1 uncultured Sphingopyxis sp.
GGGGTGTTACGCCCGTGATGAGGGTGAGCATCCAGTGCACCGCCTCCAGCCGTTGGGAAAGGCGGATGGCATCGCGATCCGACCCGCCGGTAGAGACGATGAAATGTTCGCTCGTCGCCTCATGCCATTCGGCGCGAGCGGGCGTTGAAAATGTATAAATACAGATGAATAGAAGCAGAATCTTGCGCAACATCACCGAACATCACCCCAATGCTCAATATTTGGGGATAATATCGCACTATTGACAAAATGAAAGCATCAAACGAAACTATAGGGATCAATATCCACGCGAACGTCAACCCGTTGCGGCCAATCAACATTGCCGAGCCATTGGCGCAGCATCGCTTGCAGCGGGAAATTGCGCGGCGCCTGCACCAACAGGCGGTGGCGGTGGCGCGAACGTAGCATGGCGAGCGGGGCGGGTGCTGGCCCCCACACCTCCACCCCGCGCGCTGCGGGTGCGGCATCGCCGATGGTTTTGGCGGTGTCGGCGGCGGCGCGCGCATCCTTGGACGCGATGATGATCGCGGCAAGCCGGCCATAGGGGGGCATGCCCGCCGCCTTGCGCGCGGCGGATTCGGCGGCGTAAAAACCCTCTGTATCGCCAGCAATCAGCGCGGCGAGCACGGGGGCTTGGGGTTGGCGGGTCTGGACGAACACTTCACCCGGCTTTTCACCGCGTCCCGCGCGCCCGGCGACCTGCGCAATTTGCTGAAAACAACGTTCGTTGGCGCGTAAATCGCCCCCCTCCAGCCCCAAATCGGCATCGACCACCCCGACGAGCGTGAGATTGGGGAAATGATAACCCTTGGTCACCAATTGGGTGCCGATGACGATGTCGATCAGCCCGCCCGCCATATTTTCGATAAACTCTTCGGCCCGCTGCGCATTCCACAAAGTGTCCGAGGTGACGATGGCGGTGCGTGCAGTCGGCCAACGCGCGGTCACTTCATCGGCGATACGTTCGACGCCGGGGCCGCAGGCGACCAGTGCATCCTCCTCCTGACATTCGGGGCAGCGTGCGGGCGGGGCCATGTTTTCCCCGCAATGGTGGCAGGCGAGGCGGCGGTGCAGCCGATGTTCGACCATCCATGCGCTGCAATGCGGGCATTGGATCCGGTGGCCGCAATGACGGCAAAGCGTCAATGGGGCAAATCCGCGCCGGTTGAGGTAGAGCAGCGACTGTTCACCGCGCGCCAGTCGCGCGTCGATGGCGCTGGCGAGCGGCGGAGCAATCCATAGCCCCCGGTCGGGCGGGGTGCGGCGCAGGTCAATCGCATGCATGGCGGGTAATTGCGCGCCGCCGAAACGGTCGGGCAGGTGGAGCGCGCGATAGCGCCCGGCATCTACCTGTGCGCGGCTTTCGATGGCGGGGGTCGCGCTCGCCAGCACAATCGGGATTTGCGCAAATTGGGCGCGCATCACCGCGACATCGCGGGCATGGTAATGGACGCCATCTTCCTGTTTGAAGCTGCCTTCATGCGCTTCATCGACGATGATCAGCCCCAAATTGGCATAGGGCAGGAATAATGCCGAACGTGCGCCGATGATGACGCGCGCGCTGCCATCGGCAATCGCATGCCAGCCGCTGCGCCGTTCCGATTGGCGTAGCGCCGAATGCCAGACCAAAGGTTCAGCGCCAAATCGCGCGGCAAAACGCTGCACCATCGGCTGGGTCAGCGCGATTTCCGGTTGGAGGAGGAGGATTTGTTTGCCCGCCCGCAACGCGTGGGCGACCGCTTCAAAATATACTTCGGTCTTGCCCGAACCCGTCACCCCGTCGAGGACAAAGGGTTGAAACCCCGCGCCGATACTGCCCGACAGCGCATCGGCGGCGGCGCGCTGTGCGTCGCTGAGCGGGGGTGGTGCAAAATCAGGGTCGGGCAAGGGTGGCGGGGCGGGTGGGCGCGGCGCGGCGGGCACCAATGCGCCGGTTTTGACAAGGCCGCGGATTACCGCTTCGCTCACACCGCTCAATCCCACAAGGTCAGCAATGGAGCCGGTCGCATCGCCGATTTTGTCGAGCGCGGCCTGCCGCTGCACCGTCATGCGCGGCGGCAAATTGCCGCTTTGCCGATATTCGATGATCGGTCGCCCCGCATCGTGCAGCGCGATGGCGGGGATGGTCATGCGCATCACGCTGCCCGGGGCGCTGAAATAATAGTCCGCCGTCCATTCGATGAGGCGGCGCAGATCGGCGGGCAGCGGCGGCACATCATGGCGGTGGAGCACTTCGCGCAACCGGTTGTCGCCGACATGGTCGCGCTGCATCGCCGCGCTGTCGCTCGCCGCGTCCCAAACGCAGCCCAAAATGCGGCGCGGGCCGAGCGGCACTTCGACAAAATCCCCTGCCTGCAACGTCATGCCATAGGGCACCCGATAATCGAGTATGCCCAAAATATGGCTGGCGATGAGGACGGGGACGCGCGACATGCCCCCTTGCCATAAGCGCTCGCCCCCCGCTTGGCGAGATGAAGCATTGCCCGGCAGCGTCATTTGCTTATGCTGACGGTCATGCGCGAAAAGGAACTGCGCCTTGCCCTCGTCTGTTATGGCGGCATCAGCCTCGCCATCTATATGCATGGGGTTACAAAGGAAATCTGGCATGTCGCGCGCGCCAGCCGGGCGCAATTGGATGATGCGCCGCCGCTCGACGGGGTGGCGCAGCATTATCGTGAATTGCTGCAATATCTGGCCGATACAGCGGGGATAAAGCTGCGCGTTTTTGCCGACATTGTGGCGGGCGCTAGCGCGGGGGGCATCAACGGCATTTTCCTCGCCCGGGCGCTCGCCAGTGGCGAATCACTCGAACCACTGACAAAATTGTGGATGGAACGCGCCGATGTCACCGTGCTGCTCGACCCCGATGCGCGGCCGCTGTCGCGCTTTTCCAAATTTTGGGCGGTGCCGATTGCCTGGATGCTGAGCCGCGCGCCGCGCAACATCATCGACACGACGGTGGAGCGCGGCCAACGGGCGGAGGTGCGTGCCAAATTATCGCAATTTGTGCGCGCGCGCTGGTTTGCGCCCCCCTTTGGCGGGGAATTATTCTGCAACCTGCTGCTCGATGCGATTGCCGCGATGGAGGCTGGGCCAAAGGGGCCGGCCTTGCTCCCAGCCGATCAGCCGATCGACCTGATGGTGACCGCTACCGATTTTGCCGGCTATGCCCACCAGATGCGGCTCAATTCCCCGCCGGTGGTGGAGGAAAATGAACATCGCCTGTTGCTCCATTTCCGTCAGTCCCCGCGCGGGGAGCGTGGATTGGATGATGGCGTGGCGCTCGCCTTTGCGGCGCGCGCAACGGCGAGCTTTCCGGGCGCTTTCCCGCCCTTTTCGGCGGCTGAGATGGACAGGGCCTTGGCCGCGCGCGGCAATATGCAGCCGCATGACTGGCCGCAACGCAACGCTTTTTTGGCGGCGCAATTGTGCAAGGGCGACATTTGTTCGGTGCATGAACGTGTGTTGATCGACGGATCGGTGCTCGCCAATGCGCCCTTCAAACCGGCGATTGCGGCGTTGCGCCAGCGCCCCGCCCGGCGCGAAGTGGACCGACGTTTCGTTTATATCGACCCCAAACCGGGGCGGCGCGCATTCAGCTTTGGCGACGGTAAAAAGGGCGGGGATGGCGCACCTGCCATGCCGGGCTTTTTCGGCACCATTTTGCGCGCCATGTCGGACATTCCGCGCGAACAGCCGATCCGCGACAATGTGGAAGCGATTGAAAATCTCTCGGCGCGTATCCGCCGGATGCGCCATATTTTGGATTCGCTGGGCAATGATGTCGACGAACGGGTGGCAGCAGCGGTCGGGCGTAATTTTTTCCTCGACCGGCCAACACCGGCGCGGCTTGCGGCATGGCGCGCCAAGGCGCAGGCGCGCGCGGCGGGGGAGGGGGGATATGCCTTTGCCGCCTATGGCCATGTGAAATTGTCGCTGGTGGTGGAGGATCTGGCGAACCTCGCCGCCGATTTGGCAGGGGTGGACGATATGATGCAGCGCCAGCCATATCGCGCCGCCATCTGGGGCTGGGTGCGCGGCGCTGGGGTTGATCAGATGCGTGCCGGGCGCGGCGAGAACCCGGCGATGGTCGCCTTTTTCCGCGACCATGACATTGGCTATCGGGTGCGGCGGATGCGCCTGCTTGCCCGACGGCTGGATGCAGTGGCGGGTGCAGACAGCAATGTGCCCGCCGATGCCGCCGAATCTGCGCGCGCGGCCATTTATCGGGTGCTCGGCCTCTACCTCGACCGCGATGGTCGGGACCATTATGCCGATCTGCCGCCCGATGGGTCTGCGGGCGATGTGCTCCATGATCCGGCAGATTGGGTGGCGCGGGTGGCGGGGCACCGTGCGCTGGCGGCGATGGATGCCGAGGCGGATATCTTGCTCGCCGATGCGTTCAATGCGCTGCCGGTGGAAGCGCGTCGCGCGATGATTACCGCCTATCTGGGCTTCCCCTTTTATGATGCCGCCACCCTGCCGCTGTTGCAGGGGGAGGGGGATGGGGAGTTTGACCCGATCAAGATCGACCGCATTTCACCGGAGGATGCTGTGCGGCTGCGTTCGGGCGGCGCGGCGGCGACATTGAAGGGGATACAGTTCAACGCCTTTGGCGCTTTTTTCAGCCGCGCCTTTCGCGAAAATGACTATCTGTGGGGACGGCTCCATGCGGCGGAACGATTGTTCGACATTATCGCCAGCAGTGCGGTGCGCAGCCGCCCGATTGATGCGGCACATATCGCGCGGCTGCGCGATGGCGCGCTCGACGCGATCTTGGTGGAGGAGGCGGAACGGCTCGGCCACAGTGGCGCGCTGATTGCGCAATTGCGCGTCGCACTGCACGCAAACTGAACCGGCGGCATTTCCATACCAATTTTCAAAAAAATGCTTTGCCTGCCGCCATGCTCTGGTATCGCTGCGATATTGAGGAGAGAGGATATGGCAAGCAACGACATGCCGGGCACGGCACAGGCGCTATTTTCGACCGCGCGTGATGACGGGTGCATCGCAATCAGCATCGAACCGCGCGACATTGCGCCACTCGCAGCGGACGAGGTTTTGATCCGGGTGGAGGCGAGCCCGGTCAACCCGTCGGACATGGGGCTGCTCTATGCCGTCGCCGATATGGCGAGCGCGCGGGTCGATGCAGGCGCGGCGCACCCCAGTTTGCTGATCGACGTGCCGCCCGCGCTCTCACGCGCGGTGACTGGGCGGCTGGGGCAGGCGTTGCCGGTCGGTAATGAGGGGGCGGGCACCGTCGTCGCGGCGGGCGCGTCGGATGCGGCGCAGGGGCTGCTTGGCAAAATCGTCGCAACCTTTGGTGGGGCCATGTATCGCAGCCACCGCACCGCGCGCGCTGCCGATTGTCTGGTTTTACCCGATGGGTCGAGCGCGTGGGAGGGCGCATCGCTCACCGTCAATCCATTGACCGCGATGGCGATGGTGGGGACGATGCGGCGCGGCGGCTATAGCGCGCTCTGCCACACGGCGGCGGCATCCAATCTGGGGCAGATGCTGGTCAAGCTTTGCGCGGCCGAGGGGGTGGGGCTCGTCAATATAGTGCGCAATGCTGAACAGGCGGCGCTGCTGCGCGCGATTGGCGCGACCCATGTGGTGGACAGCAGTCAGGCCGATTTCATGGCTGCGCTCACCGACGCGCTGGCCGAAACCGGCGCAACGCTCGCCTTTGATGCGATTGGCGGCGGCCCGCTCGCCGGTCAGATTTTGACCGCGATGGAGGCGGCGCAGGTCAAAAAGGGCGCGCCCTTTTCGATCTATGGCACAAATGTCCACAAGCAGGTCAATATCTATGGCGCGCTCGACATGGGGCCGACGACATTTTCGCGCAGCTTTGGCCTGCAATGGGGGATTTCGGGTTTCCTTCTCACCCCCTATCTGATGCAGCTGACGCCGCAGGAAGTGGGCGACATGCGCGCCTTTGTCATCGCGCACCGCAATGATATTTTCGCCAGCCATTATAGCGCCGACATCAGCCTTGCCGACATGGTGCGGCCCGACGTGGCGCCCAGCAAGAAGCCCCGCGCACGCTGGTCTGCAGCGGCCCAGATGGCGTCGCCCACGCGCTGAAAGCCGAACATGGAGTAGTAGATGTAGAACGGCAGCATGGCCAGGCCGTGCACGCTGTAGCTGGTGGCGGCGGCCGTCCAGCTCGCAATCGCACCCGCTTCGCTGATGCCTTCTTCCAGGATTTGCCCATCCAGCGCCTCGCGGTAGCTCAGCAC
>CALFXW010000164.1 GCA_937957805.1 uncultured Sphingopyxis sp.
CGCTTGCGTCTTTTGTTGCTGCTACAGACCATTTAGGTCTACCTAGCATCATACGGTATAGGCTCATCGGAGCACTTACCACCGGGTCTTTTTTCATCAGCTCAACAATGTGGATGAAGCACTGCAGATCTATATGCGCGCTGTGAAAGTCTCACCAGATGATCCCATGCCAATGGAAAAGGTGGCGCAGCTTTCTGAGCGCGTCGGCGATTTGAAGACCGCTACTGAAGCCGCCGTCCGCGCTGGAATCGTCGTCGTCGCCGCCGCAGCCGCAGCCCTGCTCGCGGCGTGCGGCACCGGCACGACGTGCGGCGACGCGGGCTACTGCCAGTAGACGCAGCCCAGGCCTGCCGCCCCGACCGCGTTCAGCCGCGGAAGGGGTTCTGCAGCAGAATCGTCTCGCCGCGGTCGGCGCCGACGTCCAGCCCGCCAGGATGGCGGTGATGTACCGGGCCCGCGGCGCCACCGACTTCACCGAGGCCAACGGCGCGACGCGCATTATCCCGGGCTCCCATCTCCGTGACCACAGCCCCGACTTCGGCGCGCCCCTCGACCTCGGGTCCGTCGGCGTCTTTCATCCGTTCGCCTTCGAAGCGGGCGCGCCGCGCGGTTATGCGCAGCGCGGCAGCCTCGACGGGTCGCGCCCGGGTGCCTTTTACATTAATTTGCGCGACACTCACATCTGGCCGCGCTTTTCGCTCCCCACACTCGTCTATCATGAGGGGATTCCGGGCCACGTATTTCAGGGGGCGGTGCTACTCGAAGCGGGCAATTTGCCGTTGCTGCACCGCAGCCTTGGCATCGCGGCCTATGGCGAAGGCTGGGGGCTTTATGCCGAACAATTGGCCGATGAATTGGGCGTCTATGCCGACGAACCGCTGGGACGCATCGGCTATTTGCAGGCCGCACTCTATCGCGCGGTGCGCGTCGTCGTTGACACCGGCATGCATGCGCTGGGGTGGAGCCGGGCGCGCGCATTGCAATATATGATCGATATTACCGGCCTCGCCCCGGGCGCGGCGGAAAATGAAATCGACCGCTATATCGTCTGGCCGGGTCAGGCGACCAGTTACAAGCTGGGGCACAGCGAAATCGTCCGCGCGCGCGAAGCTGCGCGCACCGCGATGGGGGCCAATTTCGACATTCGCGGCTTCCATGATGTCGTGCTAAGGCTCGGATCCCAGCCGCTCGAACTATTGGGGCGCAATGTCGCCGCATGGTCGCGCGGCGAACATATTGTCTAGGATGCATTGCCATGCCCAAACCGCCGATTATCACCCGTTCTGCCGAGACTTTGGCACGGCGTGCGGGCGGCGCAATCGGCGGCGGGGCGGGCAAGGCAGCGCGCAAAGCCGCTGACAACCCCATTGCCAGCGCCGCCATTGGCTTTGCCGCGACATGGGTGGCAGGCAAATTGCTGCCGCGCCGTTTTGTCGGCATCGGCGCGGCGCTGGTCGCGGGCTATGCCACGCGCAAATTGGCGCAGCGACAGGAAAATGTGACCGCCCGCGAAACGACGGCGGATAGTCCCAAGGCTCCCAAGCGGCAGCGCAACAGCTAAACCTGCGGCGCTACTGCTTCGGGCGGATCGGTTTCAGGGGGCGCAGTTGTGTCGGGTGTGACGGGCGCGCCAGCATTCGTCGCAGGGGGTTCGCCCGCTGGCGTCGGGGCGCTGGTTGCATCGCCGCTGCTGGCCGGAACAGGCGCCACATAGCCGCCGACATAATAATAATGCCATGGTTCATGCGCGACGCTGGCCGCATTATCCTTTGGAAAGGACAGGCGGAAACCAAAGCGCGCGGCGTTGGCGGCGAGCCAGCGTCCCACCGGGGTCACGGCAAAACAGGGGCTTACATTGCAATCGGTGCGGCTGCGGTCGCCAAAATCAATCGCGCGACCGGTGGCGTGTTCGCTGTAACCGGGCGGTGCCACCCAATATGCCTGACCTGCATAGCCGCGCGCCGCCAGATTGGGCGACCGGCAATAAAGCCCGCGCTGATAGTCTATGCCGCGATAGCAGCTAACTCCGCCCATCGCATCGGCTACCGCCGGTGCCTCTGCCCGCGCGGCGCGCAACATTGCGGCAAGGCCGCTCGCCATATCGCCCTGCATCGCCGGACAGTTTGACATGTTGAAGCCCGCCGGTGCGGCAACCAACCCCGCCGAACCATCGGCAAATTTCTGATGGCCAAACAGACTTGCGGGCAAATCCGCCATATCGCCGGCGCAGATTTTGGCGGCAATCGCGGCATCGCCGGTCAAGGGGGTGCGCGCGCTCACGGGCGCTGCGGGGCCTGACAGCGCCGTTTCCGGCGTGTCGGTTGTGGGAGCTATAACCTCGTCAGTATCGCGCACATGCGGGCGGAAGAGGACATATGCCACAACAAGGACGAGCAATATCGCCCCCAAAACAAACATAATTTTTGCGCCACGTCGCATGGTTTACAGCCCCGCCTGCCAGTCGCGGATCACATCCATCGGGTGGAGCAACATGACGATATTTAGCGTCAGATTATCACGGATGATGAGGAGCGTCAGCAGCTCAAAGCCCAGAGCAATAGCCAATGTCCAGCGCCAAGGCAGGCGATAGGCGGCATAAAAGCCAAGCAGCATCCAGCCGCAATCGGCCATGGAATTGAGCACCGAGTCGCCCGAATAGCCGACCGCCAATGTTGCCTGACGATAACGGTCGATGACGGCGGGTGAATTTTCGACCAATTCCCACGCCAGTTCCAACGCGGCGGCCAGCACCAGACGCACGCCCAGCGCCAGATTGCCATGGGGGATGATGCCAATCGGGCGTGGCCCCGCCTGTTTCCAGCGCATCAGCAAATGGGTCAGCCAATAAAAAATTGCCCCGTGAATCATATGGCTGGGTGTGTACCAGTCCGCGATATGCTGGCTGTTGCCGGGGCTGTTGACCCCGCCTTCCCACAATTTGACATAGCCGCAGGTGCAGATGAGCGGGCGGCCCATCGACCATAGGAGGATACCGGTCACCAGCATCAGCGCTGCAACCATCCAGAGATATTTTCGGCTGATCACCATGTCGCCCTCCACCAAGGCTGATTGACGATTGGCATGCGCATATGCAAGAGCCGCGCATGGCCGAAACCCCCATACCATCCGACCATTTTCGCCGTCGCGGCATTTTATTCGTCGTATCCTCCCCTTCCGGGGCTGGAAAATCGACGATTTCACGGCTTTTGCTCGAAAATGACGATGGGCTGACCATGTCGGTTTCGGCAACGACCCGCCCGCCGCGCCCGGGCGAAGTGGACGGCGAACATTATCATTTCGTCGATGTGCCCACGTTCAAGGATATGGTCGGCAAGCAAGAATTCCTCGAATGGGCGCATGTTTTCGGTCACCGCTATGGCACGCCGCGCGCGCCGGTGGAGGCCGCTCTCGCCGAAGGGCGCGACGTATTGTTCGACATAGATTGGCAGGGCGCACAACAATTGTACCAGCGCGCGGGCGGTGATGTGGTGCGCGTTTTCATCTTTCCCCCGTCGATGGCCGAACTGGAACGACGGCTGCGTGCACGGGCGACCGACAGCGAAACGGTGATTGCCGGGCGGATGAACCGCGCGGCAGCAGAGGTCAGCCACTGGGATGGCTATGATTATGTGCTGATAAATGAGGATGTGGAGCGTTGTTACCGCGATGTCGCCACCATCCTTGCGGCGGAACGGCTGAAACGCAGCCGACAGACCAGCCTCATCGGCTTTGTCCGCAAGCTTACGACCGAAGAGGGCTAGGGGCAAAGAGGGTTAAGGCGCGCGCACCAGCATGGCAGTGAGTTCGCTGACCAGATCGGCGCGCAGCGGCTTTGCCTGATTGTCGGTGCGGCACACCACCACCGTGTCGCAAGTGGCGATGCAGCGGCCATTTTGAAACATCGCCTGCAAAATCGTCCAGCTCGAGGTGCCGACGCGGCCAATGCCGCTCAGCACCTCGACATCGCCGGGATATTCGCCCTCCTCCAGATAATTAATCTCCACCGCCGCGACCATCGACCGTTCATTGGCGGGACGTTCACCAAGCGGGCGGGTGCGCCGGTTAATCTGCACCCGCGCGCTTTCAAACAGCGCGGCAAAGGCGACATTGTTCAAATGGCCATTGACGTCCATGTCCTGGAAACGGGTCTGCAGCGAAATGGCAACAGGGTAGTTTTCCGTCGCCATGCGCCATGCATCGGGCCGTGCCATCCGCCGGTCAAAGCCCTGTCGGGAACATGTCGAGCTTGCCCAGCGGCACGCCATGGTGACGCATAATCGCGTAAGCCATCGACAGATGGAAATCGACGTTGACGCGGACAAAGACGCTGACCCAGCGTTCAAGCGGCAGTGTCGGTTCCATGATATCGCCAATCTTGACCGTCATCGGTTGTTCGGCGGCAGCATTGACGACATCGGGCAGGAGCGCGCGCACCGCCACCAGACTATCGGCAATCTCGGCGCGCAAAGTCGCAAAATCCACGCTTTCCCAGTTGAGGTCGGCGGGCAGTTCGCTCCCGTGCGCACGCGCCACCCACGAGGCGACAAAATTGCGCACGACGCACGCCTGAAAGGCAAGCGGGTGCATATCATCAATCAACCGCCAGCCGAGCATCTGCGCAGGCTCTACACCCTGTTCGGCGGCATGCGCCGCCGCCTTGTCCAATATATGGTCAAGGGTGGCGAGCGAACGCTCCAACCCCTCAAAATAGCTGTGGAGCGTTATGGTCATCGCAATTATCCTCTCGCTTACGTCTGTTACCAGTCGCGTCGGGCCGCACATTTCGCCACAGTGCCGCTCCGAAACAAAGTTTCGAACCAGATACTCAGCGCGGTGCCATGCGGATGGCACCGTCGAGGCGGACATCTTCGCCGTTAAAATAGCCGTTTTCAATCATCGTCATCGCCAGATGCGCAAATTCTGCCGGATCGCCCAGACGTTTGGGGTGCGGCACCGAAGCGCCCAGCGCGTCGCGGACATTTTGCGGTGCGGCGGCGAGCAAGGGCGTGTTGAAAATCCCCGGCAATATGGTGTTGATGCGCACCCCTTCGCCCGACAGGTCGCGCGCGATGGGCAATGTCATGCCGACAACGCCAGCCTTGGACGCGGAATAGGCTGCCTGCCCGATCTGCCCATCCTCTGCCGCCGCGCTCGCGGTATTGACGATGACACCGCGATCGCCGTCTTCCTGCGGTTCAAGGCTCAACATTCCGGCCGCCGATTTGGCGATGCAACGGAAAGTGCCGACAAGGTTGATCTGGATGATCCAGTTAAACGCATCGAGCGGGAAATGTTTGATGCTGCCGTCGGTTTTCGACCGGCTGGCGGTCTTGATGGCATTACCCGTTCCCGCACAGTTGACGAGGACGCGTTCCTGCCCGTGCGCGGCGCGTGCCTTGGCAAAACCGGCGTCAACCGATGCTTCATCGGTGACATTCACTTCGCAGGCGGGGCTGGTGACGTCACTGCAAGCGGGAAAACCGGGATAGGCCGAATTATATTCATCGGCTAGATCATGAAAGGTGTGGCCGTATTCGTGGATCACGATCAGACGCGCATTGGTATTGGTCGTGGTCACCGCGATGCTGCCGCCGGTGGCGAAAGCGTTCATGCCTTCATTGCGGCGGAAATTGTCCGTGATGTAGGTGGTGACCGGTGGGAGCACCATGCTCGTAGGATAGTTCACGAGGTCACCCACACCGGCGAGGATCGCGTGGTTCACATCGACCAGTTCCCGGCCTTCGATGCCGCCATCGCCGAGGGCGGTGACGGTGACGCCTTGAGGTGTGGACCAGTTCGCAGTGGTAAAGCGGAGCGCTGCGGTGCTGGCGGTGACCGCACCGGCGGTGAAGGTAATGCCGGTGCCGGTGCCGGTGGCGTTCGCACTTATGGTGAAGGTGGTGGCATTGGTGATGCCAGTGACGGTGGCACCGCCGGGGATGTTGGTGCCTGAAATGGTCATGCCGGGGAACATGCCGGCGGTGGTGGCGCAGGTCACGTTCGCGGAGCCGTTTGTGGTGGCACCACTGCCGAGCGTGAGGTTGGCCGAGAGCTGGTCGGCGCACAGCAGGAGCGCCAGGCGCCGGACCAGCGCGGCGGCGTATGCTCAAGCTGCTGGTCTGGCTCGGCGAACATGCAGATCCGTCGGGCCGAATCTGGCTGCCGCGCCGCGACGAGATCGGCGACATGCTCGACATCACGGTGGAGACCGCCAGTCGCAT
>CALFXW010000165.1 GCA_937957805.1 uncultured Sphingopyxis sp.
ATTTTAAGCTGTATTCCCGCGAACGCCATTCCCGCGCGGGTTGGCGGCGATGAGTTCATCATCCTTTTGCCCATTGGCGCGGAAACCCACCCAATCGATGACTATGGCCAGATTTTGGCGAGCGTATTATCCTATGCCATTGACATCGGCCCATCGTCAATTTCGACCAGCAGTTCGGTTGGCGGTGCCCTGAGCGGGCCTGTCGATGGCGCTGACCATGACCTCGATACCCTGCTGCGCCATGCCGACAATGCGATGTATCAGGCCAAACGCACCGGCCGCTGCCGCTTTGTGCGCTTCTGTTCCAATATGAATGCCGCGCTGCAACAACGCGACGTCATCGAACGTGAATTACGCATCGCGCTCGAACGCAACGACATTTACCCCGTTTATGAGGCGATGATCGACCTCGCCACCGAACAGACGCTGGGTTATGAAATGCTGGCGCGCTGGAACAGCGCTGCGCTCGGGCAAATTGCGCCGGTGGATTTCATCCCGGTCGCCGAAGAGACGGGCATGATTGCGCGGCTGTCCGAACAATTGATGCGGCGCAGCTTTGCAGAAGCGCGCGACTGGCCCGAAGGACTGTCGCTGGCGGTCAACATCTCCCCCCTCCAGCTACGCGACCCATGGTTTGCGCAAAAACTGCTCAAACTGCTGGCCGAAACCGGCTTTCCGGCGCAACGCCTGATTATTGAGATTACCGAAAGCGCGATTGTCGATAATATCGCGCTGGCCAGGACGATATTCGAAAGCCTGCGCAATCAGGGCATCCGTATTGCGCTAGATGATTTTGGCACCGGCTATAATTCGGTCGCAAATCTACGCTCACTGCCCTTTGACACTATCAAACTCGACCGTGAATTTGTCACCTCGATGGATAATGATGCCGGGCGCACCGCGATTGCAGAGGCTGTATTAAAGCTCGGCCAAGCCATGGGTCTGCCCGTGGTGGCAGAGGGTATCGAAAGCGATCTGACCGCTACCATGCTCGCCAATTTCGACTGTGCCGTGGGCCAGGGCCATTATTTCAGCAAGGAATTGCGCAATGAAGATGTGCTTGCCGCGCACCGGCCGGGGACTGAACGGCGCCGCAGTGCCTAAGCCGCAAGACCAATAGACTTGGGGGGCGCCCCGCCCTATGGCGCTGGCCATGGGCAAATTCGTCAAAATGCACGGACTGGGTAATGATTTTGTCATTATCGACGCGCGCGACGCGCCGGTTGATATGCCGCGCACGCGCGCCCGGGCGATAGCGGACCGCCATGTGGGGATTGGCTGCGATCAATTGATTTTGATCGAACCATCCACCCGTGCCGACATTAAAATGCGCATATGGAACAGTGATGGCGGCGAAGTCGAAGCGTGCGGCAACGCCACGCGCTGCGTCGCCGCGCTGTTCAATCAACCGAGCATTTCCATCGAAAGCGGCGATGATATTTTAGTTGCGGAACGCGGGGATGCCGACATCACCCTCGCCTACCCAGCACCGCGATTTGACGCAGATGCCGTTCCGCTCGCCTATGCGATGGATACGCTGGCGATGCCAGTGGCGTGGGGGCCATTGCAAGCACCCGTCGCGGTCAACGTCGGCAACCCGCACATTGTGTTTTTTGTCAAAGATTTGGCAGCCATTCCGCTCGCCAGTCTTGGCCCTGAAATTGAAAACGACCCACTCTTTCCCGAACGCATCAACGTCAATGTTGCGGAAATCACCGGCCCGTCGAGCATCGACCTGCTGGTCTGGGAACGCGGCGCAGGCCTGACCCGCGCCTGCGGCACTGGCGCACTGGCGAGCGCGCTTGCAGCCATTGCCACCCGGCGCGTCACATCCCCCGTGACGGTAAGCCTGCCGGGCGGCACGCTGCGCATCACATGGGATGGCCAGCGTGCGCCGATGATAACCGGGCCAGCGACATTTGTGTATCGCGGCGAAGCGGACTGGGCCGCATTTGGATGAGCAGCGCGCCGCCCAAAATAATCGTGCCAAAAACAATATCGCTTGGCTGTCGGCTTAACATTGCAGAGGGCGGGCGGATTGACGCGCTGTTGGGCGATGCGCGCGTGCAGGTCGTCAATAGCTGCGGGGTAACCCAATCGGCAGTCAAATCATCGCGCGCAGCGGTGCGCAGCGCGCACAAGGCAAACCCCGATGTGCCGATTGTCGTCACTGGCTGTGCAGCGCAAATTACGCCCGGTGATTTCGCGCATTTGCCCGGTGTCGCGCGGATAATCGGCAATGGTGATAAGTTCGATGCAGCCGCATATGCGGCGATTACGCCGGGGCAGAGCGCGCAAATGCGCGTCAATGACGTCATGACGGTGGCGCGCACTGCGCCGCAGATGCTGCCCAGTTTCGACAGCCATACCCGCGCTTTCATGGAGGTGCAGAACGGCTGCGACCATCGCTGCACCTTTTGCATCATCCCCTATGGTCGCGGGCCGTCGCGTTCGGTGCCGTTGGCGCAAGTCGTCGAAAATGCGCGCGCCTTGACTGCCAGCGGCTTTGGCGAATTGGTACTGACCGGGGTGGACACGACGAGCTATGGTGCTGACCTGCCCGGTGCGCCACGGCTATCCGATCTGATTACCGCGATTTTGGACGGCGCACCGATGCTCCGACGATTGCGCATTGGTTCCATAGATGTTGCCGAAATCGACGATGCGCTGTTTGCATTATTGACGCAGGAAGATCGCATGATGGGGCATGTTCACCTGTCGCTCCAGGCTGGCGATGATCTGATATTAAAGCGGATGAAACGCCGCCATAGCCGGGCTGATGCGGTTGCCATGGCCGACCGATTGATGACCGCACGCCCGGACATGGCGATTGGGGCCGATTTAATCGCCGGTTTCCCGACGGAGGATGATGCAGCGGCGGCGCGCACCCGCGCACTCATCGGCGATTGCCATATCCGCTTTGCCCATATTTTCCCATATAGCGCGCGGTCGGGCACACCAGCGGCGCGCATGCCGCAAGTGTCAACGCCGGTCATAAAGGCGCGGGCCGCAGCATTGCGCGCGGTGGCGGGCGCTGCACAGCAAAAATGGCTGCAGTCGCTGGTCGGTAGCCACCAAAGCCTGCTTGTCGAACGTGATGGCATATCAGGCCATGTCGGCAATTTTGCACGAACGCGGCTAGATGATGACGCAGCCCCCGCCGGCGAAATTCTGCCCATCACCATCTTGGGGCTGGACGGCGATGGCCTGATCGGCAAGAGGGCGGCATGAGCGACAGCGAAAGCAGCAAAATTTCATGGAAACAGCGCCTGTTTGGCGGGTTTCGGCGCACATCTGAACGCCTGTCGGACAATTTAACGGGACTGATACGTGGTGGGCGGCCTGATGCCGCGACTCTGGATTCGATCGAAGAGGCGCTGATCCTGTCCGACCTCGGCCCCACCATGGCCGCGCGCATCCGCGAGAAACTGGCTGCACAGAACCTGCCCGATGGCGACCCGGAAAGCGCCGCGCGCGCCGCCATTTCGGCTGAAATAGCCGCCGCGTTAATGTCGGTTGCCAAGCCGCTCGAAATCACCGCTTTCCCGCGCCCGCACGTCATTTTGGTTGTCGGGGTCAACGGGTCGGGCAAGACGACAACGATTGCCAAATTGGCGCATCATCTGGTCGATCAGGATTATGCGGTGATGCTGGCGGCGGGCGATACATTTCGCGCTGCCGCCATTGAACAGCTCGACATTTGGGCAAAACGTATCGGCGTACCAATCGTCGCCGGCCCGCAGGGCGGGGATGCTGCGGGTCTTGTCTATGACGCGGTAAAACGGGCCACCGCCGAAGGGATTGATGCGCTGATCGTCGATACAGCGGGACGGCTGCACAACCGGCGCGAACTGATGGATGAATTGAACAAAATCCGCCGCGTATTGGGCCGCCTTAACCCCGATGCACCGCATGATGTCGTTCTGGTGCTCGATGCAACAACCGGGCAAAATGCGCTGAGCCAGATTGCAACTTTCAAGGAATTGGCGGGGATTACCGGGCTGGTCATGACCAAGCTCGACGGCACAGCGCGCGGCGGGGTGCTGGTCGCAGCGGCGGAACAATTTGGCCTGCCTGTACATGCCATTGGGGTTGGCGAAAAAATTGATGACCTGCGTCCCTTTGACCCAGAAATCATTGGGGATGCGATTGCAGGACGTATGTTATGAACGAGCAAGAACAGAACGGCGGCGACACTGAACGCCGCGCGCGCGCCCCCGCATGGCTGCCCTTTGCGATTGATTTCGGGCCTTTGTTGGTATTCTTCCTGACCTATCGCTTCACGCGCGGCGATGGCCCGATTGGCGTCGTCACTGGCGCCGTCGCTGGCACTATTGCGTTTATGGTGGCGATTCTAATCGCTGTCGCCTTGTCCCAATGGCTGCTCAAGAAAATATCGCCCATGCTATGGCTATCGGCGATTTTGGTATTTGGATTTGGCGCACTCACCATCTATTTTCACGACGCCAGCTTCATCCAGAAAAAACCGACGATCATATATGCCAGCCTTGCCGCATTGTTACTGGTTGGCTGGTGGCGCGGACGACCGTTGCTCAAATATTTGTTGCAGGATGCCTACGACGGCTTGAGCGATGCCGGCTGGATGCTGCTGTCACGCAATTGGGGGATTTTTTTTGCCACGCTCGCTGCGCTCAATGAAATCATGCGCGCGACGCTTAGTTTCGATGCATGGCTGACTGCCAAAGTATGGGGCGTAACCGCGCTATCCTTTGCCTTTGTCGTCAGCCAAATGCCACTGATGTTGCGCCACGGGCTGGATGTTCCGAACCTGGAAAAGACTGACGACTGACCCCGCCCCCGCTTGCTTGCCGCACGCGCGGCAAAGTGGCATAGATTGCGTGAAGCTTGGGGTGGGGGACGCCCGATTTTGTCGGCGCTCCCTGCAATAAAAGGGGGAGAGAGATGGCTAAATTTTTCGGAAATCTGCACGCTGTGCTGGCAGTCGGTCTGCTGGCGGCTATCGCACTGATGTGGTGTGTTGCGGGCAACGCCCAATTGGCGAGCGGCATTTTACACTGGCTCCACCTGTTTTTCGGGGTGATGTGGATCGGCCTTCTTTATTATTTCAACTTCGTCCAAACACCCACCATGCCCAAAATACCCGCAGAGCTGAAAGGCGGGGTGACCAAATATATTGCGCCATCCGCGCTCTTCTTCTTTCGTTGGGGCGCGGCATTTACCGTTCTGACCGGCTTTGGCATCGCGTGGCAGGCAGGCTATCTGCACACCGCCATGTCGCTGATGGATCCCAACACACGGATGATCGGCATCGGCATGTGGCTGGCACTGATTATGGCGTTCAACGTCTGGTTCCTTATCTGGCCCGCGCAAAAGAAGGTGCTGGGTCTGGTAGAGGCAGATGACGCGGCAAAGGCCGCCGCCGCAACGCGCGGATTGATATTTTCGCGCCTGAACGTGCTGCTGTCGCTGCCGATGTTCTATGCGATGATTAATGCAAATATCGCCAATTATTGATTGGCGACAAGGCGGATAGAAGGGGGGCGTTATGCCCCCCTTTTTCTGCATCAACCCGGTTGATCGGCGCGGCTGGCCCCCGCACCGTCGAGGTTCTGGGCGACGAAGGCCCAGTTGATTGCACCGCGCAGCACGCCCTCTGCATAGGCCGGGCGCGCATTGCGATGGTCGATATAATATGCATGTTCCCACACATCGAAAATCAGCAGTGGCGCTGCGCCATGCGCGACGGGGCAGTCGGCATCATGGTAGCTGGTCACGACAAGCTTTCCCCCGTCGAGGTTGAGCGCCGCCCAACCACTGCCGAAATGGCCAACCGCTTCGGCCTTTAGCGCGTCGATAAGGGCGCCTGTTGATCCAAATTGCGCGTCAATCAATTGCTTGAGTTCGCCCGTCGGTTCCTGCGTTTCGGGTGAAAGGCACTGCCAGTAAAAGCTGTGGTTCCAGATTTGGCCGACCTGATTGAATAAACCGCCCTTGGCCGTCTTGATCAATCCGACCAGGGAAACACCCTGCAGCGCGGGGTCGGCAGCGACCAGTTCATTCGCCTTGTTGACATAGGCGAGATGGTGTTTGCCATGGTGAAAATCAAAGGTTTCTGCCGAAATCAGCGCGCCAAAACTATCCTTCGCATAGGGCAGGTCGGGGAGAGTGAAAGCCATTTTCTTGCTCCTTTTTTGGTGCCATTGTGGAGGGCGTCGAAACGCCGACCCAATGGGCGGAGCAATGGGGGGCCCGTCCATATTTCACGCTGCACATGACGCGATAATTGGGAATCGCCGACACCAGTCGCGTCCCCATGGGTCATCGCCTGCATAGGCCCAATAGCGCCCTGAATCAAATCTGACGGTGCCGATTGATCATGATTTTCAGGCAATTTTTCCGTTGCTTAAATATGAAATGGGCGTTCAGCCAGCGGCGATGCCATGTTTCTTCATCGCATGACGCAATTGATCATAGCTAAGGCCAAGCGCGCTTGCGGTTGCGCGCTGATTGAAACGCGCCCGGGTAAAGGCAGCTTCCAATAGGCGCTTTTCATATGCATCCACCGTGGCACGCAAATCGGTGCATGGCGCATCGATCGGCGGCGGCGGGAGTGTATTGGCACTTCCGTTGCCACCAGCATCATCGCTTTGTCCGCGGGTCATCTGAACCGCTGCCCCCGGCCGCCATGGGCTGTCAAACGGGTCGAATATAATCGCATCAATCGGCTGATCGGGGTCGGGCCAGCGATACACCGCGCGTTCGACGACATTGCGCAATTCGCGCACATTGCCGGGCCAGCGGTGCGCCTCCAGCAAGGCGGTCGCGCGGTCGCCCCATCCACGCCAGTTTTCCCAGCCAAGTTCGGTTGCCATCCGCCGCCCGAAATGGTCAGCAATCACCATCACATCACCCTCGCGGTCGCGCAGGGGTGGCAGGGTGATGACTTCAAACGACAAGCGGTCGAGCAAGTCGGCACGAAAGCGCCCCTTTTCCACCATGTCGGGCAGATGTTCATTGGTCGCCGCGACGATCCGGCAATCGACGCGCAACGCCTTGGACGAACCGATGCGCGTCACTTCGCCATATTCGACAGCACGCAACAATCTCTCCTGCGCCGCCATTGATAGTGTGGCGAGTTCGTCAAGGAACAATGTCCCGCCATCCGCCTCCTCAAAACGGCCCGCACGCGTACGCGTCGCCCCGGTAAATGCGCCTGCTTCGTGACCGAATAATTCGGCTTCTATCAATGTTTCGGGCAGCGCGGCGCAATTCATCGTCACCAAAGGCCCATCCCAGCGATTGGAATGGCGGTGAAGCCGTTCCGCGATCAATTCCTTGCCGGTGCCGCGTTCGCCAATGACCAGAACGGGCCGATCGAGCAGCGCCGCCATCGTCGCGCGTTCGACACTGTCGAGAAAGGCCGATGATTGGCCGACAAAGCGGACTTCGCGTTCCATGCCAACATGTGGTGTAATTTCCCATAAAAAGGCAAGCAAAAATTCCCAACTTTGGCGCCATTTTGCCAGCTGTGGGCACAAAAGTCGCGAAAAACTGCGATTGGCACGGCAATTGCTTATAGGTCGGCATGTGGAACGATATTTTCACCGAAAGGCATGACGACGATGACACGCAGGCTCTCCCTTCTATCGCAGCCATTGATGGCTGTGATGCTGCTCATCCCCATCGTCGTCGCGCTGCATCAGCAGATGTCGGATCCACTTCCCGCGCCGATCGTGTCCGAAGCGATCGGGGCAAGTGCAGGACGACTGGCATGACCCTGCCCGTCGCCTATCGCGGTGCCGGGGCACACCCCCCCCCTTGCCCAGCCCCGGCACCGCATTTTTTCGAACGCCTATCGCGTATCACTGCGGGTTTCGATTATAGTGCCCGCCGTACAGGAGGTATTGCTTCGATGGGGATTTTTTCACGGACGCGCGACATTATCGCGGCCAATATGACCGAATTGCTCGACCGGGCCGAAGACCCCGCCAAGCTGATTCGGATGATCATTTTCGAAATGGAAGAAACTTTGGTCGAAGTGCGCGCCTCTGCCGCGCGCACCATTGCCGATCAAAAGGAAATGCGCCGCCATATCGCCAAATTGAACAGCCTGCAGGAAAGCTGGCTGGAAAAGGCGGAATTGGCACTGTCCAAGGATCGCGAAGACCTGGCTAAAGCCGCGCTGATCGAAAAGCAAAAGGCAAGCGACATGGCCGAGCAATTGGGCAGCGAAGT
>CALFXW010000166.1 GCA_937957805.1 uncultured Sphingopyxis sp.
GCGCATCCAAAATCGCCTGTGGCAGGATGAGGCCATAGGCCGCGACTACCGCAACATCGGCATCATATGCGGCAAAGCGCGCCTGTTCCTCGGCCGCTTTCAAACTGCGCGGGGTTTCGACCGAAATACCCAGCGCCTCTGCCGCCAGATGCACCGGCGTTTTTTGCAGTTTTTTGCCGCGCTGCGCCGGGCGCGGCGGCTGGCTATAGGCCGCAACCACATCGTGCCGCTCGGCCAGCGCATGAAGCGCGGGCAGCGCAAATTCGGGGGTGCCCATGAAAATTATCCGCATCGCGCGGCTGTAAAGGCGGGGCACGCGCGCCGCAAGGCTTGGCGCGGGTGATTGCCAAGCGCGGGCGTGATGATTATCGCCGCTGGCATGGCATCCAGCGAAATCGAAGCGCTTGTGACGCAGCTTGCCCGCCTGCCGGGGCTTGGCCCGCGCAGCGCGCGGCGCGCCGTGCTCCATCTGCTCAAGAAACGGGAGGGGGCGCTCGACCCGTTGATCGCCGCGTTGCAGGGGGTGCGCGCGCACCTTGTCACCTGTGCCACCTGCGGCAATGTCGATACCCGCGACCCGTGCGCCATATGTGCCGACCCGCGCCGCGATGCGCGCAGTCTGTGCGTGGTGGAGGAGGTGGCGGATCTTTGGGCACTCGACCGGGCGCGGCTGTTTCCGGGGCGCTTTCACGTTTTGGGTGGGCGATTGTCGGCCTTGGACGGCATTGGCCCCGAACAATTGGGCATCGACGCGCTGGTTGCGCGCGTATCAGCGGGCGGTATCGACGAAGTGGTGCTGGCGATGAACGCGACGCTGGAGGGGCAGACGACGGCCCATTATATCGCCGACAGGTTGGAAGCATTGCCGGTGCGCCTCACCCAATTGGCGCATGGCCTGCCGGTGGGCGGGGAGCTTGATTTTCTGGATGAAGGGACTTTGGCGCAGGCGTTACGCGCAAGGCGACCGCTATGATCCGAAAACCTGCCTTTGCGGTTTTTCGGGCGCTGCACCGGCCCGCTCCCCCACCCGACCTCCCATAAGATACGATCCCGAGGGCGGTCGGGCGGGAGATCGGGTCTTTTCCAACGCGCCGCCCGGCTGATTTTCCGCTGCCCTTGACCAGTGGCACCACCATCCATATCTGGCGGCCATGGCCATTTTACCCATTTTGGAAACGCCCGATCCGGTTTTGCGTGAAATTTCAAAGCCAGTGACGGCGTTTGACGCGACGTTGAAGCAATTGGCGGCGGACATGCTCGAAACCATGTATGATGCGCCGGGCATAGGCTTGGCGGCGGTGCAGGTGGGTGTGCCGCTGCGCATGCTGGTCATTGATTTGCAGGAACCCGATGCGGCGGATGAAAGCGGCGAAACCATCGTCAAAAATCCACGTATTTTCGTCAATCCTGTTTTTTCCGACCCATCGGCACAGAGCAATATATATTCGGAGGGGTGCCTTTCTGTTCCGGAACAATATGCCGATGTGGTGCGCCCGGCCGAAATCACGGTCGATTGGCAGGATCTGGACGGCAACCCACAACGCGAACGAATGGACGGGTTGATGGCAACCTGCATCCAGCATGAGCATGACCACCTCGAAGGGATATTGTTCATCGACCATCTGTCGCGGTTAAAGCGCGATATGTTGCTCAAAAAACTGCATAAAATGCGCCGGGTGGCATAGCGGCATTAACGGGTGCGGCGGGTCATCCGGTTGACTGGCACTTTGTTCCGTCTATGTTCGTGCAGATGAATATGTCGATAATCTATATTGCCATCGCGCTCTTGGTCGGCGCGGGCGTCGTGTGGCTGATTACCAGCCAATCCAAAAATGCGCTGCAACGCGAGCGGGATGATTTTGCCGAACGCTTTCGTCAGGCAGTCGTCGATCTGGAGGGGGCGGATAAAGAGCGGGAGGATTATCGCGTCGAACTGGCGACGTTGCGCACGACCATGGAGGCGGAGAGCCGCAGCCATGCCGCCGCGATTGCCGCTTTGACCGAGGCGAAGGATGCGCTCGCCGGTCAATTTCAGGAGGTTGCATCGCGCCTGCTGAAGGAGGCGCAGGGCCAATTCCTCGAATCCGCCGATGCGCGCTTTCGCGCGAGTGAGGAACAATCGGGCGCGCGGCTCGCGCAGATCCTCTCCCCCGTCAACGAACGGCTCAGCGCCTACGAAACGGCGGTCAAAAAGGTGGAAGGGGAACGCGAAGCGGCCTTTGGCAATCTCAAGGGGTTGCTCGACGCGCTGCGCCAGTCGAACGAAAGCGTGAAGGAGGAGGCGGCACGCCTGTCCAACAGCCTGCGTAACGCACCAAAGGCGCGCGGGCGCTGGGGTGAACAGCAATTGCGCAATGTGCTCGAAAGCTGCGGGCTTAGCGAACATGCCGATTTTGCGACCGAAGTGTCGATGACTGACGGTGATGGCGCACGGTTGCGCCCCGATGTCATCATCCGCGTGCCGGGTGGCCAATCCTTGGTCATCGACGCAAAAGTATCGCTCAACGCCTATCAGGATGCGATGGGAGCGATCGATGATGGCGTGCGCGCTGCGGGGCTCGCCGACCATGCCCGTTCGGTCAAAACCCATGTCCAGCAATTGGGCAGCAAAGCATATTGGGCGCAGATTGAAAATACGCCCGATTATGTCATCCTGTTTCTGCCCGGCGAACATTTCCTGACCGCCGCGCTGGAGGCGGACCCCAATTTGTGGGACGATGCCTTTGAACGGCGCGTCCTGTTGGCGACGCCCACCAATTTGATCGCCATCGCGCGCACCGTCGCTGCGGTCTGGCGGCAGGAAAAATTGTCGAAACAGGCGGGCGAAATTGCCGCGCTGGGCAAAGAATTATACGCCCGACTGTCGGTCATGGGCGGGCATATTGCGAAATTGGGCAAGAATCTCGACACCGCTGTCAGCGCCTATAACGGCTTTGTTGGCAGCATCGAATCGCAGGTTTTGACGCGGGCCCGCCGGTTTGAGACGCTCGATATTGATACCGGCAATAAATCAATCGACGCCCTGCCGGTGGTCGATACGGCGGTGCGCAGTCAAAACAAGCTCGGCAACGGGGACAATTTACCCGAAGGCGACGCTTAATTCAGCCAGGCACCCAGCCGGATTTGGCCGACGCCTTCGCGCGAGAGCAGCACTTCGCCATTGTCACCGCTTGCCACCGCCAACGGCCCGCTCAGCAAGGCGAGCAGCGCATTTTCCTGTGCCATCAACGGCGCGGGGCAGGCCATGCGGGTGGACAGGATGGGGCCGAAACTGATGCGGCTGCCCGCCAGCTGATAGCTGCCAGACAGACGGTTGCACCCGGCGGTGCCCGACAATTGCCCGCCGCGAAAATTAAGTTCCGCCGGGTCGCCGCGCCCGCCAACCACATCGCGTCCGTTGATTGCGATGATGCGCCAGCCCTGACCCTCTATCACCGGGGCGCGCTCTGCGGGGCCGCCACAGCCCGACAAATGCCGCCCATCGACATCGACGCTGACGGTGTCGCGGTAATGGCGATCGCTCATCCCGTCGGTGCAGCGCTGGTGGGTGACATCGACGCTGATTGTCGGCGTAACATAGCGTTCGCCATTAAAGCTGGGCCGCGCGCCGGGGTTGGCAACGCGCAATCGGGTGCCCGCCGCATCGTGAAAATTAATCCAGCGATCACTGATTTCGACATTCCAAAATGGTTCGGTGCCCAGCGCGAAATAGCCAGCCGTGCCATCACCCGAGGCGGGCGCATCGCCGCCCGGAGTGACGCACCCGGCAAGGAGGAGGGGGAGGGCGAAGGCAAGATATTTTTTCTGCATATCCAGCCCCCTAGGTAAACCAGCCTTAAGCGCAGTTGAACGACGAACCGTCGATCTGCCCACGTATATGATAGGCAAGGATGGATGCCGAAACCGCCGCATTCAAGCTGTCCGCACGCCCCAGCATCGGCAATTTAACGCACATATCGGCCGCATCGGCATAGGCATCGGGCAGGCCGCGTGCTTCATTACCGACCATCAGCAGCACCGGGGTTGCATATTGGGCGGCGCGATAATCGACGCTGTCATCGCTCAGCGTCATCGCCACCAATGTAGCGGCTTGACGGGCGCGCCATAGGGCAAAATCCTCCCACCGGCAGATCGCAATTTTCTGGGTGAAAATGGCCCCCATGCTGGCTCGCACCGATTCGACCGAAAATGGGTCAACGCAATCGTCGATCAGGATGACGCCGCCCGCCGCCACCGCATCCCCGCTGCGCAGCAATGTGCCCAGATTGCCGGGATCGCGCATTGCCTGCGCGACCAGCCACAAGGGTGCGTCCGCCGCCTTGATTGCGTCGAGCGGCACAGCATGTTCGGCAAAAATGCCGACCAGCGCCTGCGGATTATCCTTGCCCGATAATTTGCCGAGCACATCGCGACTGGTGGCGATGATTTCGCCGCCATTTGCGGCGCAGGCGGCAATGACCGCTTCTGCCAGTGGGTGGAGTGCTTGCCCTTCGGCATAAAAAATCTGTTGTGGCAGGAAACCGGCATCGCGCGCTTCGGTCAGGATGCGCAGCCCTTCGGCCAAAAAGGCCCCCTCCTGCCGGCGATATTTCTTGTCCCGCAGCGACCTGGCGCGTTTAATCAGCGGGTTTGTCGCGCTCAAAATCAGGCGGTGGCCGCGACTGTTCCGCTCCACCCTACCTAATCCTCGCCGAAAGCGTCTTTGACCAGCCCGACGAGCTTGAGCAGCGCGGCATCCGCATTATCGCCGCTGGTGTGGATGGTGATGTCATCGCCCTTGGCCGCGCCCAGCATCATCAGCCCCATGATCGACAGGCCGGATACGCGCTGATCATCCTTTTCCACCTCCACCTTTACATCGGTGGGCAGGGCGGCGACGAAATTGACGAACTTGGCGCTCGCCCGGGCGTGCAACCCGCGCTGGTTGGTGATGGTGACCGTTTCGCTCCGCGTCATGGTTGTGCCCCCAGCAATTCCGACGCAATCGAGATATATTTCTGTCCGGCATCGCGCGCCGCGCGCACCGCATCCTTAATCTCCATCGTCCGGCGCGCTGATTCGAGCCGGATGAGCATGGGCAGGTTGATGCCGGCAATCACCTCCACCACACCGGGTTCCATCAGCGATATGGCAAGGTTGGACGGGGTGCCGCCGAACAGGTCGGTCAGGAGGATGCAGCCACCGTTGCCCGCCACCGACGTTACGGCAGCGGCGATTTCACTGCGCCGCGCCTCCATATCATCATTGGGGCCAATGCAGACGGTGGCAATTGCCTGTTGCGGGCCGACGACATGTTCCATCGCGACGCGAAATTCAACGGCCAATTGACCGTGAGTCACCAGCACTAGGCCAATCGGGGGGTGGGGAAGTTTGGTCATTTGGGCGGGCTGTTTAGGCGTTTGGTGGCCGCCCCTCAAGACTCTCTTGTGTTTTAGTCGTCAAATCGCGGTGGATAACGGCGGGGGCAAGGCCAAGACCACGGATATGCGTGGCTAAACGCTCGGCGACATGCACCGAACGGTGCCGCCCGCCGGTACAGCCAACTGCAATTACGAGATAGGATTTCCCCTCCGCCGCGTAACGCGGCAGCAAGGTGGTGAGCAATGCCTCTATCTGCTCCATCGCTTGGTGATAGGCGGCATCGCCCATCACATGCGCTGCGACATCCCCGTCCAGTCCGGTGCCTTCGCGCAGTCCTGTAACCCAATGGGGGTTACGCAGAAAACGCACATCGAACACCAGATCGGCATTGCGCGGCAGCCCACGCGCAAAGCCAAAGCTCATCACGCTCACCACCATTTGCGCGCGTTCACCATCACCAAAGCGCCGCCGCACTTCTTGCTGCAAATCATTCGTCGTAAAGCCGGTGCTGTCGGCACTACTCCGCGAAAAGAAGAAGATCGCCCTGTTTTTGTCAGTGGCGTGTACAATGGCACTACCACGGGTGCACCGCTTACTGTTATATTCGA
>CALFXW010000167.1 GCA_937957805.1 uncultured Sphingopyxis sp.
CTTGGGTGCGCAATAACCGGCGCGTCCATCAACATCGCCCAGCGCCGGAACGGCTGCTTCCATCGCCGCGCGGCACGCATCAAAGCTATCAAAGCCAAGCCGCACGCCCAAAACATCGGCAAGCGCACGAAAAATCGACCAATCCTCCCGCGCGTCGCCCGGCGGGAAAACCGCGCGTTCGCTGCGCTGGACGCGCCCTTCGGTGTTGACATAAGTGCCGGGCTTTTCGCTCCACGCGGCTGCGGGCAGGATGACATCGGCCGCCTGCGCGCCCTTATCCCCATGGTGGCCGACAAACACCTTCAGACTGTCGGCAAAGGCAGAAAAATCCACCTCATCCGCGCCGAGGAAGAAGGCCAATTTGGGTTTTGCCGCAATAATGTCGGCGATGCCGCCGCTTTGCGCATAGCCCAGCATCAGCCCGCCCATCCGGCTCGCCGCCATGTGGACAACGCCAAATCCGTGCCAGTCATCACGCACAACATTGGCCGCTTTGGCAATCGCCAGCGCCGCGCCATGGACGCCGGGCACAGCCAAACCGCCACCCCCCAGCAAGATCAGCGGACGCTGCGCATTCGCGAGTGCTTCCGTCACATGCTTGGGTAATTTGGCGAGGATCGCAGCATCGGCCCCCAGCCACTCGACATCATAGCTGAGGTCAATTTCCGGCCCCACGCCAAATGCCTTGGCCCCGCGTTTCCACACCGCCTTGCGCACGCGCGTGTTGATGAGCGGCGCTTCCCAGCGCAAATTGCTGCCGATAATCAAAATGACGTCGGCATCCTCAACCGCTGCGATGCCGCCGTTCAGATTGACCGCTGACAGACTGGTCACATCATAAGAAAGGCCCGTCTGCCGCCCTTCGAGCATGTCACTGCCCAGTACATTGACCAACGCCTTGGCCGCGAACATCGTTTCGCAATCGACCATATCGCCTGCAATCGCGGCGACCGATGCGCCCGCATCTGCCGCCCTTATTGCGGCAAAAGCCTCCGCCCAGCTCGTCGCCACCAATTTGCCATCCCGGCGCAGCCACGGCTGGTCGAGCCGGCGGACCATCAGCCCGTCGATATGGTGGCGCGCCTTATCATGCGCCCATTCTTCGTTCACATCGTCATTGACGCGCGGCAGCACGCGCAGCACCTGCCGCCCACGCGCGTCAACGCGGATATTGCTGCCCACCGCATCGGTCACGTCGATGCCGTGAGTCTTGGTCAATTCCCATGGACGCGCTTCAAATGCATAAGGGCGGCTGGTCAGCGCCCCAACCGGGCAAAGGTCAACGACATTGCCCGACAATTCGCTCTGCACTGCTTGTTCGAGGTAGGAGGTAATCTGCATATCCTCCCCCCGATAGAGCGCGCCAATTTCATTGGTTCCGGCGACTTCCTCTGCAAAGCGGATGCAGCGGGTGCAATGGATGCAGCGCGTCATCACCGTTTTGATGACCGGCCCCATATATTTTTCGGTCACCGCCCGCTTGTTTTCCAGTGTCCGGCTGTGCCCCTTGCCATAAGCGACCGACTGGTCCTGCAAATCACATTCGCCGCCCTGATCGCAAATCGGACAGTCGAGCGGGTGGTTGATGAGCAAAAATTCCATCACCCCTTCGCGCGCTTTTTTGACCATCTGACTGTCGGTGCGGATCGTCTGCCCCTCGGCGGCGGGCAAGGCACAGCTTGCCTGCGGCTTGGGTGGGCCGGGCGACACTTCGACCAGACACATGCGGCAGTTGCCAGCAATGCTGAGCCGTTCATGATAGCAAAAGCGCGGCACTTCCTTGCCCGCAGCTTCACAAGCTTGCAGCACCGTCGCGCCCTGCGGCACTTCGACTTCAATGCCATCGACAGTGAGTTTAGGCATTACCGGCCTTCCGTGAAATCAATCGCCGCGCTGTCCAAAGCGTTGCTGCAAACCAAGCCACGCCTGCGATACGCAATGATGTTTGCATCGCATCCGACATGCCGAACGTGAATTGTGCATTGGCCCAGACGATCGCGACGACGATGACGAGCAAGCCGACGAGCGGAATCACCGCAGCAAAGAGCTTGGTGGCGGCCATCACGCCCCTGTCTCCACCACAGCGCCGTCATGCTGAACCAAGTTCAGAGTGACGAAGGAAGAGATGTTCGATTTCATTCCGCCGCCTCCTGCAATCCGCCATTTTCGGCAATCCGGCGCTCCAATTCAGGGCGGAAATGGCGCAACAACCCCTGAATCGGCCAAGCAGCCGCGTCACCCAGCGCGCAAATCGTGTGACCTTCGACCTGTTTGGTCACTTCCCACAGCGTGTCGATTTCATGGCTTTGCGCATCGCCGGTGCGCAACCGTTCCATCACCCGCCACATCCAGCCGGTGCCTTCGCGGCACGGCGTGCATTGGCCGCAGCTTTCATGCTTGTAGAAATAGGAAATGCGCGAAATTGCCCGCACAATATCGGTCGATTTATCCATGACGATGACCGCGGCTGTGCCCAACCCCGACCCCACGGCCTTTAACCCGTCAAAATCCATCGGCGCGTCGATAATATCCTTGGCGGGCACCAGCGGCACCGACGAACCACCCGGAATGACGGCGAGCAAATTGTCCCAGCCGCCGCGCACACCGCCGCAATGTTTTTCAATCAGCTCGCGGAATGAAATGCCCATCGCATCTTCGACAACGCACGGCTTTTCGACATGGCCGGAAATCTGGAACAGCTTTGTCCCCTCATTCCCCTTGCGCCCGATGCCCGCGAACCATGGCGCGCCGCGCCGCAAAATCGTCGGCACGACGGCGATGGATTCAACATTATTGACCGTTGTCGGGCAGCCATAAAGCCCTGCACCGGCAGGGAACGGGGGCTTGAGGCGCGGTTGCCCCTTTTTCCCCTCTATACTTTCGATCATCGCGGTTTCTTCACCGCAGATATAGGCACCGGCACCACGATGGACGAAAACGTCGAAATCATAGCCTGATTTCGCAGCATTTTTGCCGAGCAGGCCAGCGGCATAAGCTTCCGCCACTGCCAGTTCCAGCCGCTCCGCCTCGCGGATATATTCGCCGCGAATATAGATATATGCGGCGCGCGCGCGCATCGCATAACCGGCGATCAACGCTCCTTCGATCAGCTTGTGCGGATCATGGCGGATGATTTCGCGATCCTTGCACGAACCCGGCTCGCTCTCATCGGCATTGATGACGAGGAAGCTTGGCCGGTCGGCGCGCGGTTCCTTGGGCATAAAGCTCCACTTCAGGCCGGTGGGGAAACCCGCACCGCCGCGCCCGCGCAGACCCGATGCCTTAATTTCATCAATAATCGCGTCCTCCCCACGCGCCATCAGCGCCTTGGTCTTGTCCCAATCGCCGCGTTTCTGGGCGGCCTTCAACCCCCAGTCCTGATAGCCATAGAGGTTGGTGAAGATGCGATCTTTGTCGTGAAGGGTCATAGGTTGCACCCTTCCCGTTCGCCTCGAGCGAAGTCGAGAGGCGGGTTCATGCGTGTCTCGACGTCGCTCGACACCAACGGATATTGTGGGATGTTGGCCATGGCTTACCACCCCCCCCGATAATCATGGTTGCCATCAACCATTTCTTTCAGGCTCGTCGGCCCACCCAGCGGCTCGACACTGTGGCGGCCCGGTTCCTGCGTGCCAGTTTTTGGGGTCTCGCCTGCTGCCAGCGCATCCAAAATCGCGGTCATCCGATCAAAGTCGAGGTCTTCGTAATTATCATCGTTAATCTGCACCATCGGCGCGGAGGAACAATTGCCCATGCACTCCACTTCGGTGAGGGTGAACATGCCGTCGGGCGTCGTCTTGCCCTTGACCAACCCCTTGTTGGTGCAGGCGGTCATCACATCGTCCGATCCGCGCAGCATGCACGGCGTCGTGCCGCACACCTGCACATGGAAACGACCCACGGGGACGAGGTTGTACATCATGTAAAAACTGGCAACTTCGGCAACGCGGATCACCGGCATGCCAAGGTAGCGGGCGATATATTCGATAACCGGCGTCGGCAGCCACCCCTGCGTCTGCGTTTCGGCCCCGACCTGTCGCTGCGCCAGGTCGAGCAGCGCCATAACCGCGCTCTGCTGCCGTCCGGCGGGGTAGCGCGCGATATAGACGTCAGCCCGCGCGGCATTTTGCTTGGTAAAGGTAAAATCGCCCCAGCGCGCGCGCAATTCGGGACTGTCGGGTTCAAAATGTCGATTAGCCATGACCTGCCCCCTTAACGGCGGCAAAGCGGCGCACATTGATGCGGCTCAACGGTCGCACTCCCCAAAAACAATATCCATCGCACCCAAAATGGCGGTGACGTCGGCCAGCATATGTCCCTTGGCCATGAAATCCATCGCTTGCAAATGGGAGAATGCGGTCGGGCGGATCTTGCAACGATAGGGCTTGTTGCTGCCATCGCTGACCAGATAGACGCCAAATTCCCCCTTGGGACTTTCGGTGGCGACATAGACTTCACCGGCGGGGACGTGGAACCCCTCCGTATATAGTTTGAAATGGTGGATGAGCGCCTCCATCGACATCTTCATCTCACCACGTTTGGGCGGCACCACTTTGCGGTCAAGGCTGGCGACCGGCCCTTCGGGCATGTCATTCAAACATTGTTTGATGATGCGCGCGGACTGGTACACTTCCTCTACTCGCACCATGAAACGGTCATAACAATCGCCGCGCGTCCCCACTGGGACGTCAAAATCCACGCGGGCATAGGCGTCATAGGGCTGGCTCTTGCGTAAATCCCACGCGATGCCGCTGCCCCGGATCATCGGCCCCGAAAAGCCCCACGCCAGCGCATCTGCCTTGGATACCGTCGCGATATCGACATTGCGCTGTTTGAAGATGCGGTTGTCGACAACCAGGCTCATCGCATCGCCGAACAATTTGGGCAGCCGCGTTTCGCACCATTCGCCAATATCGGTCAGCAGTTTGAGCGGCACATCCTGATGCACGCCGCCGGGGCGGAACCATGCACTGTGCATGCGCGCGCCCGATGCACGTTCAAAGAAATTGAGGCAATCTTCACGTAGTTCGAACACCCATAAATTGGGGGTCATCGCGCCGACATCCATCACATGCGCGCCGATGTTGAGCATATGGTTGCAGATGCGCGTCAGTTCGGCGAACAGCACGCGCAGATATTGCGCGCGCAACGGCACTTCCAGATCGAGCAATTTTTCGACCGCCAGCACATAGCTATGCTCCATGCCCAGCGGCGAACAATAATCAAGCCGGTCGAAATAGGGCAAAGCCTGTAGGTAAGTCTTATATTCAATCAGCTTTTCGGTACCGCGATGGAGCAGGCCGACATGCGGATCGACCCGTTCGATAATTTCGCCGTCCAATTCCATAACCATGCGCAACACGCCGTGCGCGGCGGGATGCTGCGGCCCGAAATTGATCGTAAAATTGCCGATCGTCTTGTCGCCCGCGCTGTTCGCGCTGTCGGGCGTCAATTCGGCATAGCCGGTCGGGATGTCAAAGGTTTCAGCCATGACTTACCCCTTTGTCTTTTTGGCGGCAGGCTTGGCCGCCTTGGGCTTGGCCGCAGATTTGGGTCTTGCGGCCTTCGCCGGCTTGTCAGCAGCGGGCGGCGGCGCTTGTGGCGCAGGTGCTGGAGGCGCAGGCGGTACGGGCGCTTTTTCATCGCCGGGCAGCACATATTGCGCCCCTTCCCACGGGCTCATAAAATCAAAGCTGCGGAAATCCTGCGCCAGCGAAACCGGTTCATAAACGACGCGCTTTTCCGCTTCCGAATAGCGCAATTCGACATAGCCAGTGAGTGGGAAATCCTTGCGCAGCGGGTGGCCAGCAAAACCATAATCGGTCAGGATGCGCCGCAAATCGCCATGGCCGTCGAAAATCACACCATAAAGGTCGAAAACTTCGCGTTCCAGCCAACCGGCACTGGGGTAAACCGCGCAGACGCTGGGCACCGCATGGTCGGCATCCGTCGTCACATGCACGGTCAGACGATGGTTCGCCGTCACCGACAACAGGCAATAAGCAATGTCGAACCGCTCCGCCCGTTCGGGGTAATCGGCGCCAGCAATTTCCATCAATTGCTGATAGGCAAAATCGTCGCGCAATTGCATCAAAACATCGGCAATGCTGGTGCGCGCGACGATGATGTGCAGTTCGTCATGCGCTTCGCGCAGCGCGAGCAATTGCTTGCCCAGCGCCTTGCTTATGCGCTGCGTCAGGCCATCGGGATGGCAAATGGCGGGGGCATTATGGGCCATCAGCGTTCAACCGTGCTGGTGCGGCGGATTTTGCGCTGCAACTGCATCACGCCATAGAGCAACGCCTCTGCGGTCGGTGGGCAACCGGGCACATAAATATCAACCGGAACGATCCGGTCACAACCACGCACCACGCTATAGCTATAATGATAATAGCCGCCGCCATTGGCGCAGCTGCCCATCGAAATCACATATTTGGGTTCCGACATCTGGTCATATACGCGGCGCAGCGCCGGGGCCATTTTGTTGCACAATGTGCCCGCGACGATCATCACGTCCGACTGGCGCGGCGATGCGCGGGGGGCAACGCCAAAGCGTTCCATGTCATAACGCGGCATGTTGACATGGATCATCTCCACCGCGCAACAGGCAAGGCCAAATGTCATCCACCACAGCGACCCGGTGCGCGCCCAGTTAAATAAATCTTCGGTCGTGGTGACGAGGAACCCCTTGTCATCGACCTCCGCGCTCAGCGCCGCGAAATAGGCAGCGTCGGGCAGGCTGCCGGCGGCAGGCGGCTCAGCCCCTTGGGGCAGGATCAGCGACGGGGCAGCGGCGGGCATATTGCTCATTCCCAGTCCAAAGCTCCCTTTTTCCACGCGTAAACCAGCCCCAGCGCCAGCTCGACCAGGAACACCATCATCGTGAACCAGCCGACCCAGCCGATTTCTTTGAGGCTGACCGCCCAGGGAAAGAGGAATGCCGCTTCCAGATCGAAAATGATGAACAATATGGCGACGAGGTAAAAGCGCACGTCGAACTGGCCGCGACTATCCTCAAAGGCTGGAAAGCCGCACTCATATTCGCTCAATTTCTCGGCATCAGGCTTGTGTGCGCCGGTCAGCCGCGCGACCCCCATCGGCAAAAAGACGAACAGCGACGACAGCGCCACCGCGACGAACAGAAAGAGGAGTATGGGAGCATATTGGCTAAGGTCAACCACGAACAAACTCATCGCTTTTGTGGGGGATTCCCCCTTATTGGACGCGGCTAATAGGCCCGCTCACCCGCAAGGGCAAGGCATGAAAGCCCCTAATTTCCGCCTATCTTTGCGAGTGGTTCGCAAAGCGGCGCGATGCCGGCTCAGGCGTTGCGCAACGCACCCGCGACCAATTTGTGCAACTTGGAATGGAGCGCGTCATTAGCGGCCAAAATCTCCTGTCGTTCGATGGCGCGTTCGCCGCCACGAAAGTCGGAGACAAAGCCGCCCGCTTCCTTGACGATCAACATCCCCGCCGCGACATCCCAAGGTTCCAGCCCGCTTTCCCAAAAGCCGTCGAACCGCCCTGCCGCCACCCACGCAAGGTCGAGGCTGGCCGCACCAAAGCGGCGGATACCGGCGACTTCGGGGGCAAGCGCGCCAAAAATGCGCGACCACTGGCCAAAATCCCCATGGCCCAGATAGAGAATACCCGTTGCAATCAACGCATCGGACAGGTCACGGCGCGCGGAAACGCGCAGACGCTGGTCTTGCCGCCATGCGCCGCGCCCACGTTCGGCCCACCAGCTTTCGTCGGTCACCGGCTGATAGACGAGTGCGGCGACAATATCCCCCCAACTGCCGTCTGGCTTGGGTTCCTGCACCGCGATGGAAATAGCAAAATGCGGTATGGCGTGGAGGAAGTTTGACGTGCCGTCGAGCGGGTCGACCACCCAGCGCGGTTTGCCCGCTGCGCCCGCTATCACCCCGCCTTCTTCCATCAGGAAACCCCAGTCGGGGCGCGCACGCTGCAAATCTTCGAGCAGGCTTGCCTCTGCGGTCTTATCGGCGCGGCTGACAAAATCGGCCGGACCTTTGCGGCTGACCTGCAGATGCTCGACCTCACCAAAGTCGCGGCGCAGCTTGCTGCCCGCTTTGCGCGCCGCACGCTCCATAACGGTAATGACGCCCGATTGGGCCATGATGATATTCCTTAGGTTCAGTCGGCGCGTTTGACATATTCGCGGTCGTACACATGTACGACGATACGCGTGCCGCTGGTGATATGCGGCGGCACCATGACGCGCACACCATTGTCGAGCATGGCGGGTTTATAGGATGACGATGCCGTCTGCCCCTTTACCACCGCGTCGGCTTCAACAATCGTCGCCTCCACATGTTCGGGCAGTTCCACCGAAATCGGCCGTTCTTCCCAAAGTTCGAGCACGACATCCATACCATCGGACAGGAACTCAGCCGCTTCGCCGACGACATCCTTTTTGATGGTGATTTGTTCGTAACTGTCTTTGTCCATAAAGACGAGGTCATCACCCTCAGCATAGAGGAACTGGAAATCCTTGGTGTCGAGGCGGACGCGCTCGACCGTGTCGGCGCTGCGGAAACGAACATTGGTTTTGCGACCGTCGATCAGATTCTTCATCTCGACCTGCATGAACGCGCCGCCCTTGCCGGGCTGCGTATGTTGGATTTTGGCGACCTTCCAGATCCCACCCTCATATTCCAGGATGTTACCGGGGCGAATATCGACACCGCTGATTTTCATTTGAGGACATCCTCCAACATACGAACATGGAAAAAGAGCCGTGGCAGGCCGCGCCACACATTGGGCGGCCCTGACCAATCGGCAGGCCGCCTAGACTGCCCAAACCAATTTGGCAAGCGATTGCGCGGCGATGAACGGCGCAGCCATAATATGTTCAGCGCAAAAAATGCACGTCGCCTTCATCCTATGCAACAATCGCTTTTTACGTTAGGGATTGGGCCATGACGACCAAGGAAAAACATGTGGAAACGCCAACCCCGCCGGCAGCGGGCATTTTCGGCGCGACGGTTCCACCCAAGTTCAAACGTGACATTTCGCCGCTGGCGACCAAATCCGCCAACGACGCCGCACGCGCCAAACGTTAGGGGCATTTGCCCGCTAATCCGCCGCCGCAATTGCGCGGTGCAGCGCCTGCACGCCCGCAGCCGCGCAATCCACATGGTTCCAAACCCCGCCGGATACCGCCAGAAAATCGGCGCCGCCGCGCACCAATGGCGCGCAATTATCCGCATCTATCCCGCCAATCGCAACGCATGCTATGTCGCTGAGCGCGCTCCACCAGCCGAGCAGTTCGACGCCCGCGACATGTTCGGTTTTTTTGGTCGTCGTCGGAAAAAAGGCACCAAAGGCGACATAATCCGCGCCCGCCTCACCCGCTTCCATGGCAAGGTGACGGCTGGCGTGACAGGTAACGCCAATCTGCGCATCGGGGCCGAGCAGGCGGCGCGCTTCGCGCACATCGCCATCCCCCTGCCCCAGATGGACGCCATCCGCCCCCAATCTTTTGGCAAGCCCCATATCGTCATTGACGATGAAGGCGACGTCGGCAGCCGCGCAAATAGATCGGAAGA
>CALFXW010000168.1 GCA_937957805.1 uncultured Sphingopyxis sp.
AAATATGGCGGGCAGGGCTTCGGGCGCGGCGCAGCGCAAATCATCCTCCGCAAGATGGTGAAATCGGTGTGCGCCAAATATGCCCGCGACGCGCGTGTAGCCTGCCATCACCAGTTCATGCAATTCGCCCGCCACGCGCGCATCGACAATAATCGGATCTTCCAGCCCCCCCTGGCCCGCAAACAGGCGACGCGCCGGGTTGATGAGTGAATCGCAGACAGCCAGCGTGCGCGCAGGGTCGACCCCCGGTAACGGCGCCAGCGCTGGCGGGCCGTCGGCCCAGTCACGCGCCGCGACATTGGCCCCCAGATGCAGCCAGAATTGCGTCACCGCGACGCCCGGGGCACTGGTGCGCAACAAATTCTGCATCCCCGCATTGCCATACTCATGGCCGCTGTTGGCAAAAAAGCGAAAATCGCCTGCGTTACCCTCAGCCGCTGCCCAGCGGGCGAGCGCCAGCCACAGCGCAATGCCAGCGCCACGCTCGCCAACGCAATCAAACCAGCCCGATTTGGGCGTCGAAACGGCGATGATTCCGCCGCCCATGCGGGCACGGCGGTGGCGCGCCGACAGGCTGTGCGCTCGGCGATACCCCCCCTCCCCCGTCAGGATCAGCGTGGCCGGGGCATGGCGCTCTGCCGCCTGCAGAAATGGCGCGGCGTCACGCGGGGCGAGGATGGCGACCGGTCGGGGGAAAGGGGGCGCTACCACATCGACGTTGAGCGCAATCGCCCCACCGGTCGGCCCGTTGGTGACAAGGATCAACGCGCCCGCGCCGTGTGCGAACAAATGCATCAAAATCGCGCGCAGCGGCTCGATGCTCGACCAGCGCGCGGCAGGCAGGTCGACCAGCACCAGCGCGCCCGCCACATCGGCTGTGGCATAACTCGCCCGGTCGACACGAACCAGCGGCGCGCTGACACCCTCTGGCCCGGTAGGCACGACAATCGCCTGCGGGAATAGCACCGCTTCGGCAGTGGCGCAGCGCAGGCTCGCCTGCCGCGTGGTGAAAAAGGGCACGTCGATGCTCTGCCTCTCAACGGCATAGCCCGATGCCCGCAACTCACGCTCGAGCCAGAGCTCCACCGCGCGGTCACCCGGCCCGCCCGCAGCCTTGATGCCTGCGGCAGCATATGTTTCAATATCGGCACGAAATTGCGTCACGCGATCCGTTCCCCAACCATCCGCGCGCGAAGGCAAGCGCGCACGCCCAACGCAGCCGCCCAACCCCGCCATCATGGCGTGCAGGATCAGGCTGCGACGATCCAACGGCATCCGCCTAGTCAAAATAGCGAAGTTCGGGAAAGCTGTATCGCCCGGTCAGCAGCGGCTTTTGCGGCAGATAGGCGCGCATCGACAGCGCAAAGGGCTTGTCCGCCGGCGCGGGGAGCCAATTGGCGCTGCGTGTCCCGCCCGGATCGCCCCGGCTGATCCAGATATCGAGCGAACCATCCGCGCCACGCCGCAACCCGCGCGTGCGGTTGCCAATCGCAAAGCGATTTATGCTGTTGGGTGCAAAGAAAAATTGCCCGTCGGGCCGCGCCTCATAACAGGTCATCGACCAGAATCCATCGACCGGCGGCATTTGGTCGGCAGCAAAACGCAGATGATAATTGTCGCCATGGAATAGCCCGTCAGGCCGGTCACCGACCGAACGGGTATAAAATGCCTCCTCCAGCGGCAGCGCGAACAGGCCGCTCACCGCAATCTGCGCACGAAAGTCATAATCCTGTTCAAAACGCCCCAGATTCCATGGCGGATAGGCCCAGCCGTCGACGATGCGCTGGCCAAGCTGCGTTTGACCGACATAGCGCCGCGCCGCAGCAATTCCCTGCTCCACCTCAGCAATCGCGCCGGCGGACATGCTCGGCGGGGCAAAGCCATCCCGCCGCAGACAGATGGCCGCGATACGCGCAAAGAGCGCATTGTCGGTGACCGGGGGCGGACTGTCGCGCAGCAAGCCGCCAACGCCACCGAAATAGCTTTGCCAATCATCGCTACGGCTCGGCACGAGCAAGTCGAACGGTGCACTTGCCGGCGCTTCGATGCCCAGCCCATCCTGCACCGCATTTGCCGCCGCCAGATCCTCCGGCCCATCAACCAACGTGCGCGCCAATATGAACAGCCAATTGCCCGGCGCACGGATGGCATCATCCCCAGCGGTTGCATTGGGCCCGGCGATGGTAAAGCGCCCGCCATCCCCACCAGTCGTGCGGGTGCCGAGCACCGCCACATTATTCGAATATAGATCGACCAGTTGTACCGAAAAATAGCGCGCGCCCGTCGGCGGCAGGATGATCGTCACTGGCCCGTTGCGCAGGTCGAGTATCCCCCGCGAATAAAGCGTATCATTATTGGGGGATGTCACGCGCTGCGTTTCAACATTGGTGAGGTTGCGATTATGCACCCACTGGTTCGCTGGGCCGCGCGCCAAAATCCGGCGACGGACATCACTCACCTCCACCAAAGGAACCGCATAGAGCCATGCCTCCCGCGCTATGCTCGCTAAGGGTGACAGCGACGAACTGTCCGGTTCATGCTGTGCATGGTCGACGGGTGCAGCCCCCGCCAGCGCTCCCAGCGCTTGGTTCGACCATATCATACCGGTCATAGCCGCACCCCCGACCAATATATGTCTGCGGTTCATCACGGCCCATTCCTCCTTCTCACGCCCGATTCAAACTGCCCAAGCGTGGCGTAATCGTCAAACAATTTTTGCAGTATCGTGGGTATGATGCATATTTTCGGCATGTGTCATGCCACAAACAACGCGCGACACGACTCGCAATAATTGGTCTTTCTGCGCAGACAGTATCCCTATTTTGCTGTTATTAGCCAACTAGAAAGGCAAACGACACCCGGCGCATCCTCTGCCGTCAAACGACAGTGCGGGCTATCGCCGGATCATGCGGCAATCATATATTGTTTGACAATATGATCCAATGTCCGCACCTTAACGGCAAGCGGCAGGGAGAGTCGGGGAAATGGTAAAATATATTCGGAACGGCAGCAGCCTCATCGCGTGTGCACTGGTGTTTGGCTGTACTTCGGCGGCGTCCGCACGCGCCAATCTCGACACGGTAGATCAGGATAGTGCGCCGCAGACAGCCAACAGCGCCAACGATGCGCGGGGCGATGGCGACCCCGAAGATGCCGAAATCATCGTCACCGCAAGGCGGGTGAGCGAGGGTGTGCAATCGGTACCGGCATCGATCACGGCATTTGGCGGGGAAGACCTTGCCAACCGATTGGTCGACGATACCCAAAGTCTGCTCGAACAGGTTGCGGGCGCGACATTAGTCACCAGCGGCCCGTCCTATATCGCCGACATCTCGATGCGTGGTCAGGGTGGCGGACGCGTCAGTTCCTCCGAAAGCGCCACCGGCATTTATCGTGACGGCCATTATGCCGCAGGCGGTGGCTTTGGCGGGCGATCGCTCAGCCGGCTCGATCTGTTCGACCTTGAACGGGTGGAGGTGCTGCGCGGACCACAGGGAGCGCTTTATGGGCGTAATGCTGTCGGGGGGTCGGTCAACGCCATCGCACGTAGACCCAATTTGTCCAATTTCGGCGGATGGATGCGCGCGGGATATGACAGCTTTGATACGCTCGACCTTGAGGGAGCGGTCAATCTGCCGATCATCGATGGGGTGCTCGGCGCGCGGGTCGCGGCCTATTCGCACGATCAGGATGGCGGCTATATCCGCAACGTCACGACGGGCAATATCGTCAACCAGAACCGCAGCACCGGCGTGCGCGCGGCGCTCCAATGGCAGGCGGCGGACGATGTCGAGGTTCGATTGACCTTTGAAAACTATTTCAACCAGACACCCGGTTTCGGCAGCAATGGCTATCGCGCGAAATTATATAATGGCGCGGTTGCCGACCCCAGCATTTTTGAGCGCGTGCTGAGTACGGAGGCTTATGCTAATATCAAGCAGCAGAATGTCTATCTCGACACGCTGATCGGCACCGGCATCGGCGATCTGCACATCAACATGGATTATCGCCATCGTAATGCCGCGCGGTTAAACGAAGATTTATCGCACTTTCTGGGTTATGAAGGCGTCATATTGGGCGGCGTGCCCGTCACCCTGCGTAACAATGATAGCGAGGAATTTGAAAGCGGCGGCTGGCAGATTTATCTGACATCGCCGCAGGATGGTGGCGCGCTCAACTGGATCGTCGGGGTGGATGGCCTCATCAACGCCACCGATGAACTGGTTAGCACCGTCGGCACCGCGTCGCCCGCAGGGTTGCGCAATCAATTTCGCTTTGATGATAGCCACGAAAATCTGCACAGCTATTCGGCCTATGGTGTCATCGGATATGACATAAGTTCGCGGCTCAATTTCAACGTCGAATTGCGCGTCCAGACCGACCGCAAATCCTTTTCATTCGATCGGGCACCGTCCACCGCCAATTCCACCGTCATTCCCTTTTCGGTTGACCTTTCGCGCACATGGACCCGCGCGCTACCCACCGCCACCTTGCGCTACCGGCTGAATGCCGAGCAGAATATCTATGCTCGCTTTGCGACGGGGTATCGCCCCGGCGGCTTCAATCTGGGGATACCATCGGACATCCCCAACGCAGATCAACTCATCCCCTATGCGCCCGAATATGTCTATGGCGGCGAACTGGGCTGGAAGGCGTCATGGGGTGGGGGCGCCTATGTCCTCAACATCGCGGCCTATTATACGCATACGAATGATGTGCAGGTGGTCACCGCAGCCAGCGCAACCAACCCACAATTCATCCTGAAAAATGCCGGCGACAACCATATCTACGGCATCGAGGTGGAAAGCCGCGCGCGGATCAACCTAGGGTTTGGCCGCCTGCACATCAGCGCGGCAATCGCCGCCAACAACGGCAGATTTGAAAAGGGCACGATGGTGCTCAGCAACACCGGAACGCTGACCGATATCAGCGGTTTCCGCGTCAACCGCACGCGCGATATCGACATGAATCTGGCCGCGGATCTGCGCATTCCCGTCAGTGATAATATGACCTTCAGCCTCGGCGCCAATTTGCAGCGTTCGGCAGGTGGATATGAAAATGCCACCAACACGAATAAATTGGCAGACTATACGATTATCGACCTGACCGCAGGTATCGACATCGGCAATTGGACGATTTCGGGCTTTTATCGCAATATCGGCAACGATATTTATTTGCAGCAAACCGTCAGCAGCAATGGCTTTTATTCGCCGCCGCGCAAATATGGAGCGAGCGTGCGGGTTCGATTTTAGCGCCAAAGCGCTGTGCGAATTGCAACACACGCTAGCTGCGCTCTGCGCTGATGAGGGATTGCGCCAAAATGCCTAGTTTGCCGCCGCGATGAGCAGGAACCGCACAACCGAATCCTGGTTGGCAGAAGCGTTGGTTCGCGAAATCATCGTCCAGCGCTTGCCCCCGGGGCTGCCGCTGCGCGAACAAGATCTGGCGGATCGATATAAGGTCAGCCGCCCTTCGGTGCGGGAGGCGCTGCGGCTAGCCGCACAGGCGGGCTTTGTCGAAATCCTCCCATGGCGCGGCGCGCGCGTCACCAATATCGACATGGACGAATTCCTCGATCTGCTCGGCCTGCTCGAAGATATGTATGCCCGTGTCGCGGCGCTTGCGGCGGAGCGTATGCCGATGCGCGCGATATTGGAACTCGAACAATTAGTGCCTGATGATGCGTCGCAACTGCCTGAAACCTCCAAAAAGGGGCAGATTTACCGAATTTCATTTACGATCGGCGCCTTCATCGGCGAACATTGCGGTAGCCTGGTTGCGCGCCGCCTGTTTGAACATGTCGGTCGCCTCGCGCTTTGGCAGCAACGACTACACCACCCCGGCACTGCTGAAACCGAGCTGGAATCTCTGCACGCGCACCGACTGATGGTAGCAGCGATCAAGTCGCGCCAATGCGATGTTGCTGCGGGTGCGGCGCGCGCGATCATTCTCATCACCCGGCGGACATTGCACCCAGAACCCATTCGCGAATCGGATCGCACCGGCTTTGCCAATGTGCGTGGGTTCACGACTGGTTCGACCACGACACTCGCCCCCCCCCCCGCAACGGAGAAGCATGATGATTAGGCCTCTACCACCCAAAGCGCGGCAGACCGCGCGCCGATTGTCGCGGCTCGGTATGGCGGCCGCGCTAGCAATGTTGCCCGTCGCGGTACATATGCCCGCAAACGCGCGCGCGCGCGGCGCACAGCCAGCCGCGCCCACCCCAGCGCGGGATGTGCGCCCCAATATCATCGTTATTCTTGCCGATGATTTGGGTTATGGCGATGTCAGCAGCTATGGCAGCCGCATTCGCACTCCCAATATCGATGCGCTGGCCCGGGCCGGCACCCGCTATACGGCGGCATATGCCACCGCGCCCATTTGCTCTCCCTCGCGCGCAGGCTTGTTGTCCGGGCGTTCGCAGCAGCGTTTTGGCTTTCATTTCAATATAACCGGGCGGGGCGACCAGATCGGCATGCCGGGCAGTGAAACAACGATCGCCGAAGTGGCGCGCAGCGCGGGCTATACCACCGCGATGGTTGGTAAATGGCATGTTGGCAATGGCGGCGACCGTTACCCGCTCGACCAAGGGTTCAACAGCTTTTACGGCTTTGTCGATGGCGCGGCACGTTATTTCCCTGCGGATGCGCGTGATGTCGTTGCCGCCGACTCTGGCTCCGATAGTCTGGTTACACGCGAAAGATTTCCGATCATCGACGGGCGTACCGTCGTCCACCCTGGCGGCAATCTGACCGATGTTTTCACCGACCGCGCGGTGGATGTCATCCGCCAAAACCGCGATCAACCATTCTTCCTCTACCTCGCCTATAACGCGCCGCATACCCCTTTACAGGCATCGGCAGAGGATGTCGCGCCCTTCGCCCACATCGCTTCGCCCTATGAACGTGTCTATCGCGCAATGGTCAGCAAGCTGGACAATGGGGTTGGCCGGGTGATGGCGGCACTGCAACAAGAAAATCTTACCCGGCAAACAATCGTTATTTTTCTCAGCGACAATGGCTGCCCCAACTATGACATGGGTGCCTGTTCCAACGCACCTTTCAATGGTTATAAAGCCTTTCCGCTGGAGGGGGGAACGCGCGTCCCGTTCATTCTCAGCGCACCGGGGCGCCTGCGCGGTGGACGGACGGAGGAGCTGATGGTCTCCACCCTCGACCTCATGCCCACCATCGCCAATGCGATTGGCGCGCCAACCCCAACTGCAGCCGAAGGGCGCAACCTGCTGAACCGTCGCAGCCTGACCCGCGACCGCGCGCTCTTCTGGCGTATGGGCCCCAACCACTGGGTGCGCCAAGGGCGCTGGAAACTGGTAGTAATGAACCGTTCGGCCACCGTTCAGGCACTTGGTGAGGTGATTGGCCGCGCGATGACCCATGATGTTGATATAAATGTGCCCGCGATTGGCCAGTGGGTTGCACTGTTCGACCTGCAGCGCGACCCGGGTGAGACACGCAATATCGCCACCCGACACCCGCGCGAGGTTGCCCGCTTGCAACAGCTATTCAGCGAATGGGATCGCAGCAATCAAGCACCAGCATTTGGCAGTCGGCGTGAATATCGGACCGAGATTGACGGGCAACGGGTACAACTTATTTTCTGATGTCGGGCGTCGATCTTACCGGAATGCACTGGATCGCTCCGGGACATTGCGTCCTAGGCTCGGATCATCATTATGCCGAAGAGAGTCCAGCCTTTACCGCCGATGTTGAGGGCTTTTGGATGGACAAAACTCCGGTTACCAACTTGCAATTCGGTCAATTTGTGGAAGCCACCGGCCATATCACCCTTGCCGAAATTGCTCCAACCATTGCTGATTATCCTGACGCCGATCCCGCCTTGCTTCGTGCTGGCTCCGCCGTATTTCGAGGAACAACAGAGCCAGTAACGCTTAACGACCATAGCCGTTGGTGGATCTATAAATTTGGAGCAAGCTGGCGCGACCCTTGGGGCGATGGGCGTGGCATCGCCCATCTGCCTAACCACCCGGTGGTGCAAATTGCCTATGCCGACGCGCTAGCCTATGCCGCATGGGCGGGCAAAAAACTACCCAGCGAGGTTCAATGGGAATATGCTGCACGCGCGGGAAGTGATCTGCCTTATTTATGGGGAAACACACTCGAGCCTGACGGAAATATTCTGGCCAATTATTGGCGCGGCGATTTTCCATGGCGAAATTTGTCCACCCATGCCGCGACCGGCACATCACCAGTCGGCAGTTTTCCACCAAATAGAAACGGTCTCTACGACATGATCGGTAATGTGTGGGAATGGACTACAAGCGTCTTCACCACCAGCAGAGCGTCAGCGCCATCCTGTTGTTCCCCGCCGTGTGCAGCAAACAACGCCCCCCCACTTGTATTAAAGGGTGGATCATATCTGTGTGCGGCCAATTATTGCCGTCGCTACAGACCAGCAGCGCGGCATAGTCAGATGGCAGACAGTCCTACAAATCATATCGGCTTTCGTTGCATCGCCATTGCCCCGACGCCATAAGCGGATGCGGCATGTTTAGCCCCGAAGAGGAAAAAAAATGCCCACCGCTCTCCCCCCTTCACCCCCCATCATCATCGCGACCGGCGGCATGGGCAGCCGGATGGGCGGTGCAAAGGCAGAGCGCATGTTGGGCGGCGCGCGGCTGATCGACCATATGCTGCGCTGGGCGCGGGGACAGAGTGATCTTGTCGCGCTTGCGGTGCGAACAGGGGATGGAGATTTGGGAACCGCCCTCCCCACCCTGGCCGATGCGGCGGCGGATCTGGGGCCGATATCGGCGCTCGACAGCGCGATGCGCTTTGCCGCGCAGCATGGGGCCGACCATGTGCTGCTCGTCAGTTGCGACATGCCCTTTTTGCCCGTGGATTTGCTGCAACGCCTGTCCGACGCGATTGGGGGTGCCGGCGCGGCGCTGCCCGATGCGGCGGGGCGGGTGCAACCGCTTGCCGCGCTGTGGCGGGTCGATGTCGCCGCGCTCGACGCCTATATCGCGGGTGGCGGCCAATCGCTTTGGCGCTTTGCCGAACGGCAGGCAATGGTGCGCCTGCCCGCGCAAGCGGCGGATTTTGCCAATATCAATACGAGCGAAGAATTGGCAGCGGCGGAGGCGCGCTTCAAAAGGCGAGCGCGCTGACCATCGCACCGGCAGGCAGCGCCGCCTGCCCCGCCGGACAACGGATCAGCCAGTCTGCTTGGTTGAGCGCGGCCTGCGCCCCGCTGTCCTGCATCGCAATCGGCACCAGCCCATCATCCTGCCACGCGGCGCGGACAAAGGTTTCGCGATTGCCCGTCGCCTTGATCGGCGCGGCAAGCGGCAGGCGCATCCAGCGGTGCAAGCCAGCTGCCGATGCACCCTGCATCCGCGCCAGTAAGCCACGCAAAATCAGATGGCCAGTCACCATTGCCGAAGTGGGGTTGCCGGGCAGCCCCAGCACATATCGACCCGACGCTTTGCCCAGCCAGACGGGCTTACCGGGCTTGATAGCGATTTTTTCCCAATATGTTTCAAGCCCATGCGCGGCAAACATCGATTTGGCAAAATCCCGATCCCCCACCGACGCGCCGCCGGTGACCACCACCAGATCCGCCGCCGCCAGCGCATCGCCCGCCGCCGCCGTCAGCCGCGCCAGATCATCGGCGCACGCCCCGCGCCACACCACTTGCCCCCCCATCGCCGCCGCCTGCGCGGCAACGCCAAAGCTGACGCTTTCGGGGATAAGGTGGGGGTGACGGTGCGCGCTGCCCGGCGCGGCCAGTTCATCCCCCGTGGCAAGGATCGCCACACGCGGCGCGGCGGCCGCCGCCAGCACGTCAACATCCGCTGCGGCAGCGACACACATGGCGCGCGGACAGAGGCGGGTTCCCGCCGCCAGCAAAATATCGCCCGCGCGAAAATCACTGCCCGCCGCACGGACGTGGCGCGCGGGGCCAAAACCGGCGTCAAAATGCACCATATCGCCCGACACATGTGCATATTCCTGCATGATGACGCCGTCGGCCCCATCGGGCAGCGGTGCCCCTGTATAGATGCGTGCCGCCTGTCCAGGTTCGAGCCGCAAAGCCCCCCCGGCCCCTGCCGCTGCCGTGCCGATGATGCGCAGCGCATCACCCGCGCGCACGCTGGCATAATCGACGGCATAGCCATCCATCGCCGAAGTCGCGTGGCGCGGCGCATCGCTGCGCGCATGAAGCGATTGGGCGAGATAACGCCCCGCCGCGTCGTTCAGCGCCACATCCTCGCTGGCGAGGGGGGCGACGCGCGCATCGATAATCGCCAGCGCTTGGTCGATGCTGATCATATCGTCTGATTCACGAAGCGCGCGATGTGCGGCACCAGCGAACAGGGGCGGTGGCGGCTGTCTAGTTCCAACGCCAATATATTGTCCCACGCATCGCGGCAGGCGCCGGTTGAGCCGGGCACGCAAAAGATGAAGGTGCCGCACGCTTCGCCCGCCAGCGCGCGCGACTGCAGCGTCGATACGCCAACCGTTCCCATGCTGACCTGATGGAAAAGCACCGAAAAGCCGTCCATTTCGCGTTCGAACAGCGGGCGCACCGCCTCTGGCGTCACATCGCGCGGTGAAAAGCCGGTGCCCCCGGTTGAAAGGATGACATCGACCCCCGCATCGCCAATCCATGCCGCGACCTGCGCGGCGATTTTCGGCACATCGTCGGTGATGATCGCACGCGCGGCCAGCCGATGCCCCGCGCCGGTCAGCCGTTCGACGAGCAGCGCACCCGACGTGTCGGTCGCCATGTCACGCGTGTCCGAAACGGTCAGCACCGCGATGTTGAGCGGGTGAAAGTCGCGGGCTTGGTCAATTCCGGCCATTATCTGTCATCCTCCTCTTGGCTGATGCCCCAGCGGGCAAGGTCATCGGCGTCAGCATCGCTGGGTTCGATCCAGCGGCGGCCAAAATCCCCCTCCTCCGCTTTCCAGAAAACCGCCTCACTCTTCAGCCGATCCATCGCATAATCAACCGCCTGCAACGCGGCGCGGCGGTGCGGCGCCGCAGCGGCAACCAGCACCACCGGCTCCCCCGGCAGCATCCGCCCGACCCTGTGGAGGAGGAGGATATGCGCCACCCCAAATCGCGCGGCGGTGGCAGCGGCAATATTCTCCATCGAACGCAGGGTTAGCGAGCGATAGGATGTCAGTTCCATCGCGCGAACCGCCGTGCCATCTGCCCCTGCTGCGCGGGTCTGCCCGACAAAGCTGGCGATGGCGCCAGTATCGCCGCCCGCATCGCGCGCGAAATCGGCGAGCAGCGCAAAGGGGTCAAAGGGCGCATCCGACAGGGTGACGCAAATGGTCATCCGCCCGATACCGGCGGCAAGAGCGCGATGCGTTGATGGGCAAATGCGCAGGCATCATCGGCCACGATTTCTTCGTCAATACAGCCGCGCACCCGTGCCCAATTCACCCCCTGGCCCGGTGCAATAGCGCGCGCGGCATCGCGTAGCGCTGTGATGCTGACCGGCTCATCCGCCAATTCCAGCCTGAGTTCACGCCCTGCCGCATCGGCGAGTCGTCCGCACATGTCGATAATATATGCCGCCATTTGACCCTTATTCCGACTTTCCTATCCAAATTTCTGCGCCGCCCCGTTATAGCATGGCTATGACGCAAACACCCCCTGCCATCCACTGTTTCACCACCGGCGGCACGATCGATAAAATATATTTCGATGCGCTGAGCGAATTTCAGGTGGGTGATACCGCGCTCCACCCCATTTTGCGTGAGGCCAATGTCACGCAAGAGGTGGAGGTGAGCGCGCTGATGCGCAAGGACAGTCTGGAACTTACCGATGCCGATCGCGCCGCCATCCACGCCGCGATCGTCGCCAGTCCGGCCCGACATATCCTTATCACCCATGGCACCGATACGATGGCGGTGACCGCGCGGACATTGACCGACATCAAGGGCAAGGTGATTGTGCTGACCGGCGCGATGCAGCCAGCATCGCTGCGCAGCAGCGATTCGGTGTTCAACGTCGGCTTTGCCTTTGCGGCGGTGCAGCTCCTCCCCGACGGAGTCTATGTCGCGATGAATGGACGCATTTTTGACGCAGCACATGTTACCAAAGACCGCGCCGCCGGTAGATTTGTCGCGGAATAGGGTCAACCGACACCCCGCCGACCGCGCATAATCTGCCGCTTGCCCCAGACATAAAGCCCGCTCAGGCTTAAAAAGGTCAACGCAATTCCGCTGAGGAAGCTCAACCATTGCCAAATCGGCCCGCCGATGCTGGCCGCATGCACGCCCGTCATCGCGGCCTCCCAGCGGCTGGCGTTGCTCGCGCCATTTGCCGCCAATTCGACCGCTACCGGCCCGGCTTCGGGGATGCGGAGCGTTGCCGGCCCACGCGCGCCATTCATCGCCACTTCCCATGCATCGCCCGCCGCCTTGGGCGCGGCGATCGATGTAGGGCGACCGGGGTAGGCGGCTTGCGCCCTGCTTAAAACATCAACCCATTGCTGATCGGCAATCACCGGTGGCGGCAATCCATCGCCCCGCCGCTGCGCGCCGCGCGCATCGCCGCCATGCCCGCCCGCTGCATGGACGGCGCTGGGTTCAACCAGTGCTGCAAAAAAAGTGGGAAAGGAAATCCAGACGCCGCTCACCGCCTCCACAATCAGCACCAGCGAGAGGATTACGCCCGACTGACGGTGGAGGTTGAGCAACCGCCCCTCCCGCCGCTGCCAGCGCAAAGCGGCCCAAAGGCGCCCGCGCCCCGGCCACCAGATCACCAGTCCAGTTATCGCGGAGAGGAGGAGGAATATGCCCATCACCCCCACCACCGGCCGCCCCACGCCGCTCAGCAACAAATGGCCGTGGATGGCGTGCATAAACCACATGAAATCGCCGGTGCTGCGCTTGGTATCGAGCAGGCGGCCCGACACGGGGTCGATATAGGCAGTCATCCGCGTCGGTGGCCCCAGCCCCATATGCGGCGGCGCAATGGGCGCGGTGCCGAACATCATCGGAAAGCCCGGTTCCCCGATCAGCACAGCGCTCACTGGGCCATGCCCAGCCAACCCCGCCCGTGCTGCGGCTATATGCCGTGCCTCGATTCGGGCGGGGTCAGCATCCGCCGCAACCGCCCGTTGCGGGTTCAACCATATCTCGGTCGCGGCCGGCCACACCAACGCCGATCCGGTAACACCCAGCATCGCCATCGGCACCAGCAGCGCCAGCCCCAGCCAACGATGGACGAATAACCACCAGAAACGCACCTGCGCCTTGGGCGACAGAAAGGGTTTGGCGCGCGCCTTTACCGCCAATCCCATGGTCAAAAGCGCAATGCAGCAGTGAGTTTGAAATTGCGCCCCGGTTCCACATCGTTGAGGATCAGTGGCCCAAACACAGGGTGGAATGTGGTGCCGCTGCGCGATGCATGGCTGGTATAGGTCACATCGAACAGATTATCGATGCCCGCCGTCAGCGATAACCCGGTAATCCCTGCCACATCGTCCCACCGTCCCGACAGGTTGACGATGCTATAAGCGGGCTTCACCTGCGTCGTAGCGGTTGGCTTTGCAAAGACATGCTGGACGTCGGCGCTGAGCGATATCCGCCGATCGTCGCTATGCCACGCCAGATCGACGGTCAGCTTGTCGCCAATGTCGCGCAGACTTTCGGAAAGGTCGGCACCGGTCAGGCGCGATGCGTCGAGCACGGCGGACGAAAATCCGGCCAGCATATCAAAATTGCCGTGCCGCAAATTGGCTGCCAGTTCAAAGCCTTCAATGGCAGCAGTGCCGATATTGGCATCCCACACGATGCCCGGCCCGGTTCCAGACGGCACTTCGCCGATATAGTTGGTGACACGGGTGCGAAAATAGCGGGCGGTCATCGCGGTTTCGACCGACCCCAACACCCCCTGCCAGCGTGCGCCAAATTCAAAGTTGCTGCCGCCTTCGGGTGCCAAATTGGGGTTGATAATTTTGACCCGCGCATTGCCGCCAAAGGGTTCAGCCGGCTCTGGCCCACGAAACAATCTGGTATAGCTGGCAAAAATATTGATGCCGCCGCCCGGCGAAACATCGCCCGCCAAGCCCCAAGTCAATGCATTCCATTCGCCCTTGCTGCCGGCTGCGCCGATGCCCAGCGCATAATGATTATAGCGCAGCCCGGGGCGCAGTTGCAGCAACCCGTCACCGAAATCGAGCGCATCCTCGACAAACAGCGCAAAATTTTCGGACGTCTGAATCTCGGACGGCGCATTACCCTTTACATCGGGGACATAGTCCAGTCGCTGGTCGAAATATTCGCCGCCCCAGGTGATGGTCTGACCGACATCGCCCATGTCCAGTTGCGATTGGGCCAGCAGATTCACCCCCCAATTGTCGGCATCCACCCGGCGGTCGGTGCGGATGCCGCGCGGGATGCGCGGGTCGCTTTCGTCGCGATAGAGCCGCATATCGTTGGTGTAGAGTGTCAGCGACAGGTCGAGCGCGGGGCCGAAATTGCCGAGATAGCCTAGATTGATGCTTTCGCGCCGATATTCGGTGGGCAGCAATATGTCGCCGGTAATCGCGCTGTTAGTGAGCACGCCCATGTCGGGGCGCTGGGTATAATCCCCGGCATCCCAATAACGGTCGTAGGAGAGGCGCAGGCTGTGCCCGCTCGCCAGCGCATACCTCCCCTTGAGCAGGATATTTTGGCTAAGGCCGTCGCTACCGATTGTCTGACGGCCGCTGCCATCCTCAAAATTACCGCGATCCACCCGGTTGTAATAGCCCAGCAGATCCAAATCACCGCTTTGCCCATAGAGGGTGAGCGAACCGGACGCCAACGCATTGCTGTTCCAACCCCCGGCGATCCGCCCGCCAATGTTGCGCCCGGGCAGCAACAGATCTGCGGCGTCCTTGGTTTCAAAACGGATGGCACCACCCAGCCCCCCATGGGTAACGCTGTTGGTACCAAGCTGAATATCTGCCGATTGCAAAATGTCAGGGTTGATCAGCAGATTGCCGATATGGTGGTAGAGATAATTGGTCTGCAATGCCCCGTCGATAAAGACGTTGAGGTCGCGATCATCCAATCCGCGAAAATTGATCCGCGTATTCAGCGAATGGGTGCCGCCAACATCCACACCGGGAATCTGTCGCAACAGGTCGGACAGATGGTCGGCCTGACGAATGGCAATGTCGCTTTCTTCGAGCAGCAGATTATCCGCCTCCACCCGTGTCCCCCAGACGGTGATTACATCAGCTTCCTCTACGTTCGGCAATGTGTCAGCCGATTGTGCGGATGCGCCGGTTGCAGCCATAGTGCAGAGCGCCGCAGCGGATACCGTGGCGAGTAAGCGTAGCGATTTGAAAGACATGTTACCCCCGGGAGAGACAGCAGATATTTGCTCCGGGGGGTCATTTATTGATATTAGTTCGCAGTTGCAATGACCTAAATCAAATTTGCGATGACGGTCGCGCCGTAGCTGAGTCAGTCACCCAATGCCGCGCCAAAACCGCGCACATGCACAGTCTGCCGAATGATTTTCGGGCGCAAAATGGCGGCGATGGCACTGAGCGCTGCATCCAGATCATGCCGCGCGCCGCACAGAAAAATGTCGATCGCCGCATATTGATGTTCGGGCCAGCTATGCACCGAGATATGCGATTCGGCGAGGATGGCGACCCCCGTCACCCCCATGCCCGGCCCAAAATGGTGGAGGGTGATTTTAAGGAGGGTCGCGCCCGCCGCATCGACCCCTGCACGCAGTGCCGCCTCCACCAACGCCAGATCGTCCAAGGGTGCAGCGCACCCATCCAGATCGGCGATCAAATGGCGGCCATCATAGGGGGGAGCGGACGGCGTAGTCATAGCATGCTTTCAAAATTATGGCCGATGTGGCGCATCGCCGCCTCAGCCGCTTCGCTGCCGCGATAATGCGCTTCTTCAAACAGCGACAGTCCCGACAGGTCGCTATGCGCCAAAAATAAGGGTGCATGGACAGCGTGGCGCGCGGCAGGGGCAATGCCATGGATGAAACCCGGCGTCGGGCGGATCATCGCATGCCCCCAACGCCACAGCGCGACATGGGTAATCGCGCCCGCCAGATCGGGGTTGGACCGCAACAGGTCGGCAACGACAATATTGCGCCATTCATCCCCATCACGTTCCAGCAATAATCGTCGCGCTGCGGCAGGTTCCATGCGCGACAGCGGCATATACCATGTCACCACACTCGCCAGCGGGCCGAGCGCGCGCGCACGACGGTGGCCACCGCGCCGCCGATCGACAGCAGCGACAACATTCCGAACAGACCCGCCAGCTGCAGATAGGTGCTCACGCGGGGGTGCTCCGGCGCCGGGGCCAGGCCCAGATCAGACACATCGGGGCGAGCAGCGCCAGGGTCAGGATCACTATCCATCTAGCCATTGAGTTGCCTCACAAGGGGTTCAATCTTGTCGCGGATCACGTCCGGAGTCAGCGGCCCGATGTGCTTCATGCGGATCACGCCTTGACGGTCGATGATGAAGGTCTCCGGCACGCCATAAACGCCCCAATCGATGCCCACGCGCCCGTCGGCGTCGAACAGGGACGCCA
>CALFXW010000169.1 GCA_937957805.1 uncultured Sphingopyxis sp.
GAGAAAACGCGGGCCGCATGCAGCCCGGCGATGTGTATGTGCTCAACGACCCGTACCACGGCGGCACGCACCTGCCCGACATCACGGTGATCACGCCGGTGTACCTTGCCGACGGCGCGCAGCCCAGCTTTTACGTGGGCAGCCGGGGCCACCACGCCGACGTGGGCGGCATCACGCCGGGCTCGATGCCGCCGTTTTCCACGCGCATCGAGGAAGAGGGCGTGCAGATCGACAACGTCAAGCTGGTCGAGGCCGGGCGCCTGCGCGAGGCCGAGATGCTGGCGCTGCTGTCCAGCGGCCCCTACCCCTCGCGCAACCCGCCGCAGAACCTGGCCGACCTGAAGGCGCAGATCGCCGCCAACGAGAAGGGCGTGCAGGAGCTGCGCAAGATGGTCGCGCAGTTCGGGCTGGATGTCGTGCAGGCCTACATGCGCCACGTGCAGGACAACGCCGAGGAATCGGTGCGGCGTGTCATCACGAAGCTGAAGGACGGCGCCTTCACGCTGGCGCTGGACAACGGCGCGCAGATCGCCGTGGCGATCCGCGTGAACGCCGCCGCACGCAGCGCCGAGATCGACTTCACGGGCACCAGCGCGCAACTCGAGAACAACTTCAACGCGCCCACCGCAGTGTGCATGGCCGCGGTGCTGTACGTGTTCCGCACGCTGGTCGGCGACGACATCCCGCTCAACGCCGGCTGCCTCAAGCCGTTGCGCGTGATCATCCCCGAAGGCTCGATGCTCAACCCGCGTCCGCCGGCCAGCGTGGTGGCCGGCAACGTCGAGACCTCGACCTGCATCACCAACGCGCTGTACGGTGCGCTGGGCGCGATGGCCGCCGGCCAGTGCACGATGAACAACTTCACCTTCGGCAATCAACGCCACCAGTACTACGAGACCATCTCCGGCGGCAGCGGCGCCGGCCCGGGCTTCGACGGCACGAGCGTGGTGCAGACCCACATGACCAACTCGCGCCTCACCGACCCCGAGGTGCTGGAGTTCCGCTTCCCGGTGCGCCTGGACGGCTACGAGATCGTGCCCGGCAGCGGCGGCGCGGGCCGCTGGCGCGGCGGCAATGGCGGCGAGCGCCGCATTGTCGAGCGCGATAAAGCTGGTGCGCTTCATAAAATCGATCACCGACAGGCCCGATGAAAAACGCGCGCTGCGTGCGGTCGGCAGCACATGGTTCGGCCCCGCGACATAATCGCCAATCGCCTCTGGCGTCATCCGCCCCAGAAAGACCGACCCGGCATGGCGGACACGGGCGAACAACGCCTCCGCCGCTGGCATGTCCATCGCCAATTGCAAATGTTCGGGCGCGAGCGCGTTGATGATGGGCGCGGCATCGCCAAGGCTGGGGACAAGGATGATTGCGCCATGCGCGTCCCAACTGGCGCGCGCGGCGGGCGCGGTTGCCAAAGTGGGGATGATTGCCGCGACTTGCGCTGCCACTGCGTCGGCAAAACCCGCATCATCGCAGATCAGGATCGACTGGCTGGTCGGGTCATGTTCGGCTTGGGAGAGGAGGTCGGCTGCAATCCATCTGGGGTCATTGGCCACGTCCGCCACCACCAATATTTCGGATGGCCCGGCCACCATGTCGATGCCGACCCGCCCGAACAATTGCCGTTTCGCCTCTGCCACCCAGGCGTTGCCGGGGCCGGTGATGACATCGACCGGCGCGATCGACGCTGTGCCATGGGCGAGCGCGGCAATCGCCTGCGCGCCGCCGACGCGCCAAACCTCTGTCGCGCCGCCAAGCGCTGCGGCGGCAAGGACAAGCTGGTTGGGCACCCCGCCGGGTGTCGGCGTCACCATCACGCGGCGTTCGACCCCTGCGACGCGCGCGGGGATTAGGTTCATGAGCACGGAGGAGGGGTAGGATGCGCGCCCGCCCGGCACATAAACCCCCGCTGCATCAACGCTCGTCCAGCGTGCGCCCAGCCGCACCCCCGCGCTGTCAACATGCGCATGGTCGGCGGGGCGTTGGCGGCTATGCCAATCTGCTATCCGCGCTGCCGCCAGTTCGAGCGCATCGCGCAAGCGTGCATCGAGCGCATCGAGCGCGGCGTGACAATCGGCCAGCGGGATGGATAGCGGCAGGTCATGCCCGTCAAAACGGCGCGTATAATCCGCCAGCGCCGCATCCCCGTCCGCCGCGACCGCTGCGATGATGGCGCGGACGTCGGCGGCAACATCTGCATCGACATCGCGCCGCGCAGCGACCAGCGCGGCAAAATCACGCGCGAAATCGCTCGAACGGGCATCAAGCCGTTGCAAGCGCATATTCCCGGAATTTTTCGACCAGATCGCGCAAACGCGCATCGCATTTGAACGCGGTGCGGTTGGTGATGAGCCGCGCTGACACTTCGGCCAGCACCGCGCGTTCGACCAACCCATTTTCCTTGAGCGTCCGGCCGGAGGATACAAGGTCGACGATGCGGCTGGCCAGCCCCAGTTGCGGGGCAATTTCCATCGCGCCGTTCAGCTTGACACATTCGGCCTGCACCCCGCGCGCGGCGAAATAGGCGCGGGTGATGGCCGGATATTTGGTGGCGATGCGCATGTGGCTGGCGGGGGCGTCAACCAGCCCTTCCGGCTCTGCCAGCGAAATGCGGCAATGGCCGATGTTGAGCGCGACCGGCGCGTAAATCTCGCTATAGGCAAACTCGTCGATAACGTCCGACCCGACAATGCCGAGGTGCGCCGCACCATGCGCGACAAAGGTTGCGACATCAAATGCGCGCACGCGGATGATGCGCATGTCGGGGACATTGGTGGCAAAGGTCAGCGCGCGGCTGTCCTTGTCAAAAAAATCAGCCGCCGGTTCGATGCCCGCTTGCGCCAACAGCGGCAATGCCTCATCAAGGATGCGGCCCTTGGGCAGGGCAAAGATTAGCGGAGCAGCCATGGCGCGCGGCTTTAAGCGGGGGCGCGTAAAAGGGCAAGCCGAGCGGCGGTTTGGGTTGGCTATATCCCATATGCGGAGGCGCATGCCATGACCCAGAAATATATCCCCATCGACATCAACGCGACCGGACGCGAAGCTGTCGCCACCGCCTTTGCCAATCAGGTTGCCTATTGCCGCAGCAGCGGCGCAACGGTCACCGCGCGCATTTGCGCGGCGCTGGGCGCGGTGATTGCCGATAGCAAAGTGGGCGGCGTTTTTGTGGAGCGGCTGCGCAATTGGACGGGCGCGCCGCTCGCCGATGCGCTGCCGCTGCGCGCGGCGGGGGGATTGCACGCGCTGCATCTGGCGGGGGTGGAACCGCGCCTCGCGCCCATATATGTTGGGGATGATGGCGATGGGGTGGACGACAAAGCGCTGGTCGCCGCCGTGCTGGCTGACCATGCGGCAACGCTCCTGCCATGGCTCGACGGGCCGCCGCAGACCAATGAGGCGGGGCGCAGCGCCAATTTCATCGCCGCGATGCTGTGGCTCACCGATCAGGGATTGCCGCCGCGATTTTCCTGTTTTGAAATCGGGTCGAGCGCGGGCATCAACCTGATGCTGGCGCGATACCATTATCTGCTGGGCGGGGTGCATGTCGGGCCGCAACCGGGCGCGATCAATTTTGCACCCGAATGGCGGGGGGCGCCGCCGCCCGACCGCGCGTTTGAAATATTGGATTGTACAGGCTGCGATGTTGCACCCGTTGACCTGACCGATCCGGCGCAGGCGATGCGGCTGCGCGCCTATATCTGGCCCGAACATAAGGTGCGTTTTGCGCGCATGGATAGCGCGATTGCGGCTGCCAGCGAGCAACCGCCCAAGATTACGCATATGGCGGCGGCTGATTTTGTCGAACAGCAATTGGCACAACCACGGGCGGCGGGGACGACCCGCCTGCTATTCCATTCAATTGTCTGGCAATATCTGCCCGCCAGCGAACAGGCGCGCATTACCACGGCGATGGCGGCGGCGGGGGCGAGCGCGCGGGCCGACGCGCCGCTCGCCTGGGCAGCGGTGGAGGCGAACCGCGACACCCATGCGCACGAACTGGTGGTGCGCCATTGGCCCAATGCGGCGGGCGATGCAGCAGACTGGGCGGCGGGTGCGCCGGTAACGCTCGCCACCGCACATCCACACGGCGCGGTGATCAGCTGGTTGGTTTAGGGGGGGTGCGGGCTATGCCGATACCGCGTTCCACCCACCCACCATGCAGGCTGCCCCATTCCCAAATGCCGACGATAATCAGGATAACGACGCTGCCGGCTGCCATGTGCAGCCGGTCGGTCGATGCCCAAAGCCCCCAACTGGCGAGCAAACCGAACAATAACAAACCAACTGCGTGCGACAGCGGCAACCATGGTCGTCCGTTGGTGGCGCGTTTGAAAAACATGGTGCCCGCAAGGAACAGCACAAGTCCGCCGACAAGTGTCCCGGTGAACAGGCCGTCGGCAATTTCATGGGGGTGCGCAATCAGCAATTCATCCGCCGCCGCGCCTAGCACGATACCCGCACAAATGGGCAAATGCAGGTAGGTATAGGCGTTGCGCGCCACGCGACCGCTGTCGACATGGTTGCGGATATGCGCGCTGCCGCGCACCATACCGCTATCGAAATATAGCCACCACATGGCGATACTGCCCACGAGCGCAGTTGCGAATGCCATAATGGCGTCCGCGGACCATATTTGGTCGGCAAAGGTAGCACCGGTCAACAATATCCCTTCGCCCAGCGCGATGATGATGAATAGCGCGCAGCGTTCGGCCATATGTTCGCCCGCGACCTCAAAATCCTGGGTGGTAGAGCGGCCCATCCCCGGCACAACAAACAGGAAACTGGGCGCAAGATATTCAATGGTGATGGCGGCTGCCCACCACATCAGCCTAGCTGCATCGGGTGCAAATGCACCCATCATCCAGAACGGCGCGGCGAACAGGAACCAGACGCTGACGCGCAACATGTTGCGGGAAAGGCCGGCGCGGTCGCGTGTGGCCCACACCAACCACAGGCAACGGCCCAATTGCATTAAAACATAAGCGCCGACAAATAACGGCGCGCGCGCGCCAAATGCGTGGGGGAGCGCTGCGCTCATGACAAGGCCGGCCGCCATCACCAGAAAGATCATCAGGCGCACCGCCGTGCGTTCAGGGTCGAGCCAATTTGTCGCCCAAACCATGAAGATCCAGCCCCACCAAACGCACAGAAACAATATGGCCGTCTGTGCTGCCCCAATCAAATCATGGTGCGCCAACCAATGGTGCGACAATTGGGTGATCGCAAAAACATAGACAAGGTCAAAGAATGTCTCGGCAAAGCCGACCCCATGGTGGCCGCCAGCATGACGCAGCAACGATGCTGCTTTGGTGGGGGCAATTTCGCTATCACTCATGACGTGCGGGTCAAAAAATCATCCATCGCGGCGTTGACATTGTCGGGCGCTTCCCATGGTACAAAATGGCCGCAGCCGCGCACTTCATGGATGGCAAGGTCGGGGATGCACGCATCCATCCCGCGCAGATTGCATGGCGGCAGCGCGGCATCGTCCATCGCCCAAATGACCAATGTCGGCATGTGGAGCGGCGGGATCGGCGCATCCAATAATGCGGGTCGTTCGGGGTTTTCGTCCGTCGCCGGGACGTTCAGCGGCGATGCGCGATACCAGTTGATCATCCCGAAGCAGGCGTCGCGATCCTCCCAATTTTTGAGCTGGCGGCCCAATTCATCCATCGGTTGCAGCCCCGCGCTTGGCGCACGATCGGCAAATGCCTTGGCCAATATGCCCGCAATCCCCTTGTCCCGGATCAGTTCGTCATTCGCTGTGTCACGAAATGTGCGGATATATTGGCTCGCCGCGCGCTGGACGGGGTCGTCGAACAACAGTCGCCCAAAAATAAATGGGTGGGGCGCATTGGCGATGATGGCACGGGTGACGCGGCCGGCAAAATCGGGGTTGGGCGCACCATTTTGCCCGTTGAGTGCGACGCTCCATGCAATTGCGCCGCCCCAATCATGCCCGACGATGGTGAATTGCTGCACCCCCAGCGCATCGGCGAGCGCGAAAATATCCGCCGTCAATTTGTCAACGGTATAGGCGCTGACATCCTGCGGTTTGGATGAGCCGCAATAGCCGCGCTGATCGGGCGCAATGCAGCGGTAATTTACCGACAAATGCTGCAATTGGTGGCGCCATGTGCGGTGCGATTCCGGAAAGCCGTGGAGGAATATCAGCGCCGGGGCATCGCGCGGCCCCAGATCGACAAGGTCCAGTTCAACACCCGTCGCCAGCGCCACCCGGCTCATCGCAAAATCGCCAATCATCGCCCGCTCCTCAATTTCTAAATATCGGCATGTATAGTGTCGATTGCAAATGGCGGGTCAAGCATTTTGCGCCCGCTGCCCCCAGCGTCGGCGCAAATTGCGGTGCCGGTTCCAGAATGCAAGCGCGATAAAGGGGCGCGCCAAGGCGGCAGGCAATTTGGGGGTAAAATCCAGTTCGTCGATGATGGTGCAGCCCGCCCGATCGGCAATGACGCTACGGCGGTGTTGCCATTTATGCATCGAACCCATGGGTGATTGTTCGACAAAAAATTGCCCATCGGCATATTGGGTGAGTGTCAGGTCGGTCCGGTCAAAGGGGATGAAGCCCAGCGCCAGCACCCGGCTGTGGAATAATTTTTTACCGGCCTCAAAGGGCGCATCGGTCATCGCGCTGATATGCGCCGGGTGCGTCATTCGAAAAACCGGCATGGATTCGGCGTTGATGCCGGCGAGTGTCATCGCAACGTTCCAAACGTCGCGCGCGGGCGCGTTCAGATGCGATTCGAATCGCAACTGAACCGGTCTTGTCATCCCTCCCCCGGTGCGCGGGCACGAATGGCGAGCGCATGGACACGCCCGCCGGGCAGGTCGCCCAGCGCCTTGTTGACCATGCGCTGACGATCCACCCGCGAACGACCGGTAAAAGCATCGGCAATAATATCCACTGTGAAGTGACTTTCGCCCGAACCATCATCCCCGCTATGCCCGCGATGTTTGCCACTATCGTTGATGACAGCCAGAAATGACGGTGAAAATGCGCTTTGCAACATTATTTCCATTTCGGTGGCAATTTGTCCTTTTTCGCTCATGTCTTTTCTTTTTAACCTTTTTCTGTCATGCGGCGCGCCATGCAAGTCAGCATCACCAAGGGGGAGCGCTGCGACGCTTTACACATCGTGCGGTCGGACGGCACGGTGGCACAAAGTGATTTTCCAAAAAAGGGTTTGTTGCCGCACGACGCAATTCATTATTTCGTCGAAGACTGCCTCGACATGGCGAACGGCTTTTGGGGCATGGTGGCCAAGGGGGTGGACCCCGCCCAAGTGCAGATTATCGCCAAGGCAGGTGGCCATGCCAGCGCCAGCCGTGCCGACGCGCCCGACCCGGCGATTGTCGAACTGGTACAGGCCGAACGCATCGTCGAAGTTTTTGAAGCCGACCATTGGTCGGGCGGCAGCGATGGCGCAACGCTGCGCGACATTGCGCGCGCGGGCTGTGAAGCCAGCCATGTGCCGTTACCGGATTTGAGCGATGCCTGCGTTCTGGCCATCCGCGCGCGCATTTCGGCGCTGCAGGCCGAATGGATCATGGCCCCGCCCGGACATAGTTTCAATTTCTGCTGGGAAATTTGACGGCAATCCATGGACGGTGGCGCGACGTCGCTTTAGGGGCGGCGCATGAACGGCGATATTCCCCAAATTTGCGCGGTTGATGGCTGTTTAGAGGTTGCGCCCTATCGCGCGCCACGGCTGGGCGGCGCGCGCGCAGATTTCGACGGGCCGGGCGAATGGCAATATCTGTGCCTTGCCCATGTGCGCGAATTCAACGCGCGTTTTGATTATTTTGCCGGGATGAGCGCGGATGAAATTGCCGCTGCACAAGGGCCGGTGGCGGGCTGGGAAACGCCCGGTCGCCGCTTTGCCGATCTGGGTGGGGGGGATGTGCCGCGCTGGGCCGCCATGCCCGACCCGCTGGCGCAAATGGCGCTGCGTCCAGCCAGTGCCGCACCCGGGCCATCGGCGCGCTTTTCCCGTGCCGAAACGGCGGCGCTGCGCGTGCTGGGGTTGGGGGCGGACGCGGATCGGCGCGCGCTGCGCCAAGCCTATGCAGCACTGCTGCGCCAATATCACCCCGACCGCAATGGCGGCGACCGGACGCAGGAGGGGCGATTGCGCGCGGTTGTCGATGCATATCAGCGGTTGCGCGCGCACCCGCAATTTACCTAGTGCGCGCGTCCTGCGCCAACACATAAGCGACAATTGCATTGGCATGGCCATGCCCCATGCTATGCTGATTTTTGAGCATGACGACCAGTTCCATATGTTTGGCGGGCAGCGCCGCGCGCACCAAATCCTGCCATTCGCCGATCGGGCGGCCATATTTTTGCTCAATCGACGGGAAATAGGATGCAGGGCCTTTGACTTTACCATCACGCATAATCTGTCCTTTCAAATAAAAACTAAATTGCGCATCTAGCGCAGACATATAAGATGAATATAGATGGGCTGTTGTGGCAAAATAGTTGGGGGTTGGGGATGCAATTGAAATATTTGGTGAAGTTGGCGATTGTCGGGATATTTTCTTCGGCATCGGTGGTTGCTTTGTCGCAAGCGACGCCCGCTGCCGGCGGCGATGTCGCCGCCAATGCCGCGCGCTTTGGCGCGATGGAGGCGGTGGAGGATATCGCGCTGTCCCCCAATGGCAGCCAGATTGCTTTTCTGTCGCCCAGCACGGCCTTGGGCAATGACCTTTATGTCGTCGGCACGGGGGAGGGGGCGCAGCCCCGCCGGATCCTGCGCGCCAGCGGGGCGCCCGAACGGCTGAACTGGTGCCGCTTCAAGACGGAGGCACGGATTATTTGCCGGATGAGCGGGCGGACTGGCGTGGGTGCATCGGTCTTTGGTTTCAGCCGTCTGGTCGCGCTCGATGCGGCGGGGGGCAATGTCATTGCGCTTTCGACCGACCGCGAACGACCGGCCTATGGCGGGCAGATGGTCGATTGGCTCCCCGATGATCCCGAACATGTCCTCATCCTCAACCCGGCGGGCAATCTGGTGCGCGTTAATGTCACCAATGACCGCGAAGAAGGGGTCGTCTTGCGCGGTCGCGCGGCAACCGGCCTGTCGGGCTATCTGACCGACGGGCATGGCAATGTGCGCATCATGCTGTCGACCGGGATTGTGGCGGACGCCAATGCCAGCAGCACCGATAGATATTTTTACCGCAGTGGCGAGGGGGACCAGTGGCATCCCTTGTCGATCAACAACAGCAATATTGACGACGGGTTTCGACCGTCGGTGGTTGATGCGGCCAATAACCGCGTGCTCGGTTATATGAAGGTTGATGGGTTTGACACGGTGGTGGCGATGCCGCTCGACGGCAGTGGCACCGGCACCAGCATATTCGCCCGCCCCGGTGTGGAGGCGGACAGCATGGTGATCAGCGGCCCCTATCGCCGGGTGGTTGGGGTCAGTTTTGCCACCAACCGGCGGCAGTCCGAATATTTCGACCCGCAGATTGCGACGATGGTGCGCGCCTTGTCGCGCGCGCTGGGTGGCCGCGCGGTGACCATGGTCGACGAAACAAGTGATGAGGGGATACGCCTCGTCTATGCGGGGGCGGACAATGACGCTGGCCGCTATTATCTGTTCAACTCCGCCGCGCGGTCGCTGCGCCCGCTGCTCGCCGTCCGCCCGCAGTTGGAGGGGGTGGCGCTGTCCCATGTGCGCGACGTCCAATATCCCGCCGCCGACGGGACGATGATTCCCGGATATCTGACGCTGCCACCCGGGCGCGACAGCGCGGCGGGGCTGCCCGCCATCGTCATGCCGCACGGCGGCCCATCCTCGCGCGATGAGGGTGGATTTGACTGGCTGCCGCAATTTTTTGCGGCGCAGGGCTATGCCGTGCTGCAACCCAATTATCGCGGGTCGAGCGGCTATGGCGATGCATGGTATCTCGACAATGGGTTCCAGTCGTGGCGCACAGCGGTTGGCGATGTCACCGATGCGGGGCGCTGGCTGGTGGCGCAGGGTGCAGATGCCAGCAAATTGTCGATCGTCGGCTGGTCTTATGGTGGCTATGCCGCGCTGCAATCGGGCGTGATTGCGCCCGACCTGTTCCGCGCGATTGTCGCCATCGCGCCCGTCAGCGATTTGAACCAATTGCGGCAGGAGGAAGGGCGCGGGCTTTATGGCCGCGCGCGGCGTGACTTCATTGGCCAAGGGCCGCATCTGGTGGATGGGTCGCCTGCGCGCCACGCGGGACAGATTTCTGCGCCGGTGCTGATGTTCCACGGCACGCTCGACACCAATGTCGATATCGAACAGGGGCGCACGATGCGCCGTGCGCTGACCGACGCGGGTAAGCGCGTCGAGCTCGTCGAATATGAGGGGCTGGAACATAGTTTGACGACGAGTGAGGCGCGGCGCGACATGCTGGGGCGGATTGCGGCGTTTTTGCCGCATTAGGCCGCAACCCCCGCATACTTCTCCGGGGCATCTTAACCCAAGGCGCGGACGAGGGTTTGTGATGTTATGACCGTGCAATATTCACCATGAAGATTGGCAAGCGACATTGCGTGAACCTCATCCGCGCTACGCGCAATGCCGTTCCAGTCAATTTTTTCGAAAGTGAAGCAGCAATCTTCCAAAAGAAAAACCTCAAACCCCAGATTTCCAGCCATCCGAACTGTGGTTTCAACCGAATTATTGGTGATTACCCCGGCGACTGTCAGCACATTGTGACCATCCTGCCTTAATCTCTTTTCAAGATCGGTTCCCAGAAACGCGCTATTTGTTGTTTTGGCGATAACGACTTCGCTCGCTAGCGGCGCAACCTCCGGTTTGAATTCATTGCCAATTTGGCCGGGCCGATAATGTGACAGCGGATCATTTGAATCATGTCGGATATGCCAGACAGGCCAGCGCTGCTGCCGCCAATAGCTAAGTAGCTTGGCAATATTCTGCTCGGCCGCAGGGTTGTTTCGCCTTCCCCAGCTCGGGTGGTCAATCGATTGCTGAAGATCAATCAACAGGAGAACCGAACCATTTGCACTGCTTGTTTTTTTCATCTCATAAAATTGTCAAAAGTCGAGTGCTTAGGCAAGCCAATTCCGGATCAGCAATCGGGTCTTTCATCGTAATTAATTCCCGTTGGGCGCTGCCGATGCTTGGGTAACAGGCGCATCGCGCGCCTTCCTCAGTCCCTGTCGGGCGCGCCGAGCGGGAAATAGCCGCGATAGGGGCGGGCACGTTCGACAACTTCCGCGACAGAGGGGCGGGCGAGCAACCGCGCGCGCAGCGCCCGCAACTTGGGTGCAGCATCGGGGATGCGCTCCACCCAATCGGCATAAAATAATGCCGGGGCCGCCGCGCAATCGGCCATGGAGAAGGTCGCGCCGCAAACCCAGCCATCGGCGGCAATCTGCCCCTCCAGCCACGCATAGATTTGGCGCAGCGCGTCCTTCGCCCGTTCCACCCGCGCGGCGTCGGGGCTGGGGGTGAGGAAGGGGATATGTTCGGCAACAATTGCCTGCACCGGTGTCATCACGTGATTGTCGAAAACCCTGTCCATCCAGCGCACGCGCAGCGCTTGGGCGGCACTGTGGGGGATGAGCGGTGGGGCATCGGGGTATAAGCTATCGACATATTCGATAAGGATGCTGCTTTCGAACAGGCGCACATCGCCATGGCGCAGCGCGGGAAACTTGCCCAGCGGCCAGATGGATTTCAGTGCAGCGACATTTTCGGGGTGGTTTTCGCCATCGACGGGGCGGAACAGATAATCCGCGCCCTTTTCGATCAACGCAACCTCCCCCTTCCAAGTATAGGATGAAAAGGGATGGCCAAAATATTCGATTGTCATGCGTCAATTCCCTGCCACTGCGGCTTCGATGGCGGCAATGTCGATTTTTTGCATCGTCATCATCGCCTGCACCGCGCGTCCGGCACTTTCGCCCCCGCTCGTCATCGCGCGGGTCAGCGCGCGCGGGATAATCTGCCACGACAGGCCCCAGCGGTCCTTGCACCAGCCGCAGCGCCCCTCCGCCCCGCCATTTTGGGTGATGGCATCCCAATATCGGTCGGTTTCTTCCTGCGTGTCGGTCGCGATTTGAAAGGAAAAGGCCTCGCTATGCGTGAAGTTCGGCCCGCCATTCAGGCCGACACAGGCCAGCCCCATGACCGTAAATTCAACCGACAGGACATCACCCTTTTTACCATTGGGGAAATCGGCTGGTGCGCGGTGGATTTGGCAAACTTGGCTGTCGGGAAAAGTGTCGGCGTAAAATTGCGCCGCCTCATCGGCCCCTGATTGATACCAGAAGCATAGCGTCGGTTGATTGGTCATTCTACTACCCCTTCCACCTGCACGACCGGCACAAAACCGCCCATGATCATGCGCTTGCCGTCAAACGGCATTTCCATGCTACCCGGCTGCCCCGCCGCTGCGTCGGGGGCGAAACGCGGGTCGGCCATCACCGCTGCATTGCCGGCATCGCGCCTTGCCTTGTCGGGCCAAGCGACCCAGGAAAAAACGATATTTTCGCCCGGTTCGGCCGCGACGGCGCGGAAAAAATCGGTGGTGTGGCCATGGCCGACATCATCGCCCCAATTTTCCGCCACCCAACTGGCCCCATGTTCGCGAAATATCGGCGCTGCGGCGCGGGCGAGCGCGGCATATGCGTCCGCCTTGTCGGCGGGGACGGGGATGATATAGCCGTCGAGATAGCCAAAATCTGCGCTTTCCCCATCGGTCAAAATCGGCGCAAAGCCCGAAAAAATCATGCGTTTTCCGTCAAAGGGCATGTCGCCCATCGCGGCCATCACCTCTGCATCGCCGCTCATCATCCGGGCATTGGCCGCGTCGCGCGCCGCCTTGTCACGATAGGCAATCCACGCGAAAACAATGCTCTCATCAGCTTGGGCCAGCACCGCGCGCCGCATGTCGGTCAACTTGCCATCGGGAATGTCGTCGCCCCAGCATTCGATTTGTTGCACCGCGCCCAAACTGCGCAAATAGTCCGCGCCGCGATGCGCATGGTCGATATAGGCCTGTTGCTTGTCGCTGGGCACCGCCAGCAAAAATGCGTCGATATAAGGCATATTCCATCCTCCTCCTGCCGTATTCAGGCCGGTTGTGCGGCCATGTCCATCCAAAATGGTTCCCAGATATGGTCATCGGGGTCGGCGATGGTGCGTTGATACATAAAACCATGGTCTTCGGGCGGGTTGGCGTCGGCCCGGCCGCCCGCCGCCGCGCCCGCCGCCACCAGCGCATCGACTTCGGCGCGGCTGTCGACGCTGAGCGCGAGCGACACCTCACTCGACCCGACAGGCGTGACGGGGCGGGTGGTAAAGCCCTGCCATTTCGCGTGGGTGAGGAGCATGACGTAAATCGCCTCACTCCACACCATACACGCCCCATCGCCATCGCTGAAATCAGGGTTTTTGGTAAAGCCGAGCGCGGTATAAAAGCCCTCCGCGCGCGGCAGGTCAGTGACCGGCAGGCTTATAAAAATCATCCGGCTCATTTGTCGTTCCTCTCCCAAACAACAGGCCTATATATATTTGCAAATGTTCGACGCTCTGGCGTGCGGCGGCGGGGTCACCCTTGGTCTTGGCGAGGATGAAGGCCCCTTGCAGCACCGCCTGAATATGGTGGGCGAGCGCCAATGGATCGACCGGCAGGCGCGGCGGGTGCGCGTCGATGGCGGCGGCAATATCCTCTGCCAAACGCGCGCAATAGGCCGAGATGCTGGCATCGCAGGCGGTGCGGATGGGTTCGCTCGTCGCATAAGCCTCCTGCACCATGGTGCCGACGAAACAGGTGAAATCAGCCGCCGCCCCCGCCATCATCGACAGGCGGAAATCGACATGGGCGATCAGGCGGTCGAGCGGGTCGGATATGCGCACCCAGCCGGGCGCTGTGAAAATACGTAACCCCGCAACGTCGGTCCAGGCATCTGCCGCCGCGACGGCCAGCGCCTCCTTCGACGCGAAATGGTGGAAAAATGCCCCCTTGGTCACGCCGGCATCCGCGCAAATATCCTCCACCGATGTTGCCGCATAACCGCGCCGCCGCACCATCTGATGCGCCGATGCGATGATTGCCGCACGCGCACTGCCGCGCGGGGCACGGCGAGATGGCGGGGCAGGGGTGGGGCGTCTCGGCGGCATGGTGATTACATACCAACCAGTCGGTTTGTTGGCAATAACCGTGCACCATATCGTCCAGACGGCTTGCAATATCGCACCGCGTGCCGCATGGCGCGGCGTCCCCCACATAGACAAAGATTGCGCCATGTCCGATTTGCCCAATATCCAGCCCGCCAGCCGCACATCGACCTTGCTCGATGCGCCCGACCGGACGGTCAGCGTGCGCGAATTGTTCGGCATTGATATTGATATGGACGTGCCCGCCTTTTCGGAGGCGGATGAACGCGTCCCCGACCTTGACGGCGCCTATGTTTTCGACCCGGACACGACGCTCGCCATCCTCGCCGGTTTTGCCTTTAACCGCCGCGTGATGGTGCAGGGTTACCATGGCACGGGCAAATCGACGCATATCGAACAGGTGGCGGCGCGGCTGAACTGGCCATGCATCCGCATCAATTTGGACAGCCATGTATCGCGGATTGACCTGGTCGGGCGTGACGCGATTGTGCTGCGCGATGGCAAACAGGTGACCGAGTTTAAAGAAGGCTTGCTGCCCTGGGCCTTGCAAACGCCAACCGCATTGGTGTTCGATGAATATGATGCGGGGCGGCCCGATGTCATGTTCGTCATCCAGCGCGTGCTGGAGGCGGATGGCAAATTGACCCTGCTCGACCAAAATCGGGTTATCCGCGCCAACCCGTGGTTCCGCCTGTTTTCGACCGCCAATACGGTGGGTCTGGGGGATACCACCGGCCTCTACCACGGCACGCAACAGATTAATCAGGGGCAGATGGATCGTTGGAATCTGGTCGTCACGCTCAACTATCTGCCCGCCGCGACCGAAGCGGCCATCGTGCTCGCCAAATCGCCTGATTATGCCGACGAAGCGGGCCGCGCGCTGATCGACAATATGGTCAAGGTCGCCGAACTGACCCGCACCGGTTTTATCGGCGGTGATATTTCCACCGTCATGAGCCCGCGCACGGTCATTAGCTGGGCGCAAAATACATCGATCTTCAAGGATGTCGGCTTTGCGTTCCGCCTGTCCTTCCTGAACAAATGTGATGAGGCGGAACGGATGCTGGTCGCCGAATATTATCAGCGCGTATTCGGCAAGGATTTGCCCGAATCGATTGTGGGGCGCACCGCCGCCTGATAGCCTCTGCCGTAACGGCACGCGCCCGTGGTTAGCATCTTGTAAAGCATTTTTCGGCACATGGTCTGTCAACTGCCATGATTGCGGACAGGCTGCATGACGCGATATATTGTTCTGGGTGCCCTCAATAGTTTGATCCTGCTCGCCATTTCGGGGAGCGCGGCGTTCGACATAGTCCAACGATGCGGGTCACTCACCCCCTGTGCCGGCCCCGGTTGGGGCACATGGCTGATGGCGGGCCTCCCCCTAATATTGCTGCTCGCCGGTGCGGCAATTTTCGCGCCGCGTGCGCTGCGCGGTTGGCGTGCGCGCCGTGCCGAAGTTCAGGCAGAGGCGATTGCGGTCGCCCAAAGCGATGCCGCAGCGGGCGATGCCGATGATGTCGGCCTGTCGCGGCTGGCACGGTTGCGCGCCGCGCCAGCGGTTGAGGTTGATATGGATGCGCCCGTCGCCGACGCGGTGGCGGACGATATCGATGACGGCTTTGGTGCTGGCACCGAAACATGGCCGGTTGCCGATGTGGACGAATGGGAAGCAGATGCTGATTTGCCTGAGGCTGAGGCTGAGGCTGAGGCTGAGGCTGAGGCTGAGGCTGAGGCTGACGAGGCCGTGCTGCTCGATACGCCAGTCGTGCCCGATTGGCCAGCTGATGAGGACAGCGTGGATAGTGCCGAAATCATGCCCGACACCGCGGAAATCGCCCCCGGCTTTGCCGCGCTGGGTGACTGGCGGGTCGAAGCGGTGGGCGATGATCTGCCCGCCGAAAAATGGGCCGATCCCGGCGACGATGCTATGAGCGATCGGGCAGATGATGCGCCGGTTGCACCATTTAGCGCTGACCCCTTTGCCGCCGGACGCGACCGTATCGTCTGGGCAATGGACGATGATACGGCGGGGGATGATGGGGTGGCAGACGCAGCGCCGGTCGCCGATGCGACGGACGATGAAGCAGCGCCTGACGAAGAAATAGCCTGCGACGTCGATTGGTCGATGCCGCCAGCTATCAGCGATGATGGCGATGATGATGAAGCCTTTGACGGTGCCGATTGCCCGCCGATCGCTGCCTTTGCCGCCGCCGATCCATGGTCGGCGCCGACGCCCGCCGCGCCCGCAACCAACCGCAGTCCGCTGCAACAGGCGGCATGGCTGATTGCGCCGGGGCCGTTGCCGCGCCTGCGCCCGCATGGCGAAACCGGCTTTCCATGGGCCGCCGCGACGATCAGCGCGGTGGCTGATTCGATGCTCGACCTTGCCAGTCCGTCCAGCCTTGGTGAATTTGCTGCCGAAGTTTCCGCTTGGAAACAAGTGGTTGCCGAACTGCCCGCCGCAACGCCGATTGCAGGGGATGACGCGGCTGCCTTTAACGCATGGCTCGAAAGTCTGGC
>CALFXW010000170.1 GCA_937957805.1 uncultured Sphingopyxis sp.
CGAGCCGCCTTTCCAACCCCGGCTGCTATGCGACGGGCTTTATCGCGCTGGTCAGCCCGCTGGTGGCGGCAGGGCTGATCCCGGCCGATCTGCCGCTCTATTGCCATGCGGTTTCGGGCTATTCGGGCGGCGGCAAGGCGTTGATTAGCCGGATGGAGCAGGACGAACCCGACATTGCGTGGCGCGGCTATGCCCTGGGGCTTGCGCATAAGCATCTGGCCGAAATGCAGGCGCACAGCGCCATCCGCCACGCCCCCCATTTTTCGCCGCAGGTCGTTCCCGCCTTTCGCGGGATGGCGGTGCATGTCCCGCTGCACCGCGCCGCCGACCCGCGCATTGCCGATGGCGGGGCGATGCTGGCCGCGCTTAGCGCCCATTATGCCGGATCGCCCATCGTGCGCGTGGCGGAGCATTTGCTCGAAGAATTATTGCTGCGCCGCGCCGCGCAGCCCAATGATGCGATGACATTATATGTCGCGCACAGCACTGATGGGCAGTTGGTGCAGTTGGTCGCCATGCTCGACAATCTGGGCAAGGGCGCGGGCGGCGCGTGCGTTCAGAACCTCAACATCATGTGTGGTTTGCCCGAAACAGCGGGCTTGATGCTGTAATTTCCTGAACGCGCGGTTCAGCGCTGATGCAGCAAGATGGGCCTAATCCCCCACCCATAGCCCCGCAAAAGGGGTGAGGAGGATCGCCATGAACCGCAAATATTGGACGATGATATTGCTCGCCGGGGTGAGCGCGCTCGCCCCCACTGCCGCATCGGCACAGGGATTTGGTGACCGCATCGTGCGCGAAGCGCGCGGCGACAATGGCCCGCGCAATGATGCACCGCGCGTCCATGTGCCCCGCCCTGCCCCCGCCCCGCGCGCTGAGACACCGCGTAATGCAGGGCCACGTAATGAGGGGCCACGCAGCGAAGCGCCGCGCTGGAACCGTGGTGGCAATGATGGGCCACGCTGGAATGGGCAGAACCGCCCCGACACGCCCCGCAGCGATCGCACACCGGATAATCGTGGCGATTGGCGCGGCAATGGCCGCAATAATGGTGATGGTCGCGGCTGGAACCGCGACAATCGTGGCGGGGATGGCGCGCGCGATGTGCCGCGCTGGAACCGGCCCGACCGTCCGGAAACCAATCTGCCGACCCCGACCCCGCGCCGCTGGAACCGTGACGACAATCGCGGGCAGGATGGTGGCCGCGACTGGCAGAACCGTCGTGACGAGCATAGGGACGGGCGGGCCGACGGGCGGGGCGACGGGCGCGGTGATTGGCAGCGCCGTGGCGATGGCGGTTTCGGCAGCGATGTGTTGCGCGATGGGCGGGGCGACAATCGCCGCGACAATGACCGTCGCTGGGATCGCAACGAGCGCAATGACCGTTGGGACCGGAATGATCGCTATGACCGCAATGACCGGTGGAACCGCAATGATCGCTATGACCGCAATGACCGGTATGATCGCGACCACAACCGCTGGAACCGCGACTGGCGCGCCGACCGGCGTTATGACTGGCAGGGCTATCGCGCGCGCAACCGCCATATCTATCACTGGGGGCAATATTATTCGCCCTACCGCGACTGGCGCTACCGCCGCTTGACCATCGGCTTTTCGCTCTGGCCGTTGTTTTACAGCGAACGTTACTGGATCAACGACCCCTGGGCCTATCGCCTGCCCGATGTCTGGGGCCCGTATCGCTGGGTGCGCTATTATGATGATGCGCTGCTCGTCGATGTGCGCACCGGCGAAGTAGTGGACGTTATCAACAGTTTTTTCTGGTAGATTTTCCTTTTATATCAGAAATATGATTACCCCGTCCCGACGAAAATCGGGGCGGGGTTTCCCCATTGCCTATCTTTGTAGTCGATAATGCTTGCGCTTGCGCCCATGTGGCGGCAGTTTCCGCGCCATCGAAAACAGGGGAATCGCAATCATGATCGCTGCATGGGTGAAGGGCGCGGCATGCGCGCTGGTATCGGGCTTGGCATTGGCAGTGGCTGCACCGGCAGCTGCGCAAAATGTGCAGGTCATTCACGCCGGCCACATCATAACCGATGCTGCCGCCGGCATTTCAGGGCCCGCGACGATTACCGTTACCGACGGGCGGATCACCGCTATTGCCAACGGCCTGCAACCCGCGCCGGATGGGGCGACCCTCATCGATCTGTCGACCAAGACAGTCCTGCCCGGACTCATCGATCTGCATGTCCATCTGTCGGGTGACCCGGGGGGCGAATTCTGGCGCGAAGCGGTCGACCCCGACGAATGGGGGGTGATCATCGGCACGCGCAATGCCGCGCGCACCATCCATGCTGGTTTCACCACGGTGCGCGATGCGGGGAGCGCGCAGCAGGTTGGCTTTGTCCTGCGCCGCGCGACGGCGGAAGGGATTATTCCCGGCCCGCGCATCATTTCGGCTGGCCCCGCGCTGTCGATTGTCGGGGGCCATGGCGATGTTTCCGGCTTTCGAGAAGATGTGATCCACGCACTGTCCAGCGGATTTACCTGCACCGGCCCGGTTGAATGTGCAGAACGCGTGCGCGAAGCATCGCGCGCGGGCAGCGATGTCATCAAAATCACCGCAACCGGCGGCGTCCTCTCGCAACAGGGGCGCGGGCTGGAGGCGCATTTCACCGCAGAGGAAATGACTGCCATCGCCACCACCGCCCATTCGTTGGGGCTACGCGTGCTCGCCCATGCGCATGGCGCGCGCGGTATCGAAGCAGCAGCAGCAGCCGGCATTGATTCAATCGAACATGGCACCTTCCTCGACGAAGCGGGTGCGCGGGTGATGGCAGAACATGGCACCTATCTGGTGCCGACGCTGCGTGCGCTGACACAGGTGCGCGACGGGCTGGGGCGCGGCATCTATACCGCCACCGTTGAAACCAAGATCCGCGAAACGCTGGGCCATTTGGGGGATAATATCCGCCTCGCCCAACGGTTGGGCATCCCCGTTGCCTTTGGCACCGATGCCGGGGTTTTCCCGCATGGCCAGAATGCGCAGGAGTTTCAGTTGATGGTCGATGCGGGGATGACCCCGCGACAGGCGCTGGCCAGTGCGACGACGGTCGCGGCACGTGCACTCGGCCTCGACAATGAAATCGGGCGGCTCGCGGTCGGCTATTCGGCAGACATCATCGCGGTCGATGGCGACCCGACGGCTGACGTCCACACATTAGAAGCAGTGCGCTGGGTGATGGTGCGGGGCCGCGTTGCGCCCCAATAGTCGCTGCTTGCATGCTGCATCGTAACTGTTATACCGTAACAACACAGTAAAGAGAGGGTCTTCCAAAATGTCTTTCCCCCGTTTGCGTCTGGCCTTGCTGCTGGGCATCGCTGCGCCCTTGGCGCTCACCGCCCCGGCAATGGCGCAAAATGCCCCCGCCGCCCCCACATCTGCCACAACCGCCGCGACCAACCCCGCGCATGACGCGCTGTGGCAATTGTTCCGCGATAGTGATGAGGATAGTCTGCGGCGCAACCCCATCGCCGCGCTGTTCCGTGGCGATTTGCGCTATGCCGACCGTTTGGGCGACAATATCACCGATGCCTATCTGGACGGCGAACAGCGCGCGGCAGAAAGCGAACGCGACCGTTTGGCAGCGATTGATCGCAGCGCGTTGAACCCCACTGACCAAATAGCCTATGATGTTTTTCAATATGGTAACGCCGAAACATTGCGTTTCCTGACCCCTGAAATGCGCGCGCTGACCGTGGTTCGCCCGATCAACCATTTCTTTGGCATCCACACATTCTACCCCAATTTTGCCAGCGGCAGAGGCGGGGCCCCGTTCAACACGGTCACCGACTATGAAAACAACGTCAAACGCCACCATGATTTTGCCGTCTATATCGACCGGGCGATTGGCCGTTTCCGTGAAGGGATGGCGTCGGGTGTTGTCGAAACGCGGCTGACCATCAACAACGTCATCACCCAGCTCGACACCCAATTGGCCCAGCCGCTCGAAGAATCGCCCTATTGGGGGCCGACCAGCGTTTTTCCGGCCAGCTTTACCGACGCACAAAAGGCCGAAGCGACGGCGGCGCTGCGCGCATCGCTCACCAATGAAGTTTTCCCTGCGCTGACCCGGCTGCGCGATTTTCTGCGCAATGACTATCTGTCGCATGCCCGTGAGGGACAGGGGCTGATGTATATGCAGGGCGGGCCGGAACTATACCGCGCGCTGGTGCGCCAGAATACAACGCTAGATCTCGATCCTGAAACCATCCACCAAACCGGGCTTAGCGAAGTGGCGCGGATTCGCGGTGAAATGGAACGCATCAAACAACAGGTCGGCTTTACCGGCACGTTGGAGGAATTTTTCAACCATCTGCGCACCGACCCGCAGTTCAAGGAAGCATCGCGCGAATCGCTGACCCAGCGTTACTATGCCGTGGGACGGGAGGTGGATCAGCGGGTGGGCCAGCTATTTTCCACCCTGCCGCGCTCCGCGCTCGAAATCCGCCCGTATGAGGAATATCGCGAACGGTTCGAAGCCGGTGGCAGCTATGAAAGCGGCACGCCGGACGGCGCACGTCCGGGGCGTTTTTACTTCAACGCCTATGACCTGCCGAGCCGCACGACGCCCGGCATCACCACGCTCTACCTGCACGAAGGGGCACCGGGGCACCATTTCCAGATCAGCCTCGCCCAGGAAAATGAGGCTTTGCCCAATTTCATGCGCTTTGGCGGCAACACCGCTTATGTAGAGGGCTGGGCGCTCTATGCCGAAACGCTGGGTTATGACATGCACATGTTCGACGACCCCTATCAGCATTTCGGCACATTGTCGGATGAGATGCTGCGCGCGATGCGGCTCGTCGTTGACACCGGCATCCATGCCAAGGGTTGGACGCGCGATCAGGCAATCGAATATATGCTCGCCAATTCGGACATGGGGCGCACCGATGCAACGGCAGAGGTTGAACGCTATATCGCCATTCCGGGACAGGCGCTCGCCTATAAAACCGGGGCAATGACCATTCAGCGTCTGCGCCGTCAGGCCGAAAGCGAATTGGGTGCGAATTTCGACATTCGCGAATTTCACGCCCAAGTGCTGGGGACAGGGGCCCTGCCGCTCCCCGTGCTCGAAGCCAAAATCCAGCGCTGGATTGCCGATGTGAAGGCGGCACACGCGGGCCACAGCGGGCATTGATGTGAACCGCTCGCCCGTGTGGCGGGGGCAATAGCAAACATCAGGGGCAGCGACGCGCAAACCAACGCATCGCTGCCCCCTCGCTTTTGCTTGCCATTCAGGGCAGTGCGCCTATCCTGCCCATCCATGGGCGTGGTCGCAGCCGTCAGGCCAAAGGATATTTTCACCGCCGACGAATGGGCGGCGCTGACCCGCGTGTCACCGTGGCGCGGGCTGTGGCTGGTCGCCCACGCATGGGGCAGCATTGCCATCATTATCGCCATCGCCTTGTGGGTCGGTCATTGGATAGCCTTTGTCCCGGCCATTTTCCTGATCGGGGGACGGCAATTGGGGCTGGCGATTTTGATGCATGATGCCGCGCACGGGCTGCTCCACCCCCATCGCGCCACCAATAATTTCGTCGGCCAATGGCTGGCGGGCGCGGCGGTGGGCAGCGAACTTGCCGCCTATCGCACCTATCATCTGGCGCACCACCGCTACACCCAGCAGGCCGAAGACCCGGATTTGGCGCTGTCCGCCCCCTTTCCGACCAGCCGCGCCAGCCTGTGGCGCAAGGTTTTCCGTGATCTCAGCGGACAGACATTTGCAAAACAGCGCAGCGTGCAATTCGCGCTCGCCGCCAAAGGATTATGGCCATCGCTGCGCGGCGGGAAAGCGCCCCGGGGGCGGGATGCGAGCGCAGGGACGATTCTGAACCGCAGCGCGCGCGATGCCGGGCCAGCGGGCATGTCCGCGCCTGCCAGTGAAACGGCGGCAATCAGCGTTGCCAAATCAACGCTGCGGTTCCTGTTGGTGCAGGCGATTTTGCTCAGCCTGTCGCTCCTCATTTATGGTTGGACGCCCTTTTTGCTGTGGCTAGCTGCGCTCGCCACCAGTTTTCAACTGGCGCTACGCATCCGCAACATCGCCGAACATGCCTGCACCCAAACCGGGCCGGGCGACCCGTTCAGCCATGCACGCACCACCCGTGCTTCGTGGGCGGAACGTATGTTGCTCGCCCCCTATTGGGTTAATTATCACGCCGAACATCATCTGTTCATGGGGGTGCCCGCCTATCGCCTCGCACGCGTCCACCGCCTGCTGGTCGAACGCGGATATGGCGCGCGGATGGCGATTGCCGAAAATTACGCGAGCGTGCTGCGGCTGGTGACGAGGCCGTCAAACGCAGGTCAGGCACATTCGTCGAGCACGGGGTAAGCTGGCCGGCCATCGGGTGCTGGAAATGGACGCTTAAAGGTAAAGGCGTCGCTGCTCGGTCCGATGTCGCGCAGCAGGTCAATTTTTGCCATCCCCTCCGCCACTGTGGGGATATGGCCGGCGGGCACCCACCACAGCGCCTGAAACACCGCCACATGGTCAAACCATTCGCGTCGCCGCCGCATGAACGCCAGATGCTCGCCGTTACGATACACAAAGGCGGCAAGCGCATCGACATCCTGCCAGAGCGACATGTTCACCGCGACTTGGGGGTCGTCGGGCACGACATCGATGGAAATGGCATCATTGCCTTCGCCCACCAAACGCCAGATGAAACCGGGCGCACTGTCCGCATGTGCATTCACCGGGTCAAGCGCGTCCATAAACGGCTGGTTTACTGGATGATCCTTGGCCCGCGTGAAACGGGCGATGTTAATCTGCGCCAGATGGTAATCGATCATATATACCCCTTCAAACCTGTGCCAACGCCTCACCAATCAGTGCGCGGCTGTTGGCAATACCGTAGAGCGCGATGAAACTGCCCATGCGCGGCCCCTGCTCTGACCCTAGCAATATTTCATAGAGCGCGCGGAACCAGTCACGCAGGCTGGCAAAGCCATAGGCTTCATCCTTGCCGATGGCGTAAACGATATTCTGGATCGCCTCTGCCGGTGCATCGTCGGGCAAGTCTGCCAGCGCGGCATCGAGCGCGCGCAGCGCCGCAACCTCCCCCCCCACAGGTGCGCGGCGTTGCAGCGTCGGGGCAATATAATCGCGGTTATAGGCAAGCGCATGGTCGATCAGCGCAGCAAGCTCAGCGCTGGTCGCGGCATCGGCCCCGACATGCTTGGCCAGATAGGCGGCAACCTGCGTCGCATCCGCCCGCGCACCCAGAACGCCGACCAGATTGAGCAACAGGCCAAAACTGACCGGCGGGCCGGATGCGGGCACATCGCCGCCATGGATATGGTGCGCGGGGTTGCCCAATTTCTTGTCGGCTTCCTGCGCGGCATAGGCAGCGCGGAATTGTTCATATTCATCGACCGCGCGCGCGATGACGCCGATGTGGAGCGATTTCGCCGATTTGGGTTCACGATAGAGGAAGAGCGCCAGACTCTCCTTTGTGCCATAGGTCAGCCATTGTTCGATGGAGAGGCCATTGCCCTTGGATTTGGAGATTTTTTCGCCCTTTTCATCAAGGAAAAGTTCGTAAATCATCCCCTCCGGCGGGCGGGCACCAAGGATGCGGGCAATTTTACCACCCAGTGCGACACTGTCGGTCAAATCCTTGCCGCACATTTCATAATCGACGCCCATCGCCGCCCAGCGCATCCCCCAATCGGGCTTCCACTGCAATTTGGCCGCGCCGCCCAAAATCGACATTTCAACCGGGCGCTCGCCATCGCTGTCATCGTTAAAGGCGATAATCCCGGCGCCAGCATCGACAACGCGCACCGGCACCTGCAGGACGATGCCGCTGGTCGGTGAAATCGGCAGCACCGGCGAATAACTCGCCGCACGTTCGGCGCGCAACGTCGGCAGCATCACCCCCATGATCTTGTCATAATTGCGCAGCACCGAACGCAGCGCATCGTCAAATGCGCCCGATGTGTAGCGCTCGGTCGAGCTCATAAAATGGTAATCAAAGCCATAGCTGTCGAGGAATTGGCACAGCATCGCATTATTATGCGCGGCGAAACTGTCATATTTGCCAAATGGGTCGGGAATACGCGTCAGCGGATGGCCGATATATTGGCTGAGCATGTCGCGCTGCGGCACATTGTCGGGCACTTTGCGCAGCCCGTCCATATCATCGCTAAAGGCGATTAATAAGGTCTTGGCACCGGGCACCAGCATTTCGTACGCGCGTCGTACCATCGTGGTGCGCAGCACTTCCTGAAACGTGCCGATATGCGGGAGCCCCGACGGGCCATAGCCGGTTTCAAACAGCACCGGCCCCAGATGTTCGGGCTTGCCGTCCGGCCAGCGTTTGATGATTTTGCGCGCTTCTTCAAACGGCCAAGCTTTGGATGTGCGGGCTGCGGCGGCAAGTTCGGTCAGATCAGGCATGATGCGCGCCATGTGGCGATTTCGCGCCGCGCCTGCAACCCCCTGCCGCGAAACCTGTTTTCAACCGTTGGCCGTCGCGGGGGCCATCGCGGGCAGATTGGCATCGGCAAAGTCGCTGTCATAGCGGCCGATCAGCGCGCGATCATCATCATTCCACGGGTGAAAGCCGGGCAGGAAATAGGCGATCCACGCCGGTATCAGACGGCGCAAAATCCCCGGCTTGCCGAGCAGGAACCACCAGATGCGCGCCGAAACCCGCCAGCCGGTCAGGCCATCCTGCGCCAGCAAAACCTTCATCCCCGCCACACGGCGCGGCCAGAAACGCAGGGTGATGACCAGCATCATCAGCGATTTTGCTTTCCACCGCCGCCAGCGCGACCAGCGCTTGGTCGCGTGGAGATAGGTGTCATAGGCGACCCCCTTATGTTCGATTTCCTCCATCGCGTGCCAGCGCCACAGCGCCGCCCATTCAGGGTCTGCGCCATCAAATAATTTCGGATCGGCGAGGAAAATATGCGCGAGAATCGCGGTATAATGTTCGAGCGCGATGGTCGCCATCAGATTGACGATGGCGGGGCGGGTGCGGATGAGTTCCATCACTTCATCGACATCGGCTTCGAGCGCGCTGAGGTCATAACCCATGGCTGCCACCTTGTTGTTAAAGGCGACATGTTCGCGGGTGTGCATGATTTCCTGCATGGTGAAGGCGCGGATTTCCCCGGCCAATTTGGCGTCCACCCCGTCGCGGTGCGCCTTTACCGCTTCGATGAACATCGCTTCCCCCTTGGGGAAGGTGATCGAGAGCGCGGTCAAAAAGGCGGTCGCAATCGGGTCACCCGCCATCCACCAGCGGTCAAAGCGCCGGTCATCACGCCCGAAACGGCGGTCGCGTGGGGTGATCGATAAATCGGCAGGCGTCGGAGTAGCGCGCGCGCCATGCGGCGATGCCGTAGCGGTAGGGGAGAGTGAAAGGCTGGACATCATCATCCTCCGGCCCCAAAGGGGCTATTGTCATACTGGGGCAATTGGGGTATATTTACATCAATGTCAATAGCACGTCGCCGTCTTTCACCCGCTGCCTCGCGCCAGATGGCGCTCGATGCTGCGCGCGACATTTTGATCGAATCGGGGCCGCAGGCGGTTACGTTAAAGGCGGTGGCGGGGCGCATCGGGCGCACCCATGCCAATCTGCTCCACCATTTCGGCAGCGCCGCCGAATTGCAGCGCGAACTCGCCGCTTTCCTGTGCCATGGCGTGTGCGATGCGATTGGCGACAGGATGCGCGGCCATGCGCCCGGCGAACATAAGGTGCGCGAGATTGTCGATCTGGCGTTTGACAGCTTCAATCAGGGGGGCGCGGGTGCGTTGACCAGCTGGATGCTCATGACCGGCAACGAAGGGGCAATCGACCCGGTGGTCAATGCCATTCATATGCTGATCGACAGCCTCAACCCCGAAGCGCACAAACAAAGATTACTCCATGAGGACACGCTGGCACTGGTGCTGATGGCGCTGGGCGATGCGTTGATTGGCGACGCGCTCAGCGATGCGATGGCATTGCAACGTGACACCGCCCGCGTGCTGGCGACCGATTTTATCGAAGGACGTATTGCCGCGTTTGAAGCGGAACATGGCATCGTCGAGCATGTCCATTTTTGATTCGGCGTAACGCCGCTGCTCCCCTTTGCCGTCACCCCCTATTTCCCGATCAGATGGTGCCCACGCACAGCGCGCGTGATGATGCGGACCGCATCGCGCGCCACACTTAATGCGGCAAAGGGAAATAGCGCAAGGTGCAGCGCCAGCACGACGCCATCCGCCGGACTCTGCCGCACCGCCGCGACCAGCAGCGACAACGGCAGCAGCACAGTGTAAAAATCCTGCCCGACAATGAAATATCGCGGCACATTGTCAGCCACCACGGGTCGCATCTGGAAATAGATGATCCGCCCGATGATGAGTGCCAGCGCGATGCCGACGGCCGCCCACGGTTCGACGTGACCTATCTGCCACAATAGCGCGACCATGGCGGCGCATTCGACCGGAAAGGCAATGTACGCCGCGGCGCGCCGGGCCTTTTCCCGCCCCCATGCCACGACTATCGACGCGCTGCCGCTGGCGCGGTCATGCGTTTCGTCGGCGATCTGGTGGCCGATAATGCCACGCGCACCCCACGCCATCGCCCAGACGGCGACGGTTGCTGTCCACAGGGCAGCGGGTGGTGTGCCGCTTGTCGCGACGCTGATCGCGAACACCGCCATCAGCGCCGGGAAAAGGTGCGCGCCCGATGCGTCAGCCAAAATGCCCCACGAACCGCGCCCTTTCAGACGCAGCGGAGGCAAGGAATAAGCAGCAAATGCGGCCCATGCCCCGGCCATGGCGCATAACCCAAGGGCGTTGCCGCGCCATAGCCATGCGGCGATGATTGTCCCGCCCAGCGGCAGGGCGGCGATGGTGGCGATGGCGGTCATGCTGCGCCCCGCCATGCGGTTGGCCTTGCCAGCGCGCGCATCCTCCGCGCGGTCGGCCAGATCATTGAGCATGCTGACCCCCGCACCGCCGCTGGCCAGCGCGAGCAGCAGCACGGCCAGCGCGGGGAGCACGGCGATCAACCGCCCGTCCCCGCTGCCCCCGCCATCCAATGCCGTGGCATAGGCGATGGCAAGGGCGGGGACGATCTTTGCCTCCCACCATTGGCCCGCGCGCAGCAGATTGCCCGGCCCGGCAGATCGCGTCATGGCCGTCGCTTCATGGTGCGCGCGCCGTCATCAGTATTGGCCCCTCACTCGGACATCAATGTAGCCGACACGGCCAGCGCATCTGCCTGTCGCCGCCGCTGCAACACCGCGACGAGCCCGGTGCGGACGAGCGGGTCGAACATGGCAATAGCCCGTTCATCGGGCGAAACGTCCATAAAATGGCGATAGCGGGCGCGACGACCGCGCCCATAGCCCAAAAGTCGCGCCAGCACGCGACGCGCGTCACTCGCCAGCGTCAGCGCCGACCCGACGGGATCCATCCACAATGCGCGGGCAAGGGCTACCGGCGCCAAAACCAACCGCCCGCGCCGCAACCGGTTGCGAAACAGGGTCAAATAACTATCGGCAGCTGCCCAGCGCCAGATCCGCGTTGGCACGCGCCGCGCCACCGGTTCATCCGCCAACAGCAATTCGCGCACCATGCGTTTCGACCCATGCATGGTTTCGACATTTTTCGACATGCCCCGGGGCAATTGGCGATACCCCACGGTGTAAACCGGCGCCGCGATGACGGGGTAGCGGGCGGCGAGGCGCAGTTGCAACAACAGATCCTCGCACCCCTCCAGCCCCGCATCGCGCAGTCGTGGGTCATAGCCGCCAACCGCCAGCGCTGCCGCGCGATCCAGCAACAGCGCGCTGCCATTGCCGACAATGTTGCGCATCGCCATCAGGGCAAATGCCGGTCCGCTGACATGTCGCACATCGGGGGACAGCAGCACATTCGACCGGACGTCGATTTGACGGGACTGCGCGAACAGCAATGCCGGGTTGCGCGACGCCGCCCGTGCCAGCGCAACCAGTGTCGATAAATGGGCCGGGTGCCAGATATCGTCCGCATCTACCGGGGCGACCCAGCGGGTGCGGGCATCGGCCAAACCACGGTTGCGCGCGCGGGCAACGCCGCCATTGACCTGGGCGACAACCCGCGCCCTTGGTTCACCAGCACAGAAATGGCGGGCGATGTCGCCCGTTGCGTCGGTTGACCCGTCGTCGACGATGACGAGTTCCCAGTCGCGATATTCTTGCGCGGCGATGGACATGAGCGTCTCATCGATGGTCGCAGCGGCATTATAGGCCGGCACGACAATCGTCACCGCCGGCGACCTTTGGTCAACCAAATGCCATTCCCCCGTTTGGATCCCGTTTGTGCCAGCGCGCCTTTTGGCTCTGTGTCAATGCCTTGACTATTGATGTGCGTTGGCGAAGACAAGCGCCACCCGTGACCGCACGGCGCACAACATATCAAAATCTATGTTCTTGGGGGGATTATCATCGCGTGACCGTCAGCGCGAACGGCAAGCACCGCATCCTGTTCGTTTCGAGCAATGAACAATGGGGCGGTAGTGAGGAATTGTGGCGCCGTGCTGCGGCAATTTTGGCAGGCGACGGGCACCATATAGCCGTGCTCAAACCGCGCATCGCATGGGAAGATCCGACGATCCGCGCGCTTATCGATGCCAACTGCACCGTTGCTGATCTGCGGGGGCCACGCTGGTGGCCGCGCAAGCTGCGTTCGCTGGCGTCCATATTGTGGCCGTTCATGCGGCGCGTTTCTGAAATGCAGATGCGCAAGTCCGTCCGGCGGCACCGCCCCAGCCTGGTCGTGATATCGCAAGGTCTTAATCACGACGGCTGGCTGGAGGCGGAAACGGCACAGGCGCTTGGCAAGGCAACGGTGCTGATCAGCCAGAAGGCCGACGATATTTATTGGCCATCAGACAGTTTGCGCGCCCGTCTGCGGCGCATCTACCCCATAGCGCGCGCTGCGCTGTTCGTGTCGCAGCATAATCTTGCGGTTACAGAGGAGCAATTGGGGCTGCGCCTGACCAATGCGCAAATCGTGCCCAACCCGTTCGAAGTGGCTTGGGATGCCGCACCGCCCTGGCCCGGTGGCGACGGGCTCGATCTGGCCTGCCTTGCGCGGCTCGACGTGCGCGAAAAGGGACAGGATATTTTGCTGCGGTTGCTGGCGCGGCCGAAATGGCGCGACAGGCCAGTGCGCGTCACCTTTTATGGCAGCGGGCACAATGCCGAAGGGCTGGCCGGGATGGGCCAATTGCTCGGCCTTACCTCCATCCATTTTGCTGGCTTTACCGATGCGCCGGGCGATGTGTGGGCGCGGCACCACGGCCTCATCCTCCCCTCACGCTGCGAAGGGCTGCCCTTGTCGCTGGTCGAAACCATGCTGGCGGGCCGCGTGCCCATCGTCACCAATGTCGGCGGTAATGGTGAGGTGGTTGATGATGGGCGCACCGGCTTTCTGGCCGAAAGCGCCAGCGAAAGCGCGCTCGATGCGGCGCTGGAACGGGCATGGGCGGCGCGTGCCGACTGGCCGGCCATCGGCGCGCGGGCTGCGGAACGGATCAGGGGGTATAGCGTGGCCGACCCGGTCGGCGCGCTTTGTGCGACGCTGCGCACCCTCGCCGAACAAAGCTAGTTCGTCACCCGACTAGCCATGCCTTCACCCGGCCAAGGTGAGCAGATAGGCCAAAGGCGCCGGTTCGGCTGGGGGATTGCGCGGGGACAAGGCGGATATCCTCGTGCAGGATGGCGTTGACCTTCATCCCCAGACCCAATGAAAAACTTACCCATTTATACCATTTTTCAGCCGTGTCGCTGCCGACCCAATCGACGTGCCGGATATAAAATCCCTTGTCCTGAAACGCCTCCTCAACGAACACATTGCGGGCGGCAATCGCCTGTGGCGGATCCCTAGCTTCGGTCATTTCCGATGACCCGATGTCCGCGAAATAGGATGGCCAATCATGCGTCAGCGGGAACATCTTGCCATGGGCCGGATCATAATCGGGCAGGATCAGCATGTTGCGCTGATAATCCAGCAGCGACATCAGCAGCGTTTCACAGACCCCCCCGAAACGTTGGCGCAGAAAATCGCCGAGACCGTCAAAAAATGCGTCGGCGTGGATCGCCAGACGGACTAGCACTGCATGGGCGACATGCAGCATGATCGCGTCGTCGCCCAGTTCGGGCACCGTCGTTTGTTCGCCGACCGTGGATTCGACGGTGAGGAACTTGTCATAGATGTCGTGCGTGTAGGCGTGAATTTCGCCGCCTTTGAAAATGTGGCGGAGGTAATCGCCAACAACCGCATCATAAAATGTCGTAAAACTGATACCGCAAGTTGCGTGCATCGCAATCGCGACAAGGCGGGTCAGCCCGCCCCCGTGCAGGGCGCGGAATATCGATGTATAGGCATTCATCTCCACCCATTCGGCGGGCGTAAAGACTTTTGAACCGACGGTAATTTCCTGAATAATCCCGTTGTCGACCGGGCTGCGCAAGCCCGCGCTGGGATCCCGAACCACCCGCTTGATCGTCTGGATCTGCCAAAAATCACGATAGGCGGCGTCGGCGGCGGGCGCGTTTGGCAGAAAATTGAAAAAGAAAATCGAATAATCATCGTGCAAGCCCCATAAGAGCAACTGGGCAAGCGACGCTTTCCAGCGATCAAAGCTGTCGCCTGGCATGCCCATAATCAGTTGCACATCGATGCACGCGCCGAGCTTTCGCAACTCCTTTGCAACATCATATTGCTTTTGCGGGGAAATATTCTTTCTATCGACACTGGTGAGCACGTCGATATCAGTATGCTGGATGGCGAGCGAGGGCTGAAACCGGACGGCGTGGTGGAGGAGGATGCGCGATATCTCCAATGACCGTGCCGGATTATTTTTAGCGGCGCTGAAATAGAAAATGCCGGGATTGCCTGCCGCTTTTGACCCGGCAGCAAAATGGGTCGCAATGTCGGTGTCGCGGGGAAGAATGCCGAAATTCGCATCGACCATCATGATCAAGCTGAGTTTTCTGGCATGTAGCCAGTCAATCTCAGCATAGACACGATCGAGCGGGAACTGCCGGATTTTCGACATGGTGTTCGAACCCCAGTCGCAATAGGCACAGCTGTAGGGGCAGCCTCTGTTCGTCTCCCACACGGCGGCAAAATGTGCCGACGGTTGGTCCAGCAGCAGGCGGGAATAATAATCCGACTGGGCGATATAGGGGCTGACCGAAAAATCTTTCGGTGTGCGCGGCGTCCCCGTGCATAGCATGTCCCGCGAGTCGCCGTCGGGTAGATATAGTCCGGGAATCTCTCGAAAATCCCGCTCCCCGCAATTTATGGCGTGGAGGAGGGCGTTGAATGTTGCCTCGCCATCCTTGGAAACCACCACATCAAAATAGCGATGTTTGCGAAAGAAATCCGGATCTTTCACTTGGGGGTGAGGCCCGCCGACGACGGTGATGCAGCGGGGGTTTGCTGCCTTCATATAGGCGGCGATGTCGCACTGAAGGTCGAAATTCCATGTGTAACAGCTAAGCCCAAGGACATCGACGTTCGGCGGATCATAATCGGCAATCAGCCTGTCGGCTGTGTCGCGGCGGCAAATGGGGTCGAACCAGCTAATCTGGCGTTTAAGATCAGGATCTTGTTCGGCGGCAGTTTTCAACAAACCCCAGACATAGGGCAGATAGCTCTGCATTGTGCTGGCATTGGGTTCGCTGATCAAAACGGTCGTCAACGCTGCACTCCTCCGCAATCCTTGCAACGCCCGCCCGAATAGCGACTTGTTGGATGCCAGCAAACAAATCCGACTTGCGCGAACACTATATGCCGGTCAAGAGGCTGAAAAGCGCCGCTAAGGCACCCTTTTCGGGGATATAGCTTCGAGGACGTGGGCTGGGACAGGGGGCAGGTGACATGAAAGCGACGAACGCCGCGCGGCGGCCCGCCGAGCAGGCTGGTCTGGAGACCGTGCGTGCAGCATTCGCCGCGCTTGCCGGCATATGCTACCCCGCCATGCTGCTGTTCAGGGGCAATATGCGCGTGCGGCGGCGGCGGGCGTGGGCGGGCTATCTCTGGCTCGTGCTGCCGGGCATCGCCATCACCATCGCGTTCAGCCTGCTGCGCCACGGGTCCTTGTTCGTGGTTGGCCCGATTGCGCTGCCCTATCCATTATTTGCCCTGTCGGGGGTGTTTTTGTGGCAAGGCTTTACGGATGGCCTCACCGGGCCACTGCAGGCGTTGAACCGCGAACGTTACTTCCTGTCGGTCAATGCAGCGCCGCATGGCGCCATCCTGCTCGCCGGGGTGCTGGAAAATCTGCTCGCGCTGGGTGTGCGGATGGCGCTGCTTCTGGTCGCCATGCTGATTTTTCAGGTCGCGGTCAGCCCATTTTGGCTGTTGATCCCGCTCGCGGCCTTGTCCATTTTTTTGCTCGGCCTGGGTTGCGGGATGCTGGTGGCACCGGTCGGGCAGCTTTATGATGATGTCGGCGCGCTGATCGGCATAGCATCGGGCTTTGGCCTGTTCCTTGTGCCTGCCATCTACCCCATTCCGGCGACCAGCTTGCTGGCGTGGAACCCGCTGGTTGCCGTGGTGGACGCCGCCCACGCCTGGATGACCGGCGCGCCCGCCCCCCAGTTGCCGATAGTGGCTGTGGTGCTGGCCGTGGCGCTGCTGCC
>CALFXW010000171.1 GCA_937957805.1 uncultured Sphingopyxis sp.
GATCGAGGCGGTGGGCGACGGCATCAAGCACCTCAAGCCGGGCCAGGCGGTGGCGGCCTTCTCGGGCACGGGCGGGTTCGCCACGCATGCCTGCGTGAACGCGGCCGTCGTGATGCCGCTGCCGCCGGGCTTCGCCTTCGACGACGCGGCCGCCTTCGTGCTGACCTACGGCACCACCCACCACGCGCTGGTCGACCGGGCGGCCTTGAAGGCCGGCGAGACCCTGCTCGTGCTCGGCGCGGCCGGCGGCGTGGGCACGGCGGCGATCCAGATCGGCAAGGCGGTGGGCGCGCGCGTCATTGCGGCAGCCTCCAGCGACGAGAAGTGCGCGCTGTGCCGCGAGATCGGCGCCGACGAGACCATCAACTACGCGAGCGCGAACCTGCGCGACGAGCTCAAGCGCCTCACCGGCAGCAAGGGCGTGGACGTGGTCTACGACCCGGTCGGCGGCCCCTACACCGAACCCGCCCTGCGCGCGACCGGCCGCGATGAGGCGGCGGGCGAAGGCGAGAAAGGTGGTGCGGGGCAGCATGGACGGGCGGATGCGGAGGGAGGGAAGGTTGCGACTATAGCGAAGTCGTCAAGGGGGAGCGTGAAGGAGGGCGGGTCGGGGACCCTGCCCTACGGGGCGGCGAGGCGGACGTCGTAGAGCCACCACTGGTTTTGACGGCGTTCGATGCGGCCGAAGAGGCGGCGTCCGAGTTTGACGGTGGCGAGCGTGGCAGGGGCGGCGTGAAACTCGTGGGTGCCGGCGAAGAGCAGGCCGGGGAGTTCGTCGTGGAGGACATGGATCGTGCCGCGTTCGGCGGATATTCCGGTGGCGGCGAAATCTTTTGGAAACCCCGCTGATCCTGACGACAGGCTGTGGTGCTGGCGCTGGCCGATCCCTGTCCATATCGCCAAATTTCCCCTTGCGCGGCGAACCTTCCTGCCGCACCGACGTGCCATGCCGCAACCATCATCGCTTGCCAATCGGATATTGGGGTGGAAACATCTCTCGCTCATCCCCTATCTGGCGCGGGCGGGGCTGCGGCGGCGCTACGCCGATTCACTTTTGGGGCCGTTTCTGGCGATAGCGCAGCCGAGCCTGATCATCCTTGTGTACAGCGTCATATTTTCGCGTGTCGTCAGTTTTCGCCATGATGGCGCCTATGCGCCGATGCTGATTGCCGGGATTTTGCCGTGGTTTGCGTTATCGGACGGGTTAACCAACATGGCGGGGTCGCTCACCGGCCACGTCGCGCTCATCAAACGCGCGCCGCTGCCCGCCATCCTCTGGCCCTTGTCATCGCTGGCAGAGGGGGTGGTGAAACAGATGTGCCTGCTGGGCATCGCGGCCATTGCGCTGGCCTTTATGGGCCATATGCCGGCCGCCCAGTGGTGGAGCCTGCCCTATCTCCTGCTCGCCAGCGCGGCGCTGATACTGCCGCTCGGCCTCATCCTCGCGCTCGGCAATATCGTGCTGCGTGATACAAGTTTCCTGCTGCCCGGCGGACTGCAAATCTGGTTCTGGCTGACACCGATTGTCTGGCCCGCCGCATTGCTGGGACAAAAATGGGCACCATGGCTGGCGGCCAATCCGCTCAGCCATCTGGTTGCGCTGAGCCGCCATATGCTGCTCGGCGCACCATTTCCTGTCGATGGTTTGGCGATTTTCTGGGCGGAAATCGGGCTGCTCGCCCTCCTCACCCTTGGCCTGTGGCGGCTGTTCGAAGCTGAATTGCGCGATTATCTGTGATGCAAAATGGGGATGAAATGACAATATTAGCGGTGGAGCCGGATTTACCGTTCGGCGGGATGGCGCCGATCGCTGGTCTGGCCCGTCTGACCACGGACGACATCCCGCCCCCGCCGCCGAACCCCGGCGGCATGGACCCCGTCAAACGCCCCGGCATAGCAGCGGCGAAAACCGGCGCTGTGTGGCAGATGCGCGCCGCATCCTTTACCCGCACGGCGGCGGGGCGTTACCTGCAATTGGAAATTTTCAGCCCCGCCAAGGGGCAGCTGCACCTTGGCCATTCGGGCGCGACCATCGACAGCGCCGATGTGGCACAGGGGTGGAGCTTTTGCGGGGTGGATGCAGGCGGCGTCGCGCTGGGCGACGATTTCACGCTGACATTTGTGGCGAATGGCGATGGTAAGGAAAACGCCCCCATCCAGATCGCGCGGATGCGCTTTGCCGATAATTGGGGATTGGCGCTGCGCCGCCAATTGGCCTGCACCATGCCCTTTGCCATGATGGGCATCGGGATTGATTTTGACGCTTACCCCTGTTGCGCGCGGCAATGGTTGCGCGGCAACCCGCGCGCGGGCAACAGCCGCACCAGCGACATTGCGACCTTGTGGAATGCCCCTGCCTATCAGGAAATGCGGGCCGACTTCCTCAATGAAAATTATACCGCCCACTGCCGGGAGGATATTTGCCCGGTGCTGCGTAACGGCACGCCGATGGCGCAGGCTGGCCCCGTCGCAGTGCACGCAATCAACGAAGGGCAAACCCAAATAGCGGGCGGGCCGCAATGGCTGAACCATGATATTGACCGTGGCTGCAACCTTGCCTGCACCATGTGCCGGGACGATAAGATACTGCCCGAACGGCAGAATGTGGCGCAGGCGCGCGCCGACATAGAGGCGGCGGCAATGCTGGGTTCGCTGCGTGAAATCAGTTTCTCGGGCGCGGGCGAAATTACCATCATGCGCGACATCGTCCGCCTGCTCGAAAGCGATATTTTTTCCAGCCGCGAAATTGCTGTCAGCATGACCAGCAACGCCACCGGCTTTACCCCGGCATTTTGGCAGCGCATCAGCCATAACCGGCTGCAAGTGCTGGCGCTTTCCATCGACGGGGGGCGCGCCGAGACTTATGAAAAAATACGCATTGGCGGCAATTGGGCGCGGCTGTGTGCCAATGTGGATTTCATTTCCGAATTGCGGCGCAGTGGCAAAATCCAGTCGCTCGTCTGGCAATATACGGTGCAAAAATCGACGATGGAGGATATTCCCTTCGCCATCGCGCTCGCCCGCCAATGGGGCTTTGACGCCATCCGCCTGATCGCCCAATTCGGGGCGCTAAAAGGCACCGATGGCAATATGTTTGAAGATGATGATCGGGCGGCGCTCGACCGGCTCGACGCGATATTGCACCAATGCAACGCCTATGCCGACCCCTTTGTCATGCTCAGCGAATTGGGCATGGCGAACGGGCAATATCGCACGGTGGCGCACCGTATCGGCATTGCGCAACAGATTTTTGATCGCGGCCATTGGGTGCTGGACGGGCAGAGCGGCGTGCTCGACCAGAGTATTGCCCAAAGCCTCAACATCCTCGATGCATTGCGCGGCGATATGGCATCGGGCGCGGTCAAAATGCCCCGTCATTTGAACGCGGCCCACCACCAGTTCATCACGCAATTATTGGCGCGGCACGCGCCGCGGCCGCGGCTGCGGGATATTTTGCGGCTGCGCCGCACCGCCGGACGGATCAGCCCGCCGCTCGCCAAATGGTTACATTCGCTAACCCGGTTAGCGTAGCAATAGTCGGCGGACGCGCGGGTGGCGCGCAAAGTTGACCAGCCGCCCCATCCCTGCCCGTTCGAGCCGCTGCGCCATCCGCCGCATATGTGCGGGCGCGCGCTGTGTGGCGGCGGGCCTGTCCTGCGCCTGCGCCTGCGCGAGGATGTAGAAAATGTCCCGCCGCGCAACCCGTGCAAAGGCGGCGGTACGCTCCCGCGTGGCGCGCGTCCCCCATTCGGCGGGCGCTTGGTCGGCCCGCGCGGCCACGCTTGCAAAGGGCAGTGCATGCACGTCGGGCAGCGTCACCAGCATGTCGGCCAGTCCGAAAAATTCGCCCTGCGGATCAAACGCCAGCCCCGCGCGCGCGCGCGCCAGCGCACTTGCCCGCGCGAGAGCAATGCCGTCGGGCAGGCTGCCCGATGCAAAGGCAAAGCCGGGGCAGGCCCCAACGCTTGGTGCCAAACGGCCAGCCATTTCAACGAACGGATAGAGCGCATCAACGCCATGGGTGGAGAGCGCATCGCGCATCGCGCCGAGCACATCGGCATCGATCATCAAACCCGCGCGCAGCAGCAAAATATCGGCATCGCCGCGCGCCGCCAGCCATGCATCAAGCGCTGCGCCATTGCGCAGCACCGCCACCCCGCCCGGTGCATCGACGATGGGTGGATGCGTCACCAGCGCAACCCCGCCGCCATTTGCATGATGCATCAATGCCGCCCAATCAACGGGATGTGCGCCATCCCCGCCATCGACCAAAATCGCCAGCGGACGCGGTGGATCAACCGCGCGCGGCGGCGCGGCAGGCAATTTCGCAAAATAGGCGGCCCACGCCGCGCGCAAATCCGCCTGTTGCTGGCGCGGCGCGGGCGGGGGCGCTGGCGCATCGAGCATCGCCAATATCCGCGCGGCGAGCGCGCCTGCGTCATAAGCGAAGAGGTGGGTTTGGCGCGCATCCGCGCCCAACAGCTCGCCAATCCCGCCGGTATCCGCCGCGATAAAGGGGATGGCGAGCGTCAGCGCCTCATAGACCGTGCAGGGCGAATTATCGGCAGGCGATGCCATCACCGCCAGCCGCCCACCCCCTTGCAGATAGGCCAGCGCCTTCTGCTGGCCAAAATCGGAAAGCCGCTGGTGGGCAAAGCGCCAGTTTTTGGCGCGCGCACCCAGATAGTCAAAGGCGCGACCATCATCAATCGTGCCTTCCTTGCCCAAAAAGCACACGCCAACGCCGGCTGCTGCCAGTTGATCGCCGACAATGTCCATCGCATCGCAAAATATTTTCGCGCCCTTGCGTTCCTCCACCCGCCCGAAAAAGACGATTTCGCAGATTGCCTGCGCGGCGGGCGGGTCTTGCCCGGCATCGGGCCAGTCACCGCCGATCAGCGGCATGCGCGGCAGCACATATTGCTGGACAATGCTGTTTTCTGGCGGGTTGAAGCCGCGATCCTTTATCCAGCCCAACAGATATGCACTCGGCGACCACAAAGCATCGGCGATAGGCAACATCACACGTTCGCAATGGGTAAAGAGCGCCTGCAAAATGCTGTCGGGCAGGTTGCGGTTGATGTCCCAAATCCATTCGGTGGGGCTGTGCAGCGCAACCACCGAGCGCATCCCCGGCACGCCCGCGCCCAGATGCTGCATCGCGAGCGCATATAATCCTTCGCCCATACAATCGTTGAACTGGGCAATATCGGGACGGATTTGCTGCAATGCCTGCCACACCGCCTGCGGGATGGTGAGGCCATGTTGCGCAACCGCGCCGTCGGCATTGCCCAGAACATCACACCATTTGAGGTCGATGCCCATCGCGGCAAAATCGCGCGTCCATTTGTCGCGCGCCGCCGCGCCGACACTGCTGCCGCCGGTGAACAAAAATGTGACGCGCATGCCCGCTTCGGCCAGACATTGCGCGAGGCCGGTCATCGCGGTGCCGATGCCGCCGTTGCGGAACGGGCCGACAATTTCGCTCGAAATAATGCAGATATGGGTGGGGGCCGCCAAAGTCACCCTCCCCTCAGGCGGCGCAGCAAGCGCGCTGTCAGCCCACGTTCCGCCGCTTGCGCCCGCTGTTCCATATGACCCAGCATCGCCTGCGCATGGTCATGTGCCGCCTGCACCGTGCTGAGCGCGGCGTGGCTTGCCGCCAGTGCATCGCGCTGCGCAACGCTCCAGCCGCGCTGTGACACCCCCGAAATAGGCCAACCGAGCAGATGGTGCGGCAATTCCCAATCGATGGTCGGGTCGGGCCGGTGCGCGACGGGCACCGCGCGCCCACGCCATGCAATCGCCATAATCTGCATCGTCTGGAACAGGCGGATGTTGAACCCCGCCCCCTCCAGCACATAGAGCGCCGCCGCAACATCGGGCGATGCGACATCGTGGAGCAAAATCGCGCAATCATCGGCCATATGGGGCAGGACGGCGAGCGCATCGCGGCTGGGCGCCGCCCCTTCATGATCGCCATCGATAAAGGCGAGCGACCATGGCGTCCCGCGCGCGGCGGCAACATCGGCCAAGCCATCGGGGCTGGCACATGGGTGGAATCGGACATCGGCGCGCACCCCGGCGCGTTCCATCACGCCTGCCACATCATCGCGGTGCGCAGCATCGGCCAACGCGGGGTCGATGATGTCGAGCATCACCCCGCCTGCCGCCAGATGGACGCTCGACCAACCGCGCCAACAGCCGATTTCCAACGCGGATTGGCCCGCAAAAGCCAGCGCCTGATTATAAAGGATTGCCGCCTCATCCCGGCTGACAAAACCCATTTGCGGGCTGCGCGCATCAACATACCAAATATGGGGAATGTGGCGGCGCAAATATCGCCAGTCATTGTCGGCGACATTGCCGCGCACCATGTGGGGAAAGGCCGCATCGGGCAGGATGACCGCCAGATCGGGCGCGACATAATCGCCCGTAGGCAGGTCGGCATGGGCGGCGGCAAAATCCATGTCCGGTCGCTATTGCCGCGCGTTGGGCAGGTCAACCGCTTTACCCTAGCCAAAGCCCATGCGCTGCGATACGCCGCCCAGGACAATGGGTGGGGAGCATGGGGCAGCGATGGGCAAGAAACCGGCATTGACGCGCGTTGGCCCGGTGCATTTTCAATCGCTGGAAAGCGAACTTGCCCCGGTTGCGCATTATCTGACCGGCGATGTGCTGAACGCGGGGTGCGGCAACCGCGACCTTGGCGCGTTCCTGCGCGATGCGGGGGCAAAATCGCTCACCAACTATGATATCGCCAGCGATCTGGCGGGCGCGGTCATCGGCCCGTTGGAGTCGATGCCCTTTGCCGATGCGCGCTTTGACAGCCTGATCTGCAATGCGGTCATTGAACATGTCGCCGACAGCCGGGCGGTGATGGCCGAACTGGCACGGGTGCTGCGCCCGGGCGGACATGCGCTGATCGCCATCCCCTTTTTGCAGCCCCTTCACCCCTGCCCCGGCGATTATCGCCGCTTTACGGTTGATGGTTTGCAGGGCGCGGGCGAACGGGTTGGCCTGTCGCTGGTCGAAGCGCGCGCGGTGCATGGTGCGGCGCAGACATTGGGTTGGATTGCATGGGAAATTGCGCTGGAAAAAGGGGCGCTGGCGCGTGCCATCACCTATCCCATCGTCTGGTTGTGGAGCCGCTTTAGCCATAAAAACGACCCCAAAATCACCCGCAACGCCAACACGGTGCAGATGGTGTTTGTCCGCGCATGATCCACCATATTCTCGAAATATTGCGGGTGAACCGCACGCGCCGCCGCAAAAGCACCAGCGACGACCCCCGCCTTGCAGCCCTGGCCAAGGGGGATTGGCGCGCCGCGCCCATCCCGCCCTTGGCGCAAGGGGCGGTCACCATGCTGCTGACCGATGAACTGAAATTGCTCGACCATCTGGCGGGCGATTATTTCACCGGCGAAGGCGCGATTATCGATGCGGGGTGTTTTCTGGGCGGTTCGACGCTGGCGCTCGCCAACGGGTTGCGGCGGCACCTGTCGCGGCGCGGGCTGGGCGACCAGCCGCTCATCCACAGCTATGATTTGTTTGAGGTGGAGGATTGGACACGCGGCATTTATTTTCCGCGGGAAATCGCAGCGGGCGCCTCCACCCGGCAGCGGTTCGACACGGCTACGCGCGACATAACAGGGCTGATAGCGGTGCATGCGGGCGACATTGCCGCCCGGCCATGGACGGGCGGGCCGATCGAGATTTTGTTCATCGACGTCGCCAAGCACTGGACGGTGTGCGACTGGATTACCGCCAATTTTTTCCCCGCGCTGATCCCCGGCAAATCCATCATCGTCCAGCAGGATTATCTGTTCGGCAGTTGGACAGGCTGGATCCACCTGACGATGGAATATTTTGCCGACGCTTTTGACATCATCACCGACACGCAGCGCAATTCGGTGGTGTTCCATTATGCCCGTGCAATCGCGCCCGAACGGCTGCGCGGCGATTTGATCGAGCGGATGGAGGAGGGGGAGGCGCGCGCACTTTTCGCGCGTGCGGCGGCAAGATGGCAGGGTGATCAGCGCGCGATACTTGAATCCGCCGCCACCCATTATCTGGAAATGCGCCATGGCGGATGATGGCCGCACCATGCTGTCCTATGACCAGATTATGGCGGTGCAGACGGGCACGATGGCGGGCGAATATCGCGGTGTCCCGATGCTCAAAAACCCGTTTGATCTGGCGCTTTACACGCGGCTGATTGGCGAACTGCGCCCGACCACGATTATCGAAATCGGCAGCCACCGGGGCGGCAGCGCATTATGGTTTGCCGACCAATTGCGCTGTCATGGCATCACTGGCGCGGTGCACAGCATCGACCTTGCGCAGGTGGGGGATGTCAACGACCCGATGGTGACTTTCCATGGGGCGGATGCGCGCGCGCTTGCGCCCTTGCTGGCCACACTTGCCCCCCTGCCCCACCCGTGGCTGGTGGTGGAGGATGCCGACCATATGGCCATTACCACCCGCGCGGTGCTGGATTTTTTCCACCCTTTGCTGCGCCTTGGCGACTGGCTGGTGGTGGAGGACGGGATTTTGACCGCCATGGGCGTCGCGGCGGATTATGGCGGCGGGCCGCTATGCGCGATTGACGGGTTTTTGGGCGAACATGGCGCGCAATATAAATTACGGCGCGATTATTGCGACTGGTTCGGGCGCAATGTGACGTGGAACGTCGATGGCTGGCTGGAACGGGTGGCGTGAGCCAATATTTTGATCTTGAACCCGAATTTCTGGCAATCTGGGACGAAATTGCCGACCGGACGATGACCAGCATCGAACGCGGCTACGCCCTGTGGCAGGCGGTGGGGCATATCATCACCAGCGGTTTGCCGGGTGATTTTGTCGAATGCGGGGTGTGGCGCGGTGGTTCGGCGATGTTGATGGCCCGCGCGCTCAACCATTTTGGCGATGATGGCCGCCACATATATTTGTTCGATACTTTTGCCGGGATGACCCCGCCCGACGCGCGTGATGTGCAGGCGATGAGCGGGCGCGATGCCGCAGCAATTTTGGCCGACGCCCCCAAAAATGCCGATGATCCATTCTGGGGGATTGCACCGCTCGAAATGGTGCAGGCGAATATGGCAGAGAGCGGCATTGCCCCCGCGCGCGTCCATTATGTTGCGGGTGATGTCGCACAAACCATTCCCGCCGCCGCGCCGCCCACCCTTGCGCTGCTGCGGCTCGACACCGACTGGTATGCCAGCACCGCGCATGAACTGGCGCATTTATGGCCGCGCCTCAGCCCCGGCGGCATCCTCCTCATCGATGATTATGGCTATTGGCAGGGCGCACGCGCCGCGACCGATGACTGGCTGGCCAGCCTGCCCGCCGCGCAGCGCCCGCTGTTGCAGCGAATCGACTATACGGGACGGATGGGAATCAAGCCATATAGGAAATAGCGTTTACTATATGGGCAAGATAATTTCACCCGTCGGCGTATATATTGCGCCGCACCAAAAATATTAGACAATATCATTTTCCATATTGCCGCAATTGCGCGACGAAGGCGTGCGCGGCTGCTTATGCGCATGTCCATGGGGCAGGATTGTCGCGCACCAACGCGGTCAAATAGCTGTCATATCAAAGGGAAAGCAGATGGCGGAAAGCCACATGTTGAAATTTGTCGATGAAGGACAAAGCTACCCCGACAAGCGCGATGCCGCCTTGCGGGCGGAGGATTTTGCCGAAATCGCCGCACGCTATGCGCCTGACGTGGCGCAGCGCCAATCGGCGCGCTGTTCGCAATGCGGGGTTCCTTATTGTTCGGTGCATTGCCCGCTGGGCAACCACATCCCCGACTGGCTGCGCCTGACGGCGGAGGGCCGGTTGCAAGAGGCCTATGCCCTGTCCAATTCGACATCGACCATGCCCGAAATCTGCGGCCGCATCTGCCCGCAAGACCGATTATGTGAGGGGAATTGCGTCATCGAAAGCGCGGGGCATGGCGCAGTCACCATCGGCGCGGTCGAAAAATATATCACCGATACCGCGTGGGAGGAGGGCTGGGTTGCAGATTTGCGCCCCGGCCGCCCCACCGGCCAATCGGTTGGCATCATCGGCGCGGGGCCAGCGGGGCTGGCGGCGGCGGAACATCTGCGCATCGCCGGGCATGACGTCACCATTTATGACCGGCATGACCGGGCGGGCGGCCTCCTCACCTATGGCATACCGGGTTTCAAGCTCGAAAAGCCGGTGGTCGAACGGCGGATCGCGCGACTGGTGGCGGGCGGGATAAAGCTGGAACTGGGCTTTGCGGTGGGGACGGACGCGACGCTCCACCAATTGCGCGCGCGCCATGATGCGCTGTTGATTGCAACGGGGGTTTATGCGCCCCGCCCCCTCACCATCCCCGGCGATGATATGGCGGGCGTTGTGGAGGCGCTCGACTATCTCATCACCGCCAACCGTGTGGGCTTTGGGGAGGTGCCGCCCGCTTTTGCCGACGGACAATTGAACGCGGCGGGGCGGCATGTCGTCGTCATCGGCGGCGGCGATACCGCGATGGATTGCGTGCGCACCGCCATCCGCCAAGGGGCGGCATCGGTGCGCTGCCTCTACCGGCGTGACCGCGCGAACATGCCCGGCAGCCAGCGGGAAGTTGCCCATGCTGAGGAGGAGGGGGTGCAGTTCGACTGGCTGTCCGCCCCCGAAGCGATTTTGGGCGACGACAAGGTCACGGGGCTGTTGGTGCGCAAAATGCGGCTGGGCCGCGCGGATATGCGCGGGCGGCGCAGTGTCGAGGCGGACGATACGCCGTGCCAAACCATCCCCGCCGATCTGGTCATCCGCGCGCTCGGCTATGATGCAGAGGATCTGCCGAGCCTGTTCGGCAGCGGTGAGCTGGCGGTGACGCGCTGGGGGACTTTGCGTGTCGATACGCAGATGATGACCAGTATCGATGGTATTTTTGCCGGCGGTGATATTGTGCGCGGGGCAAGTTTAGTTGTTTGGGCCTTGCGCGATGGGCGTGATGTGGCAGAACATGTGCAGCGTTATTTGAAAAATGGCGCGACACTGGGGTAAACATCATGCAAATCGCTCGTAATAGTAAAATATTATTTGGTATCAGCCTGTTGGCATTGGCAACGCCAGTATGGGCACAGGACAGCGCGCCCGCCGAAACGCCAGCTGAAACACCGGCCGAAGCCGCGCCCGCCGCCGAAGCGCCCGCCGCCGATGCCGCGCCCGCAACCGACGCCCTGCCCGCCGATATTGACCCGGCGCGCTTTGCCATCGCCGAACAGATTGTCGCGCTGACCATTCCAAACGACCGAGCGGCGTGGGTGAATCAAATGATGGACGTTTATGCCGGGACACGAATGAACGCGCTTCGTGAAAATGACGAAACCAAGCAACTGTTGCGCCGTTTTCCCCAAATGCGCCGCCCGTTCGAAGAATTTCTGGCCGCCGTCCTGGACGCGGCAGGGGACGTTTTGCTGGAACGACTGCCCGCCTTGCAGCGGGCATCCGCCATCGGTTACGCCCGCACCTATGACGTAAATGCGTTGAACGCCATCCTGGGCTTTATGCAGACCCCCAATGGTCTGGTTTATGCGCAGCATTTGAACGAAGTGGCGCTGGCCCCCGAACTTGCCGAATGGCAACAAAATATCGAGCAAGCGATAGAGGCGGCTGGCCTGCCTGCGGCGCAAGAATATATGCGCGCAGCCCAATCCATCATCGCCAAAGATACCGATCAGAACGAACCTTAATGAACAGGCCCCAAGACCATGTATGACGCCCCCTTGCCCACCGCAGAACATGAACGCCTGGCGCGGGAGGGGATGTATCACCCCGAATTTGAAGGGGACGCGTGCGGTGTCGGGCTGATTGCGGCCATTTCGGGGATGGCACAGCGGCGCGTCGTCACCGCCGCTATCGACGCGTTAAAGGCGGTGTGGCATCGCGGCGCGGTCGATGCCGATGGCAAGACGGGCGATGGCGCGGGGCTGCACATCGACCTGCCAGTGCGTTTCTTTGACGAAGCCATCGCCCATTCGGGGCACCGCGTGCGCCCCAACCGGCTGGCGGTCGGCATGATTTTCCTGCCGCGCACCGATTTGGGCGCACAGGAAAGCTGTCGCACCATCGTCGAAAGCGCGATTATCGAGGCTGGTTTCACCATTTACGGCTGGCGACAGGTGCCGGTTGATGTGTCGGTCATTGGCGACAAGGCACAGCGCACCCGCCCCGAAATCGAACAGATAATGATCGCGGGGCCGGATCCCGAAGCTATGAGCGCGGCGGAGTTTGACAAGACGCTCTACCTCGTCCGGCGGCGCATCGAAAAAGCGATTATCGCAGCACAAATTGCCGATTTTTATATTTGCAGCCTGTCGTGCCAGTCGATTGTCTACAAAGGACTTTTCCTCGCCGAAAGCCTGTCGGTTTTCTATCCCGACCTTGCCGACGAACGCTTCATCAGCCGGGTGGCGATTTTCCACCAACGCTATTCCACCAATACTTTCCCGCAATGGTGGCTGGCGCAACCGTTCCGCTGTCTCGCCCATAATGGGGAGATTAACACCATTCGCGGCAATAAAAATTGGATGAAAAGCCATGAGATAAAGATGGCCAGCATATCCTTTGGCGACATGTCGGAGGAGATAAAGCCCGTCATCCCCGCCGGGGCGTCGGACACGGCGGCATTGGATGCGGTGTTTGAAACCATAGTGCGCTCGGGGCGCGAAGCCCCCACCGCAAAGCTGATGCTGGTGCCAGAAGCGTGGGCGCACCGCCCCGGCATCAGCGCCGAACATCAGGCCATGTATCGTTATTTTGCCAGCGTCATGGAACCATGGGACGGGCCGGCCGCGCTCGCCATGACCGATGGTCGCTGGGCGGTCGCGGGGATGGACCGTAACGCGCTGCGCCCGCTGCGCTATACCATCACCGATGATGATTTGCTGATCGTCGGTTCCGAAAGCGGCATGGTGCAGGTGAGCGAGGCGCAGATCGTCAAAAAGGGGCGACTCGGCCCGGGTGAAATGATCGCGGTCGATCTGGCCGAAGGGCGTTTTTACGACGATGGCGCGATAAAAGACCGGATTGCCGCCGAACAACCCTATGGGCAAATGGTCGCGCAGTTCCGCACCATGGCCGATTTGCCGATGGTGGCCGATGCGGCGGCGCTGCCGCGCGGGGAATCTTTGGTGCGCCTGCAAGTCGCGGCGGGCCAAACGCTGGAGGATATGGAGCTTATCCTCAGCCCGATGGTGGAGGGGGGCAAGGAAGCCATTGGCTCAATGGGCGATGACACGCCGCTTGCCGTCATTTCGGACAAGCCACGCCTGATTCACCAGTTTTTCCGGCAGAATTTCTCCCAAGTCACCAACCCGCCGATCGACAGTTTGCGCGAACGCCATGTCATGTCGCTCAACACGCGTTTTGCCAACCTTGCCAACATCCTCGACCAGAGCGGGCAGAATAAACAATTGCTGGTCATCGACAGCCCCGTCCTTTCTGGACAGGATTGGGCACGGCTGCGCGCCGCCTTTGGCGATGCAACGCAGCAGATTAATTGCGTCTTTCCGCGCGGCAGCGGGGCGGCCGGGCTGAAGTCCGCACTCGAACGCATCCGCCACGAAGCCGAGGCGGCGGTGCGCGCGGGGCGCAGCGAATTATTCCTGACGGATGAGGCGCAGGACGCCGACAATGTCGGCATGGCGATGGTGCTCGCCGCCGCCGCCGTCCACACCCATTTGGTGCGCATGGGGCTGCGCAGCTATGCCTCGCTCAACGTCCGGTCTGCCGAATGCCTCGACACCCATGGTTTTGCGGTGCTGATCGGGGTGGGCGCAACCACCGTCCATGCATGGCTGGCCGAAGCAGCGATAATCGAACGCCACGGGCGCGGGCTGTTTGGTGAACGCAGCATCGATGTCTGCATCGCCAATTATCGCAAGGCGATCGACGATGGTCTGCTCAAAATCATGGCGAAAATGGGGATTGCCGTCATCTCCTCCTATCGCGGCGGCTATAATTTTGAAGCGGTCGGCCTGTCGCGCGCATTGGTGAATGAATTTTTCCCCGGCATGCCCGCCAAAATATCGGGCGAGGGGTATGTTTCGCTCTATATCAACGCCTCCGAACGGCATGACGCGGCCTATGATGCTGGTGTCGTGCATCTGCCCATCGGCGGTTTTTACCGCCAGAGACAGGGGGCAGAACCGCACGCATGGGGGGCGCCCCATATGCATTTGCTGCAAAGCGCGGTGGCCAGCGACAGTTACTCCACCTACCTCGCCTTTTCGCGCGCGGTGCACGACAGCCCGCCCATTTATCTGCGCGATTTGCTGGAGTTTGCCGACAATCGCACCGCCATCCCGATTGAGGAGGTGGAGGCGATCACCGAAATCCGCAAGCGGTTCATCACGCCGGGGATGTCGCTGGGCGCGCTAAGCCCCGAAGCGCATGAAACGCTGGCGATTGCGATGAACCGCATCGGGGCCAAGGCGGTGTCGGGCGAAGGGGGCGAAGATGCGTTGCGTTTCAAACCCTATCCCAATGGTGACAATGCCAACAGCGCGATCAAACAAATTGCCAGCGGGCGATTTGGCGTCACCGCCGAATATCTGGGCGCGTGTGAGGAAATAGAGATAAAGGTCGCCCAAGGGGCAAAGCCGGGCGAAGGCGGGCAGCTCCCCGGCTTCAAAGTCACCGACATGATCGCGCGGCTGCGCCATGCGACGCCGGGCGTCACGCTGATTTCCCCGCCGCCGCACCATGATATTTATTCGATCGAGGATCTGGCGCAGCTAATCTATGATTTGAAACAGATAAACCCGCGCGCGCGGGTGTGCGTCAAACTCGTCTCCTCCGCCGGGATCGGCACGGTGGCCGCCGGGGTGGCAAAGGCACATGCCGACGCCATCTTAATCTCCGGCCATGTCGGCGGCACCGGGGCCAGCCCGCAAACCAGCATCAAATATGCCGGAACGCCGTGGGAAATGGGCCTGTCCGAAGTCAATCAGGTGCTCACGCTCAATGGTCTGCGCCATCGGGTGAAATTGCGCACCGACGGCGGGCTCAAGACCGGGCGCGATGTTGTCATCGCCGCGATTTTGGGGGCGGAGGAATTTGGCATCGGGACGATGAGCCTGATTGCCATGGGCTGCATCATGGTGCGCCAATGCCACAGCAACACCTGTCCGGTCGGCGTGTGTACGCAGGATGAAAAATTGCGCGCCAAATTTACCGGCAGCCCCGAAAAAATCATCAATTTGATGAGCTTTATTGCAGAGGAAGTGCGTGAGATTTTGGCCCGGCTCGGCTTTCGCAGCCTCGACGACATTATCGGGCGCACCGAACTCCTAAAACAGGTGAGCCGGGGGGCCGAACATCTCGACGACCTCGACCTCAATCCGATTTTGGCCAAGGTGGATGCGCCCGATGCCGCGCGGCGGTTCAATATTTCAACCCACCGCAACCCCGTCCCCGACGGGCTGGACGCGCAGATGCTGCGCGACGCGCGGCCGGTTTTCGAACGGCGCGAACGCATGCAATTAACCTATGCGGTGCGCAACACCGACCGTGCGGTGGGCACGCGCCTGTCGGCCGAAGTCACCGCGCAATATGGCATGGCCGCGCTCAACCCCGGGCATATCCATGTCCGGCTGCGCGGCACGGCGGGGCAGTCGCTCGGCGCATTCCTCTGTCAGGGCATCACGCTCGAAGTCTTTGGTGATGCCAATGATTATGTCGGCAAGGGCCTGTCGGGCGGGCGGATTGTGGTGCGCCCGACGGTGCGCTCCCCCCTCCTCACCCGCGACAACAGCATCATCGGCAACACCGTCCTTTATGGCGCAACATCGGGGCAATTATTCGCCGCCGGCCAAGCGGGCGAGCGCTTTGCGGTGCGCAATTCGGGCGCAGATGTCGTCGTCGAAGGGTGCGGGGCCAATGGCTGCGAATATATGACCGGCGGAACGGCGGTGATTTTGGGTGATGTCGGTGCCAATTTCGGCGCGGGAATGACCGGCGGCATGGCGTTTGTCTTTGATGATGCCGAACGCTTTGCCGCCCACGCCAATGGCGACACCATCATCTGGCAGCGCGTCAGCGCCGCGCATTGGGCCGCTGATTTGCGCGGCCGGGTGGAGGCGCATGTTGCCGCCACCGACAGCGGCTGGGCCAAGGAAATATTGCGCGACTGGGACCGCAATCTGGGCAAATTCTGGCAGGTGGTGCCCAAGGAAATGCTCGAACGCCTGCCCCACCCGCTAAGCGACCCGGCACTGGCAGCAGCGGAATAGGGGGCGGATGTGCGCCCCTGCGCGAAAACAACATATGTCCGCGCTGCGCTCCTCCCGTTCCTATCTCGACACGCTCGATACGAACGGGGGGTGGGGGCGCATCCCCTTATCCGTTCGTGTCGAGCGAAGTCGAGACACGAGCCGTGAGGGATTTCCGGCATATTTGGTTCGCGCCAAGCCACCAAGATGTTGTGCATCAGGCATCGTCATTGCAAGGCGCCACAGGCGACGCGGCAATCCAGTGAAGGGGCAACTCCCACCCCCTAACCCCCTCCTCTGGAGGGGAGGGGAACATAATCTCTGCGCCTCTGCGCCTCTCTCGTGAAACCCAGGCAGGGCGCATATTTTGGTGATGGATTGGTATCGGAGCGGAGTTTACGGTGCGCGTGCACGTCCTTCCCTTTTGCGTCACATATGTTTAGCACCGCCTGCAATGACCG
>CALFXW010000172.1 GCA_937957805.1 uncultured Sphingopyxis sp.
CGCAGTTGGCTCACGCGGGCCGCGGAGCGACTCTGTCATAATGTTCGCACAACCAGCGCCGGCGTGCGAAAGTGTCCGCCGCTGCCGCCCGCGCGGCAACGCTGGCCGCATCATCGGGTTCATAGTCAAAATCGGCGTCCATTTCATATTGCATGGCCCAGCCGCACGACACCGCCATGACAAAACCGATAATATCCTTGGGCGCGGCGGAAAAATCATTCTCCTGAGCCAGCAGACGCGCCTTGAAGGCGGGGTCGAGCAATTTTGCCTTTTGCGCGTCCCAAGGCAGGCTGGCGATTTCCGCCCATGCGGGCCGGAAACGAAAGGGATGGACGCTGCCACGCCACGCCATGATGACGCCATTGCCGCGCAGCGCAATCTGCGCGACGATATTGGCTCCCTTGGCATTTTCATCGCGCATCGTGGCGATTTGTTCGCTGAGCGGCAATTCCTTGGCGATGGATTGGAGCGCGGCGAAAGTTACCGGCAACCCGGTTTCGCGGCTAAGCTGGCCCATCCAGACAAATTCATTCCATTCGCGCCGAAGGTCGCTCGCCATTTCAAAGACACCATGGCCAACACGGCCCATGGCGCGGCCAATTTCAACCAATTCTTCGGCGGTTGCGGTCGTGCCGGGCACCAATTCGCCATCCACCGATTTGTGGAGCACGGTGCGGCTGGTCGAAAAGCCGAGCGCACCCGCGCGCACGCCATCCTCCACAATGTCGGCCATCGCCGCAATATCCGCTGCCGTTGGTACCGCGCCGGGGCACTCACGCTCACCCAGCACATAAGCGCGCACCGCGCCGTGGGGCACATGGGTGCCGACATCCACCGTGCGCGGCAATTGTTCGAGCGCATCAAGATATTCGGGGAAGCTTTCCCAATTCCAGCGCATCCCCTCTGCCAACGCGGTGCCCGGAATATCCTCCACCCCCTCCATCAGGCCGATCAGCCAATCATGCCGGTCGGGGCGCGCAGGGGCAAAGCCAACCCCGCAATTACCCATGATGAGCGTGGTGACGCCATGCCAGCTCGAAGGAGCCATTTCGCTGTCCCACGTCGCCTGTCCGTCATAATGGGTGTGCACATCGACAAAGCCGGGGGTGACAACCAGGCCGGTCGCGTCAATTTCCTCGCGCCCGGCAGAAATAACGCCGCCAACCGCGCTGATTGTCATGCCGTCGATCGCAATATCGCCAACAAAGGCAGCCGTGCCGCTGCCATCGACAATCGTGCCGCCGCGAATCACCAGATCATGCATATCACCCATCCCTTTGCCAAAGGCTCCAACGGGTTTATGCTGCCACGGACATCGGTGTCACGCAACCTATTGGCACATAGAATGCCATGAAAGATAGGGATGAGAAATCATGCGCTTACCCATTTTGAGCATTTTTGCTGCCGCCACTTTCCTCAGCGCTTCGGGCTGCACGACAATGGGACAAAGCGCGCCTGTCAGTGCCGATTATGCCGCTGCGCTGGCCGATCCGGCGCGTCCCGCCGCCGAGCGTGAGCGGGATGCCGCTCGCCTCCCCGCCGAATTATTGGCCTTTGCCGGCATCCGTCCCGGCATGACGGTGGGCGATTATGTCATGGGTGGTGGCTATCTGACCCGGATATTGAGCGGCGCTGTTGGCCCCAATGGCCATGTTTATGCCTTTCAGCCGGCCGAATTTATTGCCTTTCGCGCCCAATATGGGGAGGAACAGCGCCAGGTTGATGCGGCATATGTCAATGTCGATGCGGTGACCGGCCCCGCCGCCGCCCCGCCATTTCCCGTGCCGCTCGACGCCATCATCACCGTGCAGAATTTCCACGACCTTTACCTCAGCGCCTTGCCCGCCGATACCAGCACACGGGCGAGCCGCGCATTATTTGCCGCGCTGAAACCGGGGGGCGTTTTGGTGGTGGTGGACCATAGTGCAGCGGCGGACAGCGGCACACGCGATGTGGACCGGTTGCACCGGATTGACCGCGCCGCCGTCGTCAGCGCGCTGACCGGTGCTGGCTTTGTGCTCGACGCGGAAAGCAATCTTTACGCGCGCCCAGCCGATACGCGCAGCGTCAATGTCTTTGACCCCGCCATCCGCGGGCACACTGACCAGTTTACGCTGCGGTTCCGCAAGCCGGGCTGAATATCCTAAATATCGAGCGCGGCGATGCGGCGGCGCGGACTGGCAGCGCTGCCATCCGCCGCGCCATCGACCAGCAAGGCGGCATATTCGGGGACTTCGACCCATGTCGCAACATCGCGGGTTGCCGGTTCGCTGGCGACCAATGTGGATGCGCCTGCCGAACCGCCAGTCATTTTCCATTCGCCATCGGCAAATTGATAGGCCGCGCCCATCGTGTACCACAGGCTGAGGAAATTGACCCCGCCTTGGAACGGGGGTCGTTCAAAGCGCCCGAAGTCAAAGGTAAAGCGCACCGCGAGCAGGCTGCGCCCATCCCCCAACAACAAATTGACGGAGGACGACTGGGTGATGCCGCGCCGCGAGCGTATGTCGCGCACGATGGCAAGCGCGCGCTGGGTTGCCGCCAACAGCGCATCGAGGCTGCATGGCCCCGCCACATCCCCATCCAGACAGGAAAGGATCAGCGCATAGAGCCATGCACTGTCGGTCATCGCCGCGATATGCGGCAAAATATCGGGCCGGATATGCGCGACAAGGTCGTAGCGCATTTCGCCAAAACGGGCGAGATCGCCATTATGCGCCAGCACCAGCGGTGAACCAGCCAGCGAAAATGGGTGGAGGCTTTGCCGGTTGACCGCCACATGCCCGTCATATGGAATGCCGCGCAGATGCGCGATCAGCGCGCGCACGCGCAATTTTGTGGCGATCGAACGTAAATTGGGGTCAAAAATTGCAACATCGGTTGAACGAAATAATAGCGGCAGATGCGGGTCGGCCATCGCATCATCCCATGCCGCCAGTCCATAGCCCGCCAGATTGAGCATCGATAGCATTTGCGCATCCACCACCTGATGGATCAGGCTGGAATCGGGCTTGATCAGCAAATCATCCAGCCCGACACTGGTGCCGATATATCCCAACATCCGGCACATTAACGCATACTCCCCGCCGCGCGTTGCAGCCGGCCTAGGATGCGCGACAGGCGGCGCAGGTCGCGCACCATTTGCAAGCCTGCCTGACGCATCACCATGCGCGCAAAGCTGCTTTCGCCGCGCCGCAATGCCTGCAAAGCGTGCCCATCAATCAGGAAAACCACACCCTCTTCACGCATGTCGAGGTGGAGCAGCCTCTCCACCCCGTCGAGCATCGGGGCGATTCCGGCAAAACTGCCCGGCCCATAAAGGAAAATCTGTTCATTGCCGTGTGCGGATGGGAGCGTGGCCCGCACCGCGCCGCGCGCAACCGCATAGAGGGATTCGGGTGCATCGCCGCCGCGTGCCAGCAGCGTACCACGGGGTGCAGCGACCCGCCGCGCCATGGTGCCAAGCGCGGCCCAATCTTCGCTGTCAAAGCTATCAAAACCCGGAAAACTGTGGAGGAGCGCCGCCATATTGCCCGCGTCGCTTGCCGGTGGCGGTGGCAGATCGCCCAATTGTCGCGCCACCCCGGCGCCATGGTCCAGCAATGCGGCAATGTCGAACAAAGTTGTGCGGGTGCGCTCGGCCACTTCGATCCGCATCCTGTCGAGCAGCAAATGCGCCGCCGCATCGCCGCTCTGTGCCAGCGGGTGAAAGCGTTCGAGCGTCAGCCGCCAGCCGCTGCAATCGCAAATCGCCCGCGCACTGGCCGATCGCACACCTTGGTCGAGCAGCGATAATTCGCCGACGCTTTCGCCTGCACCCAATTCGCCGATCATCACCTCGCCATCGCCCGGCGTCCGCCCGATCAGCGCAACTCGCCCATGTTCGATGATATAGACGCCGCTTGTCGGTTCGCCCTGTCGGAAAAGATAATCGCCATTTGCCGCGTTAAATCGACTTTCATCAATGCCCAGACGTGCCAGCGCCCCAGCGTCCAACCCGGCGAGGAGCGGCGGCAGCGCGCTCACGCCCCGCCATCCGCTTTTTTGGGGCCGATATAGCCAAAGAGATAGGCCGCAACCTTGCGCATCTGAATCTCCTCCGCCCCTTCGGTAATACGATAGCGCCGGTGGTGGCGATAAATATGTTCAAACGGCTTGTGCCGCGAATAACCGATGCCGCCATGCACCTGCATCGCCCGGTCGGCGGCTTCGCACACCAGCCGGTTCGCCCAATAATTGCACATGGAAATACGGTCGGACAGTTGATGTTCCCATTGCGCATGGGGAATATTGTCCATCTCCCACGCGGTTTTGTGGATCAGCAGGCGGAGCATTTCGCATTGGGTCGCCAATTCGACGAGCGGAAATTGTATCCCCTGATTGCGCGCCAATGGTTCCCCAAATGGTTTGCGCTGCCGGGCGTAAGCAACGCTTTCATCGACACAATATTGTGCCGCGCCGAGCGAAGATGCGGCCTGCCGGATGCGGTTCTGATGGACAAAGCTCTGTGCGAGCGAAAGGCCGCGCCCTTCCTCCCCCAACAAGGTATCATCGGGCACCCAGACGTTGGTAAAGCTGAGCCGGGGGTGATCGGTCGGCATGTTGAATGTCCAGAGATATTCCTCAATCACCAGACCGTCGCTGGGGTTGGGGACGAGGAAACAGCTGATCCCGCGTGCATCGCCTGCTTGGCCGTGGGTGCGGGCAAAGGTGGCGCAATGGCTCGCCACATGCATGCCGGTGATCCACATTTTTTCACCATTTATGCGCCAGCCCGACACGCCATCGCGCGTTTCGCGCACCGCACGGGTTTCCATATGTGTTGCGTCCGAACCATGATTGGGCTCGGTCAGGCCAAAGGCAACGCGCCGTTCGCCAGCAAAGCCGCCGCGAATAAATTCATCCTTCTGCGCCTCTGTCCCCCATTGGTCGAACATGGCGACAAAGGGGAAATTGCCGACAATCGAATGTTCATTCTGCAAATCATTGTGCAGGCCCAGTCCCCGGCGCGCCAGATGTTCGCGGATAACCGCCATCCACAAATTGCTGCCGTCCTTGCCGCCATAGCGGGCAGGCGCGGAAAAGCGCCAATGCCCCGCGGCATCCGCCCGCCGTGCCGTAACGCGCAGCAATGCCTCCCATTCATGACGCGGCAGGCCACCGGCTTCAAAATCGGTGCGCGCCCATTCGCGGCGATGGTCAAAAAAACGGATATTATCGTCCGCCGCTTCGAGCGGGCGGATTTCCGCTTCGATGAAGGCATCGAGTTCGGCGAGATAGGCCGCCAGATCATCACCCAAGGAAAAATCCATCGCCCACCCCCCCTCGGCGACAAATGCTGCCGCGATATGCGACTGAAATCAATCGCTTTCGATTGTGGTGATGATTTGGTCGAGCCATTCCATCGCCGCGTCATCTCCCGCAATATCGACGACAAATTCCTGCCCGCGCGCCACGCTTTGCAGCCGGTTATCGGGCAACCAACGCCTTGGGTCACCGTGAAAGGAAAGGCACCGCCTGTTATGCAGCCAATCAGGCACACGCCACAGGCTGACTGGCCCGTCGGCAACCGAAAGGCGCAAGGCAGGTGATGCGCCCGACGCACGCGCACCGCGCCCGACAAAAACGCGGTTGTTTTTCCAATCGGGGTTCAGGAAATGCGGATGGTCAGGCGCAAAGTTGGGCGGCGCATCGCCCGCTGCAACATCCAACATCTGCTCCACTGCCAAAAATCCAAAAATGCGGTGATGGGGGGCATGACCATCCCCCGCAAACAGCCCGAAAAATAGGAAAATATCCCCCTCGCTCACGCCTTGGTTGGTAAGGTGCGCCGCCGCAGCGCCTTGTTGGCCAAAGGCAACCCTCCCATCGGCAAAATAGGGGTCATGGTGGCACAGCGCCGCGCCATTGCGCACATACGCACCAAGGCCAATGTCGTGGTAGGATGTGCGGCTGATGTCTTTATGTGGCTTGGCGGGGATGGGCAGGCTGATCGGCACCCCGCCAACAATAGGGGATGGGCCACCACCCGAACCGCTGTCGAACCCCTTGCGACTCAATATCAGTTTCATGCGCACCAACGCGCCGTGGCGATGGCGATGGCGGGGTATTTGGGCATATCCTGCTGACATTTGGCCAGCGTTCGTCGCCGCAAGTCGGCAAGCAGTGCGGCATTGTTCAACGTCTGCCGACCAGCGAGCAAATCGTCGGCGAGTGGGGCATCGGCAAATTGGGCATTTTCCGATGCTTCGCGCCGCGCGATCTGGAGCGCGTTGACCGCAACCGCCGCCATGAATTTTTCGCGCCCCACCGCCTTGGCGCGCACGTGCGCGATCAGCCAATCGGCGACCGCACCCAATAATTCATCGCCGCCAACCTCCCCCTGCGCCGTGGCGGGCGGTCGCACTGGCGCGGCAATTCGCGCAGCGTCACGCAGATCAGGCGACAAATCCTCCTCAAGCAGCAGCAACAGGTCGAGTTCCTGTTCCGCCGTGCGCCGCGATATTACCGCGCGTTCGATGCTGCTATCCGCGCCGCTGCGCCAATATGCGCCCATCTGCAAACAGCCGATCGCCCACCACAAAGTGCGATAGATAAGCCAGAAACGTAAGCGCGTCGGGTCAACATTGCGCCCGCCCGCCGCGCGATATAGCGCCACCAGATCATCGATTGTGCCAAGGCCAAATGCCGGTCGGTCAATCGCGCTAAAGCGCCAGACCGTCATGCAGCCATAGGCCAAATCCTCATGATAATCGCCCAGATGCGCCAATTCCCAGTCAAGCACCGCCGACAATCGCCCGCCATCGACCATCAGATTGCCCAGCCGATAATCGCCATGCACCAGCGTCGGTGGCACGGGTGGGGGTTGATTGTCCGCACACCATTTGAGCGCCAGCGCGATGACAGGCCGGTCGGCCCCAAAATTGTCAAAGCTTGCGCGCAATTGGGCAATGCCGCTTGCGGCATCCATCACCGGCAGATTGGCGGGAAGTTGCCCGGTCGGCACGCCATGGATGGCAGCCAGTTCACGGGCTACATCACCCAACAACTCCCCATGCGGCCCCGCCAAAATCTGCGCAGGGTCGGCGCTGCCGTCCGCATGCGCCATGACATAGCCTTCACCCAAGCCATCATCGGGGCACAGCACATAAACGGGCTGCGGCGCAGCAACACCCGCCCCGTGCATGACGCCGACCAACGCCGCCTCATCCGCCAGCCGCAGCGCGCGCGATGCGCCCCATTGGGCGGACGGGCTGCGCCGCAACACAAGCC
>CALFXW010000173.1 GCA_937957805.1 uncultured Sphingopyxis sp.
GGCGCGCTGGGCCGCCTATAGCCGCGACGGTGACATGACCGGCGGTGATATGCCCGGCTGGCTAACCAGTCTGTTCCGCCGCGCGGGCGCGCAGGCGCTGACCGACCGGCGCGGGGAGTGCATTTATGCCGCCTGTCCGCATTGGCGGCGATGTTTCATCGAACGTTCGGTGCGCGCCGCCGAACAGGCCGATTTTGTCATCGCCAACCATGCGCTAACGATGATCGGCGCGCTGCGTGGTGGCGGCGGCGGCGCAGAGGGCGGGGCGCGGCTGATTTTTGACGAAGGCCACCATCTGTTCGACGCTGCCGATTCGCTGTTCGCCATCGACCTTAGCGGGCAGGAAGCGATAGAATTGCGCCGCTGGATTATCGGCCCCGAAAGCCGCCATCGCGGGCGTCGGCGCGGGCTGGCGGCGCGGCTTTCCGACATTGCAAGCTATGATGATGCGGGCGGCGAAGCGCTGGAGGCGGCGCGCGATGCCGCATCTGCGCTGCCCGCCGATGGCTGGCTGGCGCGTATCGCGGGGGAGGATGGGGCGGCACCCAATGGGCCGATAGAGGCGCTGCTCAGCAAGGTGCGGCGCATCACCATCGCGCAAAATATCGGCGATGGCGAAGCGGATGCGGGCTATGGGCTGGAGGCGCATCTGCCCCCGCACGCCGGGGCGGACGGCGTGGTCGATGGCGAATTCCTGCATGCGGTGACCGCTGCCGCCGCTGCGCTCGACGCGATATTGACCCCGCTGCGCACGCTGGCCGAACGGATAAGGGCGCTGCTCGCCGAACCGCCCGACTGGCTCGATGCGCCCGCGCGCCAACGCGCCGAAGGGTCGCTCACCAGCCTTGGTGCGCGGATGGACATGCTCAGCGCATGGTGCGCCCTGTTGGCGCGGATTTTGGCGGGCGAGCCGGACGCGGCAATGGTCGATTGGCTGGCAATCGAACGGGTGGAGGGGCGCGTGATCGACGTCGGCATCATGCGCCGCTGGATCGACCCGACGCTGCCATTGGCGCGGCATATTTATGCCCCCGCGCAATCTTTGCTCATCACCTCCGCCACGTTGGCGATGGGGGACAGCGCGCGCGCAGAGGTGCAAACCGGTGCGCGCCACCTGCCCGGCGACATAGCGCATTTCAACGGGGCCAGCCCCTTTGATTATGCCCGGCAGAGCGAAATCATCCTCATCAATGATGTAAAGCGCGGTGATATATCCGCGCTCGCCAACGCCTATGCGCGGCTGATTATTGCCGAAGGGGGCGGGGTTTTGGGACTGTTCACCGCCATCCGCCGCCTGCGCGCGGTGCACGGGCGGATTGCCGATGCCTTGGCGCGCGAAGGGATTGCGCTTTACGCCCAGCATGTTGACCCCATCGACACCGGCGCGCTCGTCGATTTGTTTCGCGCCGAGCCAAAGGGCGCGCTGCTCGGCACCGATGCGTTGCGCGACGGGGTGGATGTGCCCGGCGAAGCGCTGCGCATGGTGGTGATGGAACAGGTGCCGTGGAACAAGCCGTCCATCGCGCACAGCGCCCGGCGGCTGGCAGCGGGGGCAGAGCCGGGGGGAAGCACGGCAGCATATGATGATGCGCTGGTGCGCACGCGGCTGGCGCAGGCATTTGGGCGGCTGATCCGCCGGGCCGATGATTTTGGGCGCTTCATCCTCCTCACCAGCGCTTTGCCGAGCCGCCTGCTCAGTGCCTTTCCCGCCGAAACGCCGGTCTGGCGATTGGGGTTGGAGGATGCACTGGCGCGCATCGCCAGCGGTCGGCATATTCCAGCCAAGCCTTGTGATTCATGAGTTATGATATTGAATATGAAAGATAGTCCAGAAATATTATCCCGTGCAACATTGGGCGCGGCGCTGGCCCGGTTGCTACCCTCTGGCGCACGGGTGCTGGTGCAGGGGGGCGCAGGCGAATCGTCATATTGGCTGGCGGCGCTGAACGATGCGGGCGAATCTTTGCCGTCGCTCCATTTCACCGGCGCGTTGCTGCCCGGCATCAATGATGCGCCCTATCTGCCGCATGCGGCGCACCAGCAGATATTTTTCCTGACCCCCGCACTACGGCAGGGGGTGGCGGCGGGACGGGTCGATTTTCTAGCCATCGGCTATAGCGACATTTTGCGCCATCTTGTGGCTGGGCGGATTGACGCCGCCTTGATGATGCTCACCCCGCCCGACGCCGACGGGCAATGCAGTTTTGGCGTGGCGCAGGATTTTCTGGCGGAGATATGGCCGCAAATCCCCCTGCGTATCGCGCATATCAACCCGGCAATGCCGCGCACCCATGGCGCGCATATCCCCTATTGCGCGCTCGATGCGGTGGTGGAGGGGACAGAGCCATTATTTTCCCCGCACGAAAGCGCGGGTGAGGATGTGATTGCCAGCGCCATTGCCGCGCATGTGGCGCGCATCATCCCCGATGGTGCGTGCATCCAGACAGGGATTGGCAAATTGCCCGGCGCGATATTGGCCGCGCTCACCACCAAGCGCGAACTGCGCATCCATAGCGGGCTGATTGGCGATGCTGTCCTGCCGCTGCTGGATGCGGGCGCGCTGGCGGCGGGACGGGCGATTAATACTGGCCTCGCAGTTGGCAGCGCAGCGCTATATGCAGCAATTGAGCGGGCGGGCGATCTCTTTCATTTTGGCGGGGTAAGCGAGACGCATGGTTTTGCAACCATCGCCGCCATTCCCCGATTTTGTGCAATCAACGGCGCGATGAGCGTTGACCTTTGGGGTCAGGTCTACAGCGAAATGGGGCCAAAGGGGCTGGCATCCGGCCCCGGGGGTTTGGCTGATTTTGCGCGCGGCGCGCGCGCCAGCACCGGCGGGCTGTCGATCATCGCACTGCCTGCCCGTGCGGGAACCACGCCGCGCATCGTCGCGCCGGGGGCGGGCGCGGGGCCGGTTACGCTGGGGCGTGGTCTGGTTGATATGGTGGTCAGCGAATTTGGCATCGCCGATTTGCGCAACGCGGGCCATGGCGAACGCGCCGCGCGGCTCATCGCCATCGCGCACCCCGATGATCGCGCGGCATTGGGCGCGACATGGGACAAAACGGCGGCGATGTTTTAGGATCAGAACCCATCTTACTTTGCAAGCGGTGCAAAAATCGCTAATCGCTGGCCATGACGGAAAATCGTGCTGGTTCGCTCACCCGATCGCTATTTCTCTATGCCATAATTTATGGCGGCATGGTGGTGCTGGGCGGTGTGCTCGGCAATAAACAGGTCGCGCTTGGCCCCTTGGCGGTGGAGGCGGGAATTTTCCCCTTTTTGACGCTCGTCGCATTGTCGAGCGCGGTCGCCGAACTCCATGGTCAATCGACGGCCAACCGGCTGGTGCTGTGGGGCTTTGTGCCGCTGATCATGTCGATCCTGCTGACCTTGCTGGTGCTCAGCCTGCCCGCTGCACCCGCGATGGAGGCGGCGCGGCTCCACGCTTTTGAGATGATTTTGGGGCAAAGCCCACGGCTGATGGCGGCGGGCATCGTCGCCTATGGCACGTCGCAATTGCTGAATGTGACGATATTTGCGGCGCTGCGTGGCCGCGCGGCAACCGGCGCGCGCACAACATGGCTGGCGGTGCGCGGCGCAATCGCCAGCGCGCTGTCGCAAATCGTCGATACATTATTGTTTGTCACCATCGCCTTTGCAGGGGTTTTCCCCATCGGCCAATTATTGGCGGGGCAGATGCTCGCCAAAGTCGTGCTGTCGTTCATCGCCATCCCCTTTATCATCACCGGACTGGTGGCGCTGGGGCGGCAGCTTGACAGCGGCAAGGGGGATTTCACGCTATGACCGCCACGCCCGATCCGGCCCAAAAAGCAGAGATTCTGGCAGAGGCCCTGCCCTACCTCCAACGCTATGCGGGCAAGACATTTGTCATCAAATATGGCGGCCATGCGATGGGCGACCCAGCCGCAGCCGCCAATTTCGCGCGCGATGTCGTCTTGCTGAAACAGGTCGGCATCAACCCCGTCGTCGTCCATGGCGGCGGGCCGCAAATCGGCGCGATGCTGGGCAAATTGGGGGTGGAAAGCAATTTTGTCGATGGCTTGCGCGTCACCGATGCCGAAACCGCCAAAGTCGCCGAAATGGTATTGTCGGGCGCAATTAACAAGGAAATCGTCGGCTGGATCGGGCAGGCGGGCGGGCGCGCCATCGGCCTGTCGGGTAAGGATGGCGGGCTGGTTCGCGCCCACCCCATGCGGCGCATCCGCCGCGACCCCGACAGCAATATAGAGAAGAATATCGACCTGGGTTTTGTCGGTGAACCGGCAAAGGTCGACCGCAGCGTCATCGATACACAGGTCGCCGCAGGGTTCATCCCCGTCATCGCGCCAATTGCCGGCGGGGATGATGGCGCAACCTATAATATCAATGCCGACACGATGGCGGGCGCCATTGCCGCTGCATTGGGCGCGGCACGGCTGTTTTTGCTGACCGATGTCGCGGGCGTGCTCGACAAAAATGGCACGCTGATTTCGGATTTGACCCCCGACAAAATCGCCCGTTTGAAATCAGACGGCACAATCACCGGCGGCATGTTACCCAAAATCGACACCTGCGTGTCAGCGGTCGTCGGCGGGGCGGAGGCTGCGGTCATATTGGACGGACGGGTGGCGCATGTCGTGCTGCTCGAAATATTCACCCAGGCGGGCGCGGGCACTTTGGTGCGCAGGGCCGGTTAAAGGATATTCCCATGCTGTTACTTTCCCTGCTGCAGGCGATTGGCATCATCCTGCAGGTGGCATCGACGATCATCGTCGTGCAGGCGATTTTATCCTTCATGCTGGCGTTCAACGTCATTTCGCTGTCGAACGACGCATTTCGGGCGATCTGGACATCGCTCGACCGGTTGACTGAGCCGCTCTATCGCCCGATCCGGCGGATCATGCCCGATTTGGGGGCGCTCGACCTCTCCCCACTTATCGTTCTGGTCATCATCCAGATTTTGCGCGGGCCGGTGCTGGGTTATTTCACCTACCTCGCGGTTTCGACGATGTGATGGGACGCGGATGACCGACACGAACGCGCATATCATCGATGGCAAGGCTTTTGCCGCCGCGCTGCGCGGGCGTGTCGCGCTGGCAGCGGCAGATTTTGCCACGCGCGCGGGACGGCCAGCGGGCCTCGCCGTCGTGCTGGTGGGGGATGATCCGGCGAGCCATGTCTATGTCGCGAGCAAGGCCAAACAAACGGTAGAGGCTGGGATGGCCAGCTTTGAACATCGCCTGCCCGCCGATGTCGATGAGGCCAGCCTGCTCGCCCTGATTGACCGGCTGAACAGCGATGATGCGACAGATGGTATTTTGGTGCAATTGCCGCTGCCCGCGCAGATTGACGAAGCGCGCGTCCTGACGCGGATTGACCCGGACAAGGATGTCGATGGTTTCCACCCGGTCAATGTCGGGCGGCTGGCAACGGGGCTAACGGGCTTTGTGCCCTGCACCCCCTTGGGCTGTTTATTGCTGCTGCGCGATGTGCTGGGCGATGTGGCGGGCAAGGACGCTATTGTCATCGGGCGCAGCAATATCGTCGGTAAACCGATGGCCGCGCTGCTCACCAATGCCAGCGCCACCGTCACCATCGCGCACAGTCGGACCCATAATCTGGCCGAAAAATGCCGCGCGGCGGACATTATCGTCGCCGCGGTTGGTCGGCCCAACTTTGTCCCTGCCGAATGGGTTAAGCCCGGTGCCATCGTTATCGACGTTGGCATCAACCGCATCCCCGCCCCCGAACGGGGGGACGGGAAAACACGGCTGGTCGGCGATGTCGATTTTGCAGGGGTCGCACAGGTTGCGGGCGCGATAACCCCGGTGCCCGGCGGCGTCGGGCCGATGACCATCGCCTGCTTGCTGCGCAACACCATCGTCGCGGCGCACCGGCGCTGTGGCTTGTCGCTCGATTTGGCGGCATTGGACAAGGGCAACGACTGATGCTCGACCTCTTCATATCCGCCTTTGTCACGCTGTTCGTCGTCATCGATCCGCCGGGTTGCGCGCCGATTTACGCCAGCCTGTCGGCGGGCGCTGGGGATGCGCAGCGCCGTTCGATGGCGATCCGCGCGGTGTTGATTGCTGGCGGCATTCTGGTTTTCTTTGCCATGTTCGGCGAAGCATTGCTCAACTTCCTGCACATCGACCTCGACAGTTTTCGCATTGCGGGCGGCATCATGCTGTTCATCATCGCGGTTGATATGGTGTTTGAACGGCGCACCGAACGCCGCCAAGACCGCGCCGAACGCATCCGCGCCACGCCGGAGGTGGAGGATGTGTCGGTATTCCCGATGGCGATGCCGATGATCGCGGGGCCGGGTTCCATCGCCTCTGTCATGCTGCTCGTCGCGCAGAGCGACGGGTTGCCGCGCGCGCTGGTTATTTTTGGTGCGCTGCTCCTCGTCCTGTTACTCACGCTGGCGGCATTATTGCTCGCCGCGCCGATGATGAAAATCATCGGGGCAAAGGCGGAAACAGTGGTCACCCGGCTGCTTGGCGTCTTGCTTGCCGCGCTCGCCGCGCAATTTGTCATCGACGGGCTAAAGGCGAGTTTCGTCAGCCTTTAACGCTGCTCTATCGGCACAATGCGGATTTCAACCCGCCGGTTACAGGCATAGCCCGCTTCGCTGGTTTCCGCGCATTTGGGCTGGGTTTCGCCATATCCGCGCGTGGCCATGCGCACGCTTTGCACCCCCTGTCGCGCCAGATAATCGGCAACCGCGCCCGCCCGCCGCTCGGACAGTCCCTGATTATAGGCATCGGTGCCGCGCGTATCGGTATGGCCCAAAATGTCGATACTGCTGCTGGGGTAATCACGCAGCGTCCCCGCAACCTGACCCAGCGTCGATTGAAATTGCGGGGAAATCGCCGCGCTGTCATAGGCAAAGGTGACATCGCCGGGCATGTTGAGCACCAATTGGTCGCCCTGCCGTTCCACCTCCACCCCCGTGCCTGCGGTCTGGCGGCGCAACTGCGCCTCCTGCCTGTCCATATAATGTCCAACGCCCGCACCCGCGACCGCGCCGATCCCTGCACCCAAAATCCGTTCGGTTCGGTCATGCCGTCCGCCGACGATGTCGCCGAGCAGATAGCCACCCGCCGCGCCCAATACCCCGCCAATCGCCGCGCGCGACAGGCGCTGGTTGCCGGTTTCGGGGTTGGTGACACAGCCAGACAGGGGGGCGGAGAGGAGGATGGCGGCCGCTGAGATCGGAAGAGCGCGTGTAG
>CALFXW010000174.1 GCA_937957805.1 uncultured Sphingopyxis sp.
CTCTTCCGATCTCTGCCGCTCGGCTGGCTCGCCGTCACACTCGCCCGGCCGCATATTGCGGCGAGGGCAGCTTAGCATGACCCCCGGTTCGCTGCTCGAACTGCGTGCTGTCAGCAAATATTTCTGCCGCGACCCACGGCAGGCGCAACGCTATGGGTTGGCCGACCTTGCGCGGGCATGCAATCCGCTCGCCCGACAGCGCACCGGCCCGCGCCGGGGCGAATTCCCATCGGTTGATGACATATCCTTTTCGATCCGCCCAGGCGAAGCGGTGGCCATCATGGGCCCGAACGGCGCGGGCAAGACAACGCTGCTGCGCCTCATCGCCGGTCTGATAAGGGCGGACATCGGCGATGTTCGGGTTCGGGGCCGGGTCAATTCGGTGATCGAACTGGGCCAAGGGCTCAACCCGCAACTGACCGGGCGCGAAAATGCCGAACTGGGATTGTCATTCCGTGGTGTTGGACGGGCAGCGGTTCGCGACATCATCCCCGCAATCGCGACATTTGCCGAACTTGACGATGCGTTCGACAGCCCTGTCGGCACATACAGCACGGGCATGCGCATGCGCCTCGCCTTTGCTATCGCGGTTAGCGCACCATGCGATCTGTTGCTGCTCGACGAAGTGCTCGCGGTGGGCGACATGCGTTTCCAGCGTAAATGCATGGCGCGCATCCAGCAGTTTATCGATGCGGGTGGCTCCCTGATCCTAATTTCGCACCAAATTGTCCAGATGCTCTCCGTCTGCGAACGGGGCATCGTGGTTGATCATGGAAAAATGGTCTTTGACGGCGATATCCACCGCGCCGGCGACCATCTCCTCACCCTATTGGGTGAACGGCCTTCACCCGCCATGCACGATGACACCAATGCCGACGACATAAATATTGTCGATATGCGGATTGTGCCAGTGGACGATGGCCCTTTGCGCACGGGCGGCAGTCTGGACGTTGAGCTGGAGTTTATCGCCAACGCTGCAGTTGAACTTATCTGCGGGGTTGCGATTTGGAGCGGCGATCTGTCGGTGTGCGTCACGGGCGCGATTGAACCTGCGCCAACGCCTGTCCTGCCCGGTCGGCATGTGCGCCGGTGCCGCTTCGCGCAATTACCGCTGATGGCGGGACATTATGCGGTTCGCTGTTCCATCCTTGATCCCAAAACCATGCACCCCTTTGCGATGCTGGGCTATAATGACCCGCCCAAGCGACTGGAAATAAAAGGCGAAATTAACAATCTGTCGGTCATCCAGAAAAGCGTTCGTCAGTTGATCAAATGCGATTACAGCTGGGACATAGGATGTGGGGACAGCGTGCCCGTCGTTGCCACCAACCATGGGGATAATCAGGAGGCACAGGCCCATGTGGGGTGACAAGACCATTTTTGTCGATCCGGCGCTGCAAGCGCAGGTGTGGAAAGAGGGCTTTGCTGTGCGCCCTTTCCTGTCACGCGACGAGGTCGCGTCGGTCAAAGCCGCCATCGACGCCATTTTGTCGAAAAATGGCGTTGATCTGTCGCCGACCAACAATGGGTTCGGCGATTTTCATGAATCCGGCGCGCACCCCAATCGCGACTATCGCAAAGCGATCTGCGATATGGGCGGTGAATTGCTGGCCGATCGCGCAAAGGCATTTTTGCCGGGCTATCGATACACAGCCGCCGCGCTGTTCGTGAAGCCGCCGGGGCGGGGCGCGCTCGACCTACATGCCGACAACGCGCTCCATGACGATGTCAACTGGCCGTCCATCACCATCTGGTGTGCCTTGTCGGATACGAATGAAGCCAACGGCACGCTGGAATTCGTGCCCGGTTCACACAGCATCTATGATTTTCCGATAACAAATAATGGTTCGCGACCCTATGCACAGGCACTCCCCACACTAAGGCGCCTTGCGGTGCCGCAGCCGGTATCCTGCGGGGATGCGATTTTTTTCGACACCACAATCCTGCATGGGTCAAAGGATAATCGGACCGAAACGCCCCGCATGGCGCTGTTGATCGGCATGGTGCCCGAAAACGTCCGCCCTGTGGTCTATCAGGTGAGCGCGACCAACCCAGAAGAAACGAAAATCCTGTCCATGGACGGAAAGGACAGGATCGAACATCAAACCACCGATGTCCGGCTGGGCAAGGTCGAAACCGAAGTTATTGGCCGGATAGCCACGCCGGGCATCACATTGACATCGGACGAGATGATGGCCGTAATCGACCATGGGGAAATGCTGCGGGACAAAAGAACGACGATCGCGGCAATCAAGGATGCGATGGCAAAGGACGCACCGCCGCCCAATGCGGCGCGTTCCGCGGGTCGGACAATTTTCCGGTCGCCCAGCCATGACGCCGATTTCGCCCGTTCGGGCTTTGTGACTGCGCAGCTGCTTTCACCCGAAAATGCGGCCCAGATGCTCGACGATGTGCTAAAGCTCGCGCCGGATGATGATTATGATCCGGCGGGCCGTTTCGGCGATCAAGTCACCTATCATATGACCGAATTGGACACGAATTTTGCATATAAGCGCAAAGTTCGGGACCTGGCGCAGCATTATCTTGGCGAATCCATCGACCAATTGCTGGTCGATTACCGCGTGCTCACCACGACATTGTTCGTCAAGCCGCCCGGCAAGGGCAAAATCCCCCTCCACACCGATTGGACGGTGCAGGAAGATCTCAGTTGGCCGACGGTTTACATCTGGTGCCCGCTCGAGGATGTCGAGGCGGCGAACGGCCCGCTCAGCATTTATGCGGGCAGCCACGGGGTGATTGATTTCCTGCATGGGCCGCAGATGACGGCCCCCTACACCGTCGATGACAGCGAAGTCATAGGGGAAATGACATCAATCCCCGTGAAAGCGGGCGAAGCGGTGGTTTTCGATGCCGGTGCCCTGCATTGGTCGCCGGACAACGACACCGACCGCCCCCGTTTCGCCGTCAGGCTGGCCTGTATCCCGCGCCACCGCAGGGGTGTTCTGTTTCGTCAATCGCCCGACGATGCCGACTTATTAGAGATTTTTTCGATGGAGACAGAGGAGTTTGAAGCACATAACGGCCAGGAACTGATTGCCGGTGCTTTCAAAACACAAATGCTGGGCAAATGTGTCAATCCGCACCTTCGCCTTGATGGGGATGAAATTGCTGCGCTTGTCGCGCGGGGCGATGAAATTCGCTCCGGCCAAATTACCAGTCGCAAGATTTTGTCCGACATGCGTAGCACCCGCGCCGCAGCGCAAGCGCTCGCCGACCGGAGCAGGATGCGGCGCACGCCATATCAGCGCGCCCGCAGCCTTGCCGGGCGCATATATCGGCGGGCGCGACGCGACGCGGGCCGAACGGTACGAGCAATATTGCCGTCGGCGGGACAGGTGCCCGCCGGTCGGGGTTTTACCGGCCCCGACTATGCACCTTACCCCGCCCTGCCCGCCCCTTGGCAGCCGTTCGGCAACGCGGGGGTGAATGCGGCGCTGAACGAACATGGTTATGCGACGACGCATTTCCTGTCGCCAGCAGAGGTGGACCGTCTCGCCGAAATTATTGATGCGGCAGCGGAACGCCTTGACCGCGAAAATGTCCACATCCCGACCCATTTCATGCTCAGCGCTTTCAATAATGACGGCGCCTATAAGGAAAGGCTGTTCGATTCGGTCTGGGCCTTTCTTGAGGCGAAGGTCGGTGCCGTCCTGCCCGGCTATGAACCGCTGGTCATCAATATGTTCGACAAGGTGCCGGGTGATGCCTACGACCCTGTGCCGATCCACCAGAACCCGTCGTTCGTCGATGAACCGGCGCATAAGTCGGTATCGTTGTGGATCCCCCTGTGCGACGTTGATCGCACCAACGGCACAGTGGGCGTAATGCCCGGCAGCCACAACCGGTTCAATGCCGTGCGCGCGGGCAATATGGCGCATGAGGATATTTTCGCGGACGTTCAGAAATCGCTGGAGGATGAATTGTTCGTGCCGGTCGTCATGGCAAAGGGCGAAATGCTCGCGCTCGATGACACGATCCTCCACTGGTCATACCCCAATATATCGCCGACCCGTCGCGCGGCGGTGCAACTGATCATGGTTCCCAAGGGCGTGCCGCACATATATTATTATTATGATGATAGCGCGCCCGATGCGCCGATGATGGACCGGTACAAGGTTGACCGGCACTTCTTCTTTGGTTTCAATTGCAAGGCGCGGCCTGAGACGCTGGAGCATATCGACCGGGTGCCATATCATTACCGCCGGATTACCCAGGCCGATTTGCAACCGAGCAGCGACGGGTGATGGCCGGCCTGTTGCGGCGGGCGCTGCATGGCGCGCGTTCAGCAGACGGCATGGTCCGGCACGGCCACCGCTATTTCATCGACGAATTT
>CALFXW010000175.1 GCA_937957805.1 uncultured Sphingopyxis sp.
GGAGAAAAGGTTTTAGCTAATCTGAAAGCTAATCCTGAACTGGTACTGGCAGCCAATGATATGGGAAAAGCCAACCAGTTATTCCAGGAACTGAGCAGTTTTTACAGTACTGCAGTGTCTAAACAATTGGGAGGAATCCAGGCCCGTGTCAACCAGTTACAACGCACATATATGAAGGCCCAGATGGAAGTCATGAAAGAGAAAAAATTCTATCCGGATGCCAACAGTACACTCCGTGTTACCTATGGCAATGTAAAAGGTTATCAACCCCGGGATGCGGTTAAATTTGACTTTTACACCTACCTGGATGGGGTAATGGACAAGTATAAACCGGGTGATTATGAGTTTGACGTACCCGAAAAGCTCAGGACTCTTTATAAAAACAAGGATTTTGGTAGATATGGCAAAAACGGCAAGATGCCGGTCTGTTTTATTGCCATGAACCATACCACCGGGGGTAATTCCGGCAGTCCGGCCCTGGATGCCTATGGAAACCTGGTGGGTCTCAATTTTGACCGCGTTTGGGAGGGTACCATGAGCGATATCAACTACGACCCTTCCATTTGCCGTAATATTATGGTAGATATTCGTTATGTGTTGTTTATCATAGATAAATATGCCGGTGCCGGCCACCTGGTTCACCTGGCCGGCCCGGCCCGTGGCCGCAAGCGCCTGTCGGCCTGAGCCGGTTACGCTGCGCCGCCTGACGCGGCGTTCCCAATTCCTCGCGGTTAATGCGGGCGTCCGGGTGCCGGGCCCCGCATTTCTGCTGCTTGTCCAGCCGCGCGGTGATGATAGCGGGGATTCTGGCGGGGACGATGCGGGATATGGCATTACCGCGACCAAAAAACTGGGCAATGCGGTGGTGCGCAACCGCGCAAAACGGCGGCTGCGCGCGTTAATCCGCGACATATTTCCCGAACATGCCCTCTCGGGCTGTGACCATGTGCTGATCGCCCGCAATGATGTGCTCGGCGCCGATTTTGCCCGGTTGCGCGCCGATATGGCCAAATCCCTGCGAAAAGCACAGGCACGGCTCAATACCCGCCTTGAAGAAATGAGGTCGGCCACCCAAGTGCAAAAACCATGTTAGCACGCGTGCTCATCCTTATCGCCCGGGCGTGGCAAATCGGCCCGTCGCGCGTACTGCCGCCGTCGTGCCGCTATCAACCGAGCTGTTCGGCCTATGCGATCACCGCGCTGAGGCGTTATGGCGCATTCAAGGGTGGATGGTTGGCGATGAAGCGGCTATTGCGCTGCCACCCTTGGGGCGGCCATGGCTATGACCCCGTACCTTGACGATATTCTGCCCCCGAAAAAAGGCCCGCAACCGTGGACGATAAACGCAATATTATTCTGGCGACGCTGATTGCCGCGCTGATTCTGTTCGGCTGGCCAATGGTGATGGGCAAATTCTTCCCCGAAACCGTCAAAAATACGCCGGCGACGACCGCGACGGCTGGAACCAACACGGCGGCAGTCGCGGCGGGGGCGGCCACCACGCCGGTTGCGAGCGCACCACGCGCACAGAATCTGACCGCAGCATTGGCGAGCGGCGGGCGCATCCCCATCGAAACACCGACGCTGCGCGGGTCTATCAACCTGACCGGCGCGCGGGTCGATGATCTGGTGCTGCTGGATTACAGCCAGACGATTGATCGCGGCAGCCCGCCGGTGCGGCTGTTTGCACCCGGCGGCACGGCGCGCGCCTATTTCGCGGGCGCGGGCTGGACAGGCACAGGCGCGCCCAATGCGGCGACGGTGTGGAGCGCGCCTGCCGGTGCGCGCCTGACCCCGACCACTCCCGTCACGCTCACCACCACCAATGCCACGGGGCAAAGCTTTGCCGTCACTTTGTCGGTCGATGCGCAATATATGTTCACCATCCGCCAGAGCGTGACCAATGGTGCGACAACGCCCGTTGCGCTGCGCCCCTATAATTATCTGACCCGCATGGGCACATCGCCCGACCCCGATAGCTATACCATCAACACCGGCGCGATGGGCGTGTTCGACGGGACGGCGGCATGGTTCAACAATGCCGAGATTGACGATGCGCCGGGCGCGACGCTGACCCGGCACAGCAGGGGCGGCTGGCTGGGCTTTACCGACCATTTCTGGCTGGGCGCGATCATTCCCGCACAAAACCAGCCGGTGGAAACCAGCTTTCGCCGCGCAGCAGGTGGGCTTTACCAAGCCGATTTTGCCGGCGCGGAACGCATTGTCGCGTCGGGACAATCGCTTGCCCAGACCAGCCGCTTATTCGCAGGGGCCAAGGAAACCCGCCTGCTCGACCATTATACCGACCAAGGGGGCGTCACCCTGCTCGACCGGGCGACCGATTGGGGCTGGTTCGCAGTGATTGCCAAGCCGATTTTCTATTTGCTCGACTGGCTGTTCCGGATGATCGGCAATTTCGGGCTGGCAATCATGTCGCTGACGCTGATCATCCGCGCCTTGATGTTCCCGATTGCGCAAAAACAATTCGCCTCCATGGCCGCAATGCGCATCGTCCAGCCCAAGATGAAGGCGCTGCAGGAAAAATATGCGGATGATAAGCCGCGCCTGCAGCAGGAAATGATGGCGATGTACAAGCAGGAAAAAATCAACCCGCTCGCCGGGTGCCTGCCCATCCTCATCCAAATCCCGATTTTCTATGCGCTGTACAAATGCCTGATGCTGACGGTGGAAATGCGCCACCAGCCATTTTTCGGCTGGATCCATGACCTGTCCGCACCCGATCCCGCCAGCCTGATTACGCTGGGCCAGCATTTCGGCATCGCGGTTCCCGCATTTTTGGGGATTGGCGTGCTCGCCGTCCTGCTCGGCATTTCGATGTGGGCGCAGTTCAAGCTGAACCCGCCTGCGCCCGACCCCGTGCAGCAACAGGTTTTCGCCATCATGCCGTGGATGCTGATGTTCGTCATGGCACCCTTTGCATCAGGGCTGCTTTTATACTGGATTACCAACAATATACTGACCATCGCCCAGCAACGCCTGCTTTATTCGCGTTACCCCGAAATGAAGCAGGCGATGGCGAAAAGCTGAACAGGTGAGCGATACCCCCTCCCCCAACGCTGAAGCGCCCGATGCGGCAATGCTGGAAGAAACCGCACGGCGGCTGTTTTCCGGCCGTGTCGATTTCCTGCTGTCGGCCCCGGCGTTGGTGCATCTGCCTGCGCCCGATGTGCCCGAAATCGCCTTTGCCGGACGGTCGAACGTGGGCAAATCGACGCTTATCAACGCGCTGACCGGGCGCAAGGCATTGGCGCGCGCGTCGAACACACCGGGGCGCACGCAGGAATTAAATATCTTTGAGGTCGGCAGCCCGACGCGCTTTCGGATCGTCGATATGCCCGGCTATGGCTATGCCGAAGCACCCAAGACGGTGGTCAAGAAATGGCGTTTCCTGATCAATGATTATCTGCGCGGGCGCGCGGTGTTGAAACGCGCTATGCTGTTGGTGGATGCGCGCCACGGCCCCAAGCCAGTTGACGCAGAAATTATGGACATGCTGGACACAGCGGCGGTCAGCTATCACCTCGTCCTCACCAAAGGGGACAAGATAAAGCCCAGCGCGCTTGCCGCCATGACCGCGCATTGCGCCGAATTTTTGCGGCGGCGGCCCGCCGCGCACCCGGTCATTTTGCCGACCGCTGCCGAAACCGGCGAAGGGATAGCCGCATTGCGCGCCGCTGTGTTAAGCGCCGTACAGGAATAAGGGGAGGCCGCATATGAAGCTCGTCATCGGTAACAAAGCCTATTCGAGCTGGTCACTGCGCGGCTGGCTGGCGGTAAAGGCGAGCGGGCTTGGCTTTGAAGAAGTCACCGTCCCCCTTTATGATGCCGATTGGGACAAGAGGCGGGAGGGGGATGAATTTGCCCCATCCGCCGGGAAAGTCCCGATATTGTGGGATGGCGAGGATGTGGTTTGGGACTCGCTCGCCATCATCGAACATTTGAACGACAAGACAGAGGGAAAACGCGGTTTCTGGCCCGCCGACATGGCCGCGCGCGCCATGGCGCGTTCGATGGCGGCTGAAATGCATTCGAGCTTTGCCGCGCTCCGGCGCGAGCATAGTATGAACATCCGCCGGATGTTCCCGCCCGCCCCGCTTTCCGCTGAGGTGGAGGCGGATGTCCAGCGCATATTGCAATTATGGGCAGAGGCGCGGGCGCGGTTTGGCGGCGATGGCGATTTTCTGTTCGGCGCGTGGAGCGCGGCGGACATGATGTTCGCCCCCGTCGTCACCCGTTTCATCACCTATCAGATACCGGTGGCGCGATTTGCCCTCCCCTATATGCAGTCGGTCATCAGCCACCCGCATATGCAGGAATGGATTGGCGGCGCGCAGGCCGAAGAATGGGTGATCGAAAAATATGAAGGCTCGGAAACGGCGCGCGCATGACCCCAGAAAATTTGGATGTAACCACGCTCGCCGCTGCCCTGATTGCCGCCAAGAGCGTCAGCCCCGCGCGCGGGCCGGTGTTTGACGTGCTGGCCGACGCGCTTGCCCCCTTGGGTTTTACCATCACCCGCACCATCGATGGTGATTCGCCCGATGGGCCAGTTGAAAATATGATTGCGCTGCGCAGCGGGCGCGCGGGCACCCCGCACATCGCCTTTGCCGGTCATGTCGATGTGGTGCCCGCAGGGGACGGGTGGACGGGCCACGCCTTTACCCCGCGCATAGCCGATGGGCGGCTCTATGGCCGGGGCGCGGCGGATATGAAGGGGGCGGTCGCTGCCTTTGTCGCCGCTGCCGCTGGCGTCCCTGCCGATGCAGCGACGATCAGCCTCCTCATCACGGGGGATGAGGAAGGGCCAGCGATCCACGGCACCCGCGCGCTGATGCGGCATATGCAAGCCGCCAATGTGCGGCCCGATTATATTTTGGTCGGCGAACCGTCGAGCACGACGATGCTGGGCGACACGGTGAAAATCGGGCGGCGCGGCAGCGTCACCATCTGGATCCACGTGCCGGGGCGCGAGGGGCATGTTGCCTATCCGCATCTTGCCGATAACCCCCTGCCCCGCCTTGTGGCCATATTGGCGGAAATTGACGCCATCACGCTCGACCATGGCAATGATTTTTTCCAGCCATCGAATATTGAAATCACCACCATCGACGTGGGCAACCCGGCAACCAATGTCATTCCCGCCGGGGTCGATGCCCGATTGTCGATCCGTTTCAATGATCTGCACAAGGGTGCGGATCTGGCGGCGCGCATCACCGCCATCGTCCATGCCCATGCGCCCGATGCACAGGTGACCCCGCTGATTTCGGGCGAAGCCTTTCGCACCCAGCCGGGGCCATGGGTCGATCTGGTTAGCGACTGCGTTGCCGAGGTGACGGGGCTTACCCCCGAAAGATCGACCACCGGCGGCACGTCCGACGCGCGTTTCCTGCACATATTGGCCCCGATTGTCGAAATGGGGCTGCCCAATGCCACAATGCACAAGCGCGATGAATCGGCAGCGATTGCCGATTTGATCGCGCTGTCCGAAATTTACCGTCGCATCATCCTTCGCGTCGCCGCTTTAGGATGAGGTAGAGCGCACCCGTCCCGCCGTGGCGCGGGTGGGCACCGCGCAACGCCAATATGTGGCGCGCATAGCCCCCATGGTCGAGCCAATGGGCAAGTTCGCGGCGGATGGCCCCGCGCGGTGCTTCGTCTGGCCCGCGCGCCTTGCCCGCAATGATCAGGATGACGCGCGCACCCGAAAATATCGCGCTGTCGATTGCGCGGGTCAGGCGGCTGTGCGCACCCGCCAAATGGGTGCCATGCAGGTCAATCGTCATATCAATGGTCAGCCGACCGGCGCGCACATCACGCTCCCATGCCTTGTTGATGGGGTCGGCAGTGGTGCGCCCGGCAGGCGGCGGCACGACAGCCACAGGCGGGGCGGCAGTATGCGCGGGCGCGGCATTTTTCCTTGCGCGGCGACCGGCGGCGGGAGGCGGCGATACGTCAGCCAATATCGGCTGCGATTCGGGAGCGGGTGGTTGCGGGCGCAGTGGTTTGACGCTTGCCTTTATCCGCCGCCACATATGTTCGCCGTCAGAGGTTGATCGGGACGACACCCTGTTTAGCGCTGCGTCAGGCGCGCCACCACGTCGCGCGGTAACAGCAGCAAGGTCGTGCCGCGCGCGCTCATCCCACCCGCGATGGCGCGTGCTTCATCGCCCGCGCCCCAGAAAGTATCAAAACGGTTGCTGCCACGAATGGCCCCGCCCGTATCCTGCGCCACCCACAGGCCGGTCGCCTCTGCCCGGTCCATCGCCAGGAAAACCGGCGCGCCAAGCGGCACAAAGGCCGGGTCCGTCGCAACGCTGGCACGGCCTGTAACCGGCACGCCAAGCGATCCGAGCGGCCCGGCACCGGTCAGCGTGCGGAAAAAGACAAAGCTGGGGTTTTCGTGCATCACCGCCTGCCCGCCATCGTTTTGACGACGCAGATAGGCCATGATGCCCTGCATCGAAGCTTCGCCCGCTGCCAGTTCCCCGCGATCACGCAGCAGGCGGCCAATGCCGACATAATCGCGGCCATTTTGTCCGGCATAGCCGATGCGCAATATTGTCCCATCGGCCAGACGGATGCGCCCAGACCCCTGAATTTGCAGAAAGAAAAATTCGACCGCATCCTCCGCCCAGGCGATTTCCAGCCCGCGCCCGGCCAGTGCGCCCGCATCAATCGCTGCGCGATCAAAATAGGGGGCAAAGCTTGTGCCATCGACGCGTCCGCGAATGCGCCGCCCCGCCAAATTGGTCGAAAATTGGCTGAGGTCGACGTCGATCAAATCGGCGGGCAGCCCATAAATGGGGACGTTGCACCGCGCGCTACGTTGCCGGCACCCGGCGATTTCGGGTTCGAAATATCCGGTGGCGAGCGTGCGGCCATCGCCCACCTGCACCGTTGCAAAATTATCGTTGAAAAAGCGGCGGGCATCGCCATCCGCCCAAGTGGCAGCAGCGGCGCACGCAACATCCCAATCCCCCGCCCGCGTCAGACCGCTGGCGTCGGTGCGGCGGCGCAGCGCGGGGCAGGACGTGCGAAAGGCGGCGAGCGCGCGGCGGGCCATCGCATCATCAATCGCCAGCGTTGCCACCGCTGGCCCCGCCACCACCCCGCTGGCGATGGCATTGGCGCTGTCGGCAGGCGGCGTTGGTGCGGCAATCGGCGTGCCGGGCGTTGCCGGTGTCGGGCGCGCGGCGGCGGGTGCGGGTGCGGGCGTGCTGGCAACCGGCGGGGTGGTGCGCGGCGCAGCATTGGGCACAATCCCCGCGCAACCGCCAAGCAGCGGCAAAGTCAGGCAAAGCGCGGAAAATTTACGCATCATCGACCCACGAAACCCGCCAACGGGCGCGTTTCGCATCATGGCTTTATGCGGCATCCGTCTCGTCAAGCAGCCAATTGGGGTTGGTGGATTTGACCGAACGGACAAAGCTCCACCTATCATGCGTCGCCATCGCATCGGTCATCGAACCGGCGATCACCTGCCCCGCCGCGTCGCGCGTGATGGCGGCAATATCCGCGTCGAACGCCACCGTGATATGCGCCATGTCGCGGATTAATTCGGCATCGACGATGCGTGCACTGTCGATATGGACGAGCCGGTTTTCGAGGGCTTCGCCGCGTTCGGCGCGTGCATCGATGGCGCTTTCAAAGGCAGCCAGACTGTCGGCATCGCAATATTTGGCGAGTGCGGCTTTATCGCCCGACCAGAAAGCCTCCAATATCAGGCGGTACGCACCCTCTGCCCCGCTGAGGAAGCGGCCAACGTCAAAGCTGCGGTCGGCGGTCAAAATGTCGCGGATGCCGCGCTCGGCAATCGGGTCATAGGCCATGACCATCGGCGCGGGCGCATGCGCGCGTTCAGCGCTGACCGGCGGCGCGGGCACGGCGCTGGGCGCGGGCTGCGCACGCGGCGGCAGGTCATCGGCATGGCGCACCACGCCATCTTCGCCATGCTTGCCAAGCACCGAATAGAGGCGCAGCCCCAGAAAGGCAGCAACCAAAGCCAAGATGATGATCGTCGGTGTCACAGCGCCAAAAAGCCCATTTTCAAAACCCCACATAGCCTACATAGGGAAGGTTCACAAAAGTTCAAACGCTCGCTTGCGCTTTTTATATGCGGGCGGAACCCTGAACCGCTGCTTACAGCCTAGCTAGCCGGTTTTGAAACGTCGATTTTCTCGACCCATTCGGGGAAAAATGCGGGTTCCCGTGACGACCATCCCGGGGCCGTCGCGGCGCTTTCACTCAAAGAGGTGAGCAAGGCCTTGCGCCGTTCGGGGTGGAGGTGGGGCAATGCCGCTGCCGCGCAAAAGGCGCTGGGCAGCCATGGCCTGACCATCGCGCCCAAAAGCCGTTCATATAAGAAACGATAGGCGCCAAAATTGTCCAGCGCACCCTGACCAAGATCGAATGCGGTGAGCGAAATTATCGGCCCCATGAATCGGCCCATGGAGTCGATACCGCTGTCATCGGGGATAGCGCTCCGCATGTCGTTCAGACCCGCGTAAACACGCTGCTGCACCCGGATTCCCGCCGCTTCGACTATATCGCGCGACCAGAGCTTGACCGCATCCTCACGGTTCAAGCCAACGTCGAGCGAGCGCCGAATATAGCGCTGGGCCCGCGCGGAAAATCCCGCAAATTCACGCATTTCCGCAATGGCAACATCGCCGGGGGCGGGTTGATATTTTATCGCCATTTTGCGCCGATCCTTTCCCTGACACAAAGGTCTTAACCAGGGGCAGGACTCATTAAGCACGCGCCCGAGGCGTTGAAATGGCACGGGCTGCATGTTCGGGTGGCCGACGCAGCTAGTGGTGCTAGCTGCTAGGCCGCACGGACGCGCAGACAAAGCCATTTCAACGCCCGCTGGCGGGTTCGGGCCATTTTGCCCGTGGCTGCGTCAGAAAGTCTGGAAATATTATCATATTCCTGCACCTTTCTTCCTTGCCACGAACAAAATTGCCTCGAACCTCGGGCGCGCGATCAATGGGTCCTGACCCTCGAATGCTGACCCGACTTTGGCGGAAAATTATTGATAGGCCATTAACCACATTATTGGAAAAATGCCGGTGCGGCCAAAATCGGCAGACCCAATGCCGATTGCCCAATGGCCTATACCGCGCTACGCCGTGCCGATGCAGCAACCTGTCATTTCCGCCACCGGCCTGTTCACCCCGCGCGATACCATTTCGAATGCGGAATTGGTGGCAAGTTTCAACCAATATGCAGCCGAATATAATAGGCAGCATGCCGTCGCGATTGCGGCGGGCAATATTGCCGCCCTCGAACCGTCGAGCGAAGAATTTATCGAAAAGGCGAGCGGCATTTTGTCCCGTTATACAATGGACAAGGCAGGCGTGCTCGACCCCGCCATCATGCGCCCGCGTGATCTGGAACGTCCCAATGGCGAATTGTCAATTTTGGCGGAAATTGGCCTGGCGGCGGCAAAGGACGCGCTCAGCCGCGCCAAGCGGAATGCCAGCGATGTCGATGCTGTCATTTGCGCCTGTTCCAATTTGCAGCGCCCCTACCCCGCCATCGCCATCGAGATTCAGGACGCACTGGGCATCGACGGCTTTGGCTTTGATATGAATGTCGCCTGTTCATCGGCGACCTTTGGCATTCAGGCGGCGGCAGATTTTATCCGCGCGGGCAATGCAAAAAGCGTTTTGGTCATCAATCCCGAAATTACATCGGGCCATTTGAACTGGAAGGATCGCGACAGCCATTTCATATTCGGCGATGTCGCCACCGCCATTTTGGTGGAAGCGGCGGACATAGCGCCCGCGCGCCATTGGAAAATCCTGCACACCAAGCTGAAGACCGTATTTTCGAACAATATCCGGAATAATTTTGGCTTTCTGAACCACACATCGCCCCAAGGCATTGGCTTGCCCGACAAGTTTTTTGTTCAAGAGGGACGCCGGGTATTCAAAGAGGTCGTGCCGATGGTTTCGGCAATGATTGGCGATGAACTGGCGCGGCTGGGCCTGTCGGGCAGCGACCTGCGGCGCACATGGTTGCATCAGGCCAATGCCAATATGAACCGGCTGATCGCGCACCGCGTCTTTGGGCATGAAGCCGATGCCGACGAAAGCCCGACCGTGCTCGACCAATATGCCAATACATCATCGGCGGGGTCGATCATCGCCTTTCACCTGCACAGCGATGATTTGGCGGCGGGTGACAAGGGGGTGATTTGTTCCTTTGGCGCAGGATATTCGGCAGGGTGCGTTTTCGTCGAATTGGCGGCCTAAACGCGCCGGGGACTGAAGCCAATGTTCGCGCTTTACAGCCTTACGTAGCGTCATTAGGCAGCGGCCTGAGTAAATGGGGTGAGGGGTCAGAATGCAAACGGGCACATGGATTTCGCTTTCGGCCTATTTCCTGTTGATGATTGCTATCGGCATTTACGCTTGGCGCAAATCTGCCGCCACGGCAGAGGGATATATGCTGGGCGGGCGCGACCTTGGCGCGGCGGTGACTGCATTATCCGCCGGGGCGAGCGACATGTCCGGTTGGCTGCTGATGGGCCTGCCGGGCGCGGTTTTTAATCAGGGGCTTGCCGCCGCGTGGATCGGCATCGGCCTCACCATCGGTGCATATAGCAATTACCGGCTGGTTGCCCCGCGCCTGCGCACCATGACCGAACGCGCGGGCGATGCCATTACCATCCCCGACTTTTTGGAGGAAAGATTTGGCGATTCGACGCGCCTGTTGCGGGTGATTGCCGCAGTCGTCATCATCATATTTTTCACCCTTTATTGCAGCGCGGGGATGGTTGCGGGCGGCAAATTTGCGGTTGCCGCGCTCGGCATGGATTATCTGACCGGGGTTGCGCTCGCCACGGGCGTAGTTGTCCTCTACGTCCTGTTCGGTGGCTTTCTGGCGGTCAGCCTGACCGACTTTGTGCAAGGCTGCATCATGTTTGCGGGGTTGGTGCTCGTGCCGATTGTCGCTGTTTCGGCGCTGGGTGGCTGGGGTGCGATATCGCCCGGTCTTGCCGCGACCGAAATTGCGCGCGGGGTGCCCCATGGCAGCATGACGGGGCTGCTGACCGGCACCAGCATCGTCGGCGTCATTTCGGCGGCGGCATGGGGTTTGGGCTATTTTGGCCAGCCGCACATCATCGTGCGCTTCATGGCCATCCGTCGGGTGGCTGACCTGCCCACCGCGCGCCGCATCAATATTGGCTGGATGGCAATTTCCCTGGCCGGGGCGATTGCAACCGGATTAATTGGCGCCATTTGGGTGTCGGCGGGGCGCGGGGCAGTTGCCGACCCGGAAACAATCTTCATTCACTTTGCCGCCGTGCTGTTCCACCCGCTGATAACCGGGTTCCTGCTGGCGGCGATATTGGCGGCGATCATGTCCACCATATCATCGCAACTGCTGGTCACCGCATCGAGCCTTGCAGAGGATATTTGGCGCGGCACCTTCCGCCGCAACGCCAGCGAACGGAGCGTTGTCACCATCGGGCGTGCCGCTGTGCTGTTGGTGGCCGCCGTTTCAGGCTTGCTGGCGCTCAACCCGGAATCGACGATATTATCGTTGGTCGGCAATGCGTGGGCTGGCTTTGGCGCGGCCTTTGGCCCGCTCATCCTCGCCTGCCTGTGGTGGCGCAGGACAACAATGTGGGGTGCGCTCGCCGGGATGATTGTCGGCGCTCTCACCGTGGGCGCGTGGATCGCGCTCGGCCTGTCGGAACGACTGTATGAGATTGTGCCCGGCTTCATCGCCGCCAGTCTGGCGATCTGGCTGGTCAGCAAATTCACCGCAGCGCCATCAGCCGACCGATTGGAAATTTTCGATGCCGCCGTTGCGGAGGCAAAGGCGATTGGCTGACCCCCCTCGACATCCCGCCGACCGTCGCATAGGTTTCAGCCAGCAACGGAAAAATGGGAGAGGGGTCGATGGCGACACTGTTAAAACGCAACAGCAAATGGGCAGAGGCTGAATGGTCGGCGCGGCAGGAATTGGCGGCCTGTTACCGCATTTTTGCGATGTTTGGCTGGGACGAACTTATCTTCAACCACATCACGGTCAAAGTGCCGGAGGAGGATGGAGCCTACCTCATCAACCCATATGGCATGCATTTTTCAGAGGTTACGGCATCATCGCTCATCAAGATTGATATTGATGGGAACAAGGTGGACGCCGACAATCCATGGCACGTCAACCGCGCTGGCTTTGTCCAGCACAGCCTGTTCCACCGTTCGCTGCCCGACGCGCACGCCATCATCCACACGCACACCACCGCGACGATGGCGGTTTGTTCGCTGGAGGGCGGGTTACAGCCGACCAATTTTTACGCCTGCAACCATATCGGCCAGCTCGCCTATCATGATTTTGAAGGGGTGACTGTCCGCGATGAGGAGGGGGAGCGGCTGCTCCAGAACCTGGGTGACAAGCGCGTCCTGATGCTCAAGAACCATGGGCCGGTGGTCATGGGACGGACGTTGCCAGAGGCGTTCATAAAATATTGGGCGTTGCAGCGCGCCTGCGAAATCCAGCTGGCGACGATGAGCATGGGCCGCCCGGTCATGATTGGCGAGGATGTCGTTGCCGTGCATCAACGCGACCTTAGCCAAGTGCAAATCCCCGGCGGCGCGGGCCGTGCCGAATTTGACGCGATGGTGCGCAAGGTCGATAAAATCGACACAAGCTGGCGGGACTAAAGCAGGATGACCGCCTTCACCGTCAACGACCGGCCCGTGCGTTACCGGATGGATCCGGCGACGCCCTTGCTCTGGGCGCTGCGCGATGCATCGAACCTGACCGGCACGAAATATGGTTGCGGCACGGGCGATTGCGGGGCCTGCACGGTCGATATTGACGGCGAAGCGGTGCGCAGTTGCATGGTGACCATCGCGGAATGTGAGGGGCGTTTCGTCACGACGATAGAGGCGCTGTCGGCCGACCGCAGCCACCCGGTGCAACAGGCCTGGGCCGACCAGCAGGTGACGATGTGCGGATTTTGCGACCCCGGTTTCATCATGGCGATCAGCGTGCTGCTCAAGAAAAATGCCAACCCCAGCGATGCAGAAATTGATGCCGCGATCGGCAACGCCTGCCGCTGCGGGGTTTTTCCGCGCATCAAACCGGCGATCCGCCGGGCGATTGCCATCCAGCGGGGGGAGGTGCGGGTGGCCGCAGCGCCGCCGCCGGGCATCCGGCCAGAGGATGCGGCGCGCCATGTTCCGGCGCTGACACCGGGGGCCGAATAGCCCAAGGCATAGCCGTTTTGCCCACGGGGCACATGGTTTTATATCATATTTACAATGGTTTATCTGCGCATGCCTAAATCATACCGGCCAGCGGGCTGGATGGGTCGGCATATTTGCGCATCGCCATCCGCCCCGCACGATAGGCTGATCGCCCCGCCGCCACCGCATCACGCATCGCACCTGCCATGAGCAGCGGATCCTTTGCCTCTGCAATCGCGGTGTTCATGAGGACGCCGGTGCAGCCCAATTCCATCGCAACCGCCGCATCGCTGGCAGTGCCGACGCCCGCATCCACCAGCACCGGCACGCTCGCCCCCTCCACAATCAGGCGGATGGTGACGCGGTTCTGGATGCCAAGGCCAGAGCCTATCGGCGCGCCCAGCGGCATCACCGCAACCGCCCCTGCATCTTCCAATTGTTTGGCGGCAATCGGGTCATCGACGCAATAAACCATCGGCAAAAACCCCTCTTTAGCGAGGGTTTCGGTGGCTTTCAGCGTTTCGCGCATGTCGGGGTAGAGCGTCTTTGCCTCCCCCAACACCTCCAGCTTCACCAAATCCCAGCCGCCCGCTTCGCGCGCCAGACGCAACGTGCGCACCGCATCATCGGCGGTGAAACAGCCCGCCGTATTGGGCAGATAGGTATATTTTTTAGGGTCGATATAGTCGGTCAGCATCGGCTGGCCAGGGTCGGCAATGTTGACGCGGCGCACCGCGACGGTGACGATTTCAGCCCCCGACGCCACCAGTGCGGCGGCATTTTGGGCAAAATCACGATATTTTCCGGTGCCGACAATCAACCGGCTGGTGAAATGCCGCCCGGCAACGCTCCACCCATCCGCCGTGCCATGCGCTTCATCCGCAGCCATATTCATGCTCCGCCCCCGACAAAATGAACGATTTCGAGCGTATCGCCATCGGCCAGCAACACATCGGCAAAGGTCGAACGGGATAATATCGCCCGGTTCAATTCCACCGCGACCTTACCCGGATTCAGCCCGATGCGGCAGAGCAGTTCATGGACGCTGATCGCCGTGTCAAACTGCCGCCCCTCCCCATTCATAATGATGTTGATGGTGCCGACAGGGTGCGTTGCCACGCTGATTTGTGCCTGATTTTCCATCCCCCACCCCTACACGCCGCAACCATGGAGTAAAAGGGCCGGACGCAGCCCGGCGCTATAATGGATCATCGCTGTGCCATGCTAAAGCCTTGTCGAGCACGGCGCGGATGAAGGGGCCTTTTTCGGCGGAATAGGCGACGCTGTCATTGGGGTGGAGCGCGCGGATACGCCGTTTTTCGTCGGCATAGGCGGCTGCCACATCAGCATGCGCGCGCAGATAATCGCGAAAAGCGACCTGCAATTTTATGTGGCGCGAACCTGTCGCATAAAAATGAAAATTGGCGATGCGTTCGCCCCCCGCATTTTTTCCCCCCGCATCCTGCCCCGCAGTCGCCGCCGCATCAAGCGTGCAGAAACGCCGCCCATCAACGCCAAATTCACCATGCCAACCCAGCCCCAGTGCGCGCGCATCATCCGCCGCCGCGTCGAGCGCTGCCATGTCGCTCGCCACCCCGACGATGTCGATGACCGGCTTTGCCAAAAGGCCGGGGATGGCGGTTGAACCGACATGATATAGGCGCAGCAACGGGGGGTGCAGCGGCGCAAGCATAGCCATCAGGCTTTGCGCCCGCTCCCCCCAATTTGGGTCATGTTCGACCAGATGAACTGCGATGGCCAGTGTCATGACGTCGGCCAGCCTATCAGAAATATGGGGCAATTCTAGAATGTTTTGGCGGCTTGGCGCGAACCAAATGATGCTCATGTCTCGACTTCGCTCGACACGAACGACCTCTCGACTTTCGTCATGCTGAATTTATTTCAGCATCCATGGTCAGGCGGTGCGCTTGAACCATGTTTCGCGCAGAGGAAGCAGAGGGCGCGGCGACCTAATCCCCCTCCCCTTCAGGGGAGTGGCCGCCACGCAGCGGTGGTGGAGGGGTTGATGGATTTGCGGCCTCCGCCGGAATGGCAATATGGTGCGCGCTAACCGCCCTTGCTGCGTTCGTCGCTGACCATATCGGCGGCAAGTTCCAGCCCCGCCGCACCGTCCGCCGCACCGCCCGATGGCGCGTGCGGCAGTTCCTGTTCGGCAGGCTCCTCCACCTCCAACATCCCTTCCCATTTGGTGATGACGCTGGTCGCCACGGCATTGCCCACGACATTGGTGGCGGTGCGCCCCATGTCGAGGAACTGGTCGATGGCGAGGATGAGCGCCACCCCCTCCACCGGCAGGCCGAACATGGCAAGCGTGCCGGTGATGACCACCAAGCTGGCACGCGGCACCGCCGCCACCCCCTTGGACGAAATCATCAGCGTCAGCAGAATGACGATCTGCTGTCCGATGCTAAGGTCGATTTGATAGGCTTGGGCGATGAAAATCGTCGCAAAGCTCATATACATCATCGAACCGTCGAGGTTGAAACTATAGCCCAGCGGCAGCATGAAGCCCGAAATGCGGCGCGGCACCCCGAAACGGTCGAGCTGTTCGAACAGCTTGGGCAGCGCGGCCTCTGACGATGCGGTCGAAAAGGCAATCAGCAAGGGCTCGCGGATGTAGCGGATGAGCCGCCAGATGCGCCCGCGCAGGAAAACCGCCCCGACGCTCAGCAAAATCACCCACAGGACGATGAGCGACAAATAAAATTCGAACACCAGTTCGACATAGGTCGCCAAAATGCCGAGGCCACTGACCGCCACCACCTTTGCAATCGCGCCGAACACCGCAAAGGGGGCAAAGCGCATGACATAGCCGGTCATCTGCAGCATCATTTCGGCCAGCGCATCGGCCCCGCGCACCAGTGGCTTTCCCTTGTCGCCAATGGCGGAGAGGGCGACACCCGCGAACAGCGAAAAGACCAGAATCTGCAAAATATTATTGGTCGCCAGCGCATCGACCGCATTTTTGGGGAAAATGTGGAGGATGAATTCAAAGAAATGCAATTCCTGCACTTCGCCCACCGCTTCACGGCTGGCATGGCTGACGTCCACGCCAACGCCGGGGGTGAAGAAATTGACCATGACGAGGCCAAGGCTGATCGAAATCAGACTGGCGACGATGAACCAGGCGATGGCGCGCGTCCCGATCCGCCCCAGCGCCCGGCTGTCGCCCATATGTGCGATACCAACGATGATGGTGGAGAGGATCAGCGGCGCCACCAGCATTTTGATAAGGCTGAGGAAAATCTGGCTGAGCAGGTTGAAGCAGTCGATATAAAATTGCTTCAGATCGCCGGTGACACCAAATGGCCAGACGGTGACATTACCCGGCGTGATGAAATGGTGCACCAGCCACCCGGCGAAAACGCCCAGCAACATGCCCAACATGATATAGGTCGTCAGCCGCCGATCCATCCACTTTCCCCCTTATCGCTGTGCCGCGAACCCTAAAGCGGTGAACGGTCAGCGGCAATCGCAATGTGATGCGCGCTGCATACACACTGCGCGCGTTCCCGTGCGCGCTTCATGTGCATTGCGCGCGTTACCATGCGCGCTTCATGTGCATTGCGCGCGTTACCATGCGCGCTACGTACACTGCGCGCGGTGGAGCATCATATGGTCCGCCAGCACCAGCGCCAGCATCGCCTCTGCCACCGGCACCCCGCGAATGCCAACGCACGGGTCATGCCGCCCCTTTGTCCGCACCTCGGTCGGCGTGCCATCGGTCGTGATGCTGGGGACGGGGGTTAAAATGCTGCTCGTCGGCTTGAACGCCATGCGCACGCACACCGGCTGGCCGGTTGAAATGCCCCCGGCAATCCCGCCTGCATGGTTGGAAAGGAAATCGGGCCGCCCGTCGACACCGGGGCGCATCGCGTCAGCATTCCCCTCCCCCGACAAATACGCAACGCCAAACCCGTCCCCGATTTCAACGCCCTTTACCGCGTTAATCCCCATCATCGCGCTGGCAAGGTCGCCGTCCAATTTGGCATAGATGGGCGCGCCCCACCCGGCGGGCACGCCATCTGCCACCACTTCGACAATCGCACCGATGGAGGAACCGGCCTTGCGCACGCCATCGACCAGTTCGGCCCATTGCCCCGCCACCAATGCATCGGGGCAGAAAAACGGGTTGCGGCCAATTTCATCCGCATCAAAGCGGGCCGGGTCAATCGCCACATCGCCGATTTGGGCCACCCAGCCAAAGATTCGCACATCGGCGATTATTTTGCGCGCAATGGCGCCTGCCGCCACGCGCATCGCGGTTTCACGCGCGCTCGACCGGCCGCCGCCACGCGGATCGCGCCGCCCATATTTGGCGTCATAGGCATAATCGGCATGGCCGGGGCGGTATGCGGCGGCAATGTCGCCATAATCCTTGGACCGTTGATCGACATTGTCGATGAGGAGGCTGATCGGCGTGCCGGTCGTCGCCCCTTCGTAAACCCCCGACAATATCCGCACTTGGTCGGGTTCCTGACGCTGCGTGGTAAAGCGAGATTGCCCCGGCCGCCGCGCGTCGAGAAAGGGCTGGATGTCGGCCTCACAAAGCGCAATCCCCGGCGGGCAACCATCCACCACCGCGCCAATCGCCGGGCCGTGGCTTTCCCCCCAAGTGGTGAGCCGCAGCAAATGGCCAAATATATTGTGGCTCATATCCCCGCCATCCTGTCCATAAACTCCATGCGATTGCCAAAGGGATCGTCGGTAAAAAAGCGGCAGCGCCCGTCCACCGGAACATCCTCTCGCACCATATGGCCCGCCGCCGCCAATCGCACGCGCACATCATCCAGCGTGGCGGTTGTTAACGCAACATGCGCCTTTTTGGCGGGGCGAAAGTCAGCCTCCACCCCCAAATGCAGTTGCAGCGCGCCTAAACGGAACCAGCATCCCCCACGCGCCGCGATGTCCGTCGGCTTTGGCAATTCCTCCAAACCCAGCAAGTCGCCATAAAATGCGCGCGCTGCGCCCTCCCCGCCGACGGGCATCCCCATCTGCACATGGTCGAGCGCAAAATCCGCCATCACGCCAGCGCAATGTCCGGCGCATCTTCCTGTTTCATGCCAACGGTGTGATAGCCCGCATCGACATGGTGGGTTTCGCCGGTCACCCCGGCGGCAAGGTCGGACAAAAGGTAGAGCGCCGATCCCCCCACATCCTCTATCGTCACATTGCGGCGCAGCGGCGCGTTAAATTCATTCCATTTCAATATCAGGCGGAAATCGCCAATCCCGCTCGCCGCCAGAGTCTTGATCGGGCCAGCGCTGATTGCATTGACGCGGATATTGGCGGGGCCAAAATCATTGGCGAGATATTTGACGCTGGTTTCCAGCGCCGATTTCGCCACCCCCATGACATTATAGTGCGGCACCACTTTTTCCGCGCCATAATAAGACAGCGTCAGCATCGACCCGCCATCGGGCATCATCGCGGCAGCACGTTTTGCAACGGCGGTAAAGCTGAACACCGAAATATTCATCGTCATCAGAAAATCGTCGAGCGTCACATCGCTATATTTGCCGCGCAGCGCCTCCTTATTCGTATAGCCGATGGCGTGGACGATGAAGTCAATCGTCGGCCAGCGTGCCGACAGGCGGGCAAAGGCGTCATCCAGCGCTTCTTCGGTTGCAACATCGCAATCGATCAGGAAATCGCAGCCCAATTGTTCGGCGAGCGGGCGGACGCGTTTTTCCATCACCTCCCCCTGATAGGAAATGGCAAGCTCTGCCCCATGCGCATGCAGCGCCTGGGCAATCCCCCACGCAAGGCTGCGGTCATTGGCCAGCCCCATGATGAGGCCGCGTTTGCCCTGCATCAAATTGCTCATCAGTCTAACTCCATCGCCTGTGCGCTTGGTTCATCGGTGCGATGGCCGATGGGCCGCCTTTGCCCATCCCCATCCGCCGATGCCAAAGCGGCGTTTAATTCTGCCCCGATAACCATCCCCAGCCCGACAAGGTAGAAAAAAAATAATGTCACCATCACCCCTGCCAGACTGCCATAGGTTAAATCATAAGAAATCAGCCGCGCCAATATGTGCGGCAATGCGGTGCTGACCGCCAGCCACCAGAGCGTGGTTGCCAATGCGCCGGGCCACTTGGGATTATGTGATCCGCGAAACCGCTGCGGGGTCAGCGCCACGAACAAGGTGAACATCGCGATGAACAGCCCGAACAAGGAAATGCCGCGCGTCAGCGCAATTTCGCCAAGGCCTGCAATATCAGGTGGCAGAAAACGCGCCATTAAATCGCCCAGCGCCAGCGTCACCACCTGCAAGCTGAAGGATATGAGGAGGAGGAGGACAGCCCCCACCACCAGCCCCATCGACGCGACGCGATATTTCCAGAAACTCTGGCTGGCCTGTGTGCCATAGGCGCGGCGCAAAATGTCGCGCAGCGTTTCAATCAGGCTCGCCACCGTCCACAGGCCAAAGGCAGCGCCAATCCATAATAAATGGCCGTTGCGCGCGCCGATGACTTCGCGCACCGGGGCATCGAGCGTGCGCGATATGCCCGGCGGCATTGTCGCCAATATGACTTCGAGCGCGTGGAGCCCCTCGTTTGTCCGGCCAAAACTCGCGGCAATGGCGGTGGCGCACAGGACAAAGGCGAACAGCGCGAGGAGCGAGAGATAGGCAAGATTGCCCGCATGGATAAACCCGTCCTGATAGGCACCCAGCATTACGCGCCGCGCGACCCGCCAAAAACGGGAAAGCCATAATTTCTCAAAATCAAGGGTGGCGCGCACCATGGCCGTCAATTTGTCGGTGCTGCTCACACACCGAGCGCGGCACGCACCGCGCGCGTGTCGGCCCAATCCGCCGCAAATTGTTCAAGCGCGGCATCATCGGCGGGCACATCAATCTGCAACGCAACCAACTGGTCGCCGCGCGTCCCGTCACGCCGCGAAAACCCCTTGCCCTTGAGGCGCAATATCTTGCCCGAACTCGCCCCCTTGGGGATCGACAGCATCACCGGCCCATCAACCGTCGGCACGCGCACCTTTGCGCCCAGCACCGCCTCTGCCAATGTAATCGGCAGGTCGAGCCGGATGTCCGCGCCGTCGCGGCGGAAAAAGGCGTGGCTGCGAATTTCGATGGTGACCGTCGCATCGCCCGCCCCGCCCGGCCCGGCTTCGCCCTTGCCCTTCAGGCGCACCTGCGTCCCATCCTCCACCCCGGCGGGGAGTTTAAGGTCAATCGTCTTGCCATCGGAAAGGGTGATGCGCTGCGCGGCGAGCGTTGCGGCATCGACAAAGCCGACGGTCAGCCGATATTGGATATTGGCCCCACGTGGCGGCGGGGTGCGGCGCGACCGACCGCCGAACAGCTCATCAAAAATGCCGCCAAAATCCCCACCCTCTGCGCCATAGCTGCCGCCGGCAAAGCCACCCGCAGCCCCGGCACCGGGGCGTGGCCGCCCGCCACCAAAACCGCCGAAACCGCCGGCGAAGGGGTTGGCGGGGTTGCCGCTGGCGTCAATTTCGCCACGGTCAAAGCGCGCGCGCTTGTCCTTGTCCGACAAAATATCATATGCCTGTGTCACTTCGGCAAAACGGTCGGCGGCGCGTGGATTATCCTTGTTCGCGTCGGGGTGAAGTTCCTTGGCGAGCTTGCGATAGGCCTTTTTAATTTCCGCCTCGCTGGCGCTGCGCGCCACGCTCAATAAGGAATAAGGATCTGCTGCCATGCGCCATAGCTAGGCGGCGATGCCATATTGGGCAAGGGGTGGGGCGCGAAAAGGCCCGCAAGCCCACTCGACCGGCAGGCGCGAAGGCGATATGGGCGCAGCCATGGATATTGATGCCCCAACCTGCCCCATTTCGCTGTTCGGCAATTGGCTTGCCGCGGCCAGCGCCAGCGAACCCAATGACCCCAATGCCATGACGCTGGCCACGGTCGATGCGGCGGGGCGACCATCAGCGCGGATCGTCCTGCTCAAAGACCATGGCCCCGACGGCTTTGTTTTTTACACCAATGGCGAAAGCCGCAAGGCTGGCGATATGGCGGCAAACCCCAATATCGCCCTGCTCTTTCACTGGAAGACCCTCAGGCGGCAGATCCGCATCGAAGGGCCGGTGACGGCGGTTTCGGACGCGATGAGCGATGCCTATTTCGCCACCCGTCCGCGCGCGGCGCAATATGGTGCATGGGCGAGCGACCAGTCCCGCCCGCTCAGCCATCGCGGCGAATTTGAACAACGACTGGCGGCGGCAGAGGCACGTTTTGCCGGGGCCGATGTGCCGCGCCCACCGCATTGGGGCGGCTATATAGTATCGCCGCGCCGTATCGAATTTTGGCAGGATGTCGAACATCGGCTGCACCACCGCATGGTGTATCAGCGCGCCGAGGCATCGGGCGAATGGCAAAGCGGCCTGCTCTTCCCATGATCGCCGCCTCCCCCGAAGCGCGCGGGCGGTGGACGCGGCGCGCGGCGGCGGCATCGATGGCGGTGGCGTTCACCCTCCTCCTCCTCAAAGGGTGGGCGGCGTGGCGCACCGGGTCGAGCGCGATGCTCGGCAGCTTTGCGGATACCGCGCTTGACCTTGTGGCCAGCGCCATCACGCTTTTTGGCGTTTATATCGCCGCGCTGCCCGCCGATGATGACCATAGGTTCGGCCATGGCAAGGCCGAAGCGCTGGTCGCGCTGATCCAGATGATGATCGTCACCGCATCGGCACTGTGGATCGGCGCGCGCGCCATCGCCCGCTGGCAAACGGGCGCGGGCACGGCAGACGCGCCCTATGGCATTGGCGTATCGGTCATCGCGATGGCGTTGACGCTCTGCCTCATCCTCTATCAAAACCATGTCGTGCGGCGCACCGGATCGCTCGCCATTGCCGCAGACCGGCTCCATTATGCATCCGACCTGCTGCTCAATGCGGCGGTGATTTTGGCGCTCGTCGCCGACCAATTTCTGGGCTGCCACGGCGCGGACGCCGCCTTTGGCCTGCTGATTGCGCTGTGGCTGCTGTTCGGTGCGGCGCGCGGCGCGATCAGCGTCATCGACCATCTGATGGACAAGGAATGGCCCGATGCCAAGCGCGAGGCGCTGGTCGATGTGGTGATGCGCGATGCCGATGCGCTGGGTGTGCATGATGTGCGCACGCGATCATCGGGCGGGCAGGATTTTGTCCAATTTCATCTGTGGGTGCACGCCGAAATGACGATCCGCGAAGTCCATGATGTCATGGACCGTATCGAGGCTGAACTGGCGCGCCATTTCCCCGGCCTCGAAATCTTCATCCACCCCGACCCGGAGGGGCATAAGGCAGAGGGTGCGGTTTAGAGCGCGCTGGAAATCTGCCCCATCGTCTGGCGCAGCGCGTCCATTTGCGCGTCGCTGGTGATGCCCAGCCGCACCATCGTCACCCCTTGCGCGGGGGATACCACAATATATTGCCCCTGATGGCCGACAAAGGCGAAAAGGTCCGCCGCCCCGCGATCTGGCCATAGCGCGCCATTGCGCGGCGCAGATGGTGCGCGGTTGAGCCAGATGTGCCCGCCATAGGCCGGGTTGGCAGGCGATGGGGTGCGCATGAAATCCACCCAGCTTTGCGCCAATATCCGCGTGCCGCTGGGCGCGACCCCGCCCAGCCGCAACAATTCGCCCAGCCGGGCAAAATCCCGCGCGCTCGCATGCATGATTGACCCGCCGATCATCGTCCCCGCCGGGTCAAATTCGGCCAACAACCGTTCGAGGCCGAGCGGCCCTGCAAGCCGCCCATCGATGAAATTGCGCACCGCCTGACGGCGGATCGCCGGAACCGCGCTGTCGGTCAGGCTGCGCGCGATGATGTCCGCCAGAATGACGCTGGTTGCGGAACTATAAAGGAAATTTTCACCCGGCGCGGCAATTGCGGGCTTGGCTTCGGCCATCGCCGCCATATTCGCCGCACCATCACCAAACAACATGGCAACCGTGTCGCTCGACCAAATGGGGTCACCCACTTCGACATGTTCAAGCCCACTCGCCATGTGGAGCAGGTGGCGCAGCTTTATCCCGCCGCGCGGGTCGCCCGCCCGCTGCCACGCGGGGATGGGCGCTGGTTCGTCGAGCGACAGGCGGCCATCGCCAACCAATATGCCCACCAAAATGGCGGTGATGGATTTGGCCATAGACCAGCTGATCAGGCGGCTCGTCGCCGAAAAACCATCGGCATAATATTCGGTAATGGGACTGCCGCCGCGCAAAATATATAGCGCGCGGGTTTCACCATGCGCATCCTGATTGCCGATCAGATTTTCGATTGGCCGCCGCGCCGCGCCCGGCAATTGCGCGCTTCCCAATGCGCGGGCCAATGCGCGGGTGAGCGCGGGGGGAATGTCCGCATCGCGTCCATCACCCCCACTGCACGCGTGGAGCAAGGGCGCGGCGATTGGGGCGAGCAACGGGCTGCCCAGGATTTTGCGACGGCTTGCCAAGGGGGTGAAATTGCGCTTCATGCCGACGCGTGACTAGCGCATCCCCGCCCCCCAGCGCAACGCCCCCCGACACAAGGGGCGATGCCGCGCGCCGCACGCGCAGCCCATTGCGTCGGCGGTTGTGGATTTTATTCGCCATGCTGCTCGTTGCGGCGCTGCTGTTGTGGAAACTGCCGGCGTGGAATTTGCAGGCCGATGTGGGCGCCGCCTATGGCGCGCGGATGGGTTGTGCCTGCCGCTATGTGGAGGGGCGCACCCTCGACAGTTGCACGCGCGATTTTGAACCGGGGATGGAAATGGTCAGCCTGTCCGAAGATGCCGAAAGCAAAACCGTGACCGCATCGGTGCCGCTGCTGGCATCGCGCAGCGCGCATTATGTCGATGGTAGCTGCGTTTTTTCGGACGAACCATAGAGCCTGTTTCGTCATGCTGAATTTATTTCAGCATCCATGGTCAAGCAGTGCGTTTGAACCATGTCTCGACTTCGCTCGACACGAACGGATAAAGGATGAACCCCGCCCCGTTCGTATCGAGCGTGTCGAAATAGGAACGGGAGGTGGTGCGTTTGAACAAAATTTCACGAGAGAGGCGCAGAGATTATGTTCCCCTCCCCTGCAGGGGAGGGGTTAGGGGTGGGGATTGATAATGCTCGGTGGGGTTTTTCCTTTCACTGGATTTGCGGCCTTCGCCGGAATGACGGTGGTTGCTTGTATCCCTGCGAAAGCAGGGATCCAGTGGTTGGGGCATTGCCCTGACGATCTAGGCTCCTGCTTCCGCAGGAGCACAGTTGAGCTCCCCCTGCCTCCGCAGGGGTATAAAGTGGATGCCCCGTGCCTGCACATGCGCACATTATGCGCCCGTATCTCGACACGCTCGATACGAACGGACAGGGGATGCCGCGCAACCCCTCCACCACCGCTGCGCGGCGGTTCTCATCCCCGTTACGGGGAGGAATTATGTGTTGCACCTCCACCTTGTCATTCCCGCAAAAAAGCAAGAATCCCGGCAAAAAAGAAGGTCGCGGCATGATGGGTAGGGGTTTTTCCGGGCAAATGGCCCCCGGCCATGTTCGGCTATTGCGTCTGCCGCGCTATCGCTTGGCATTTTCCGGGGAAACCGTCCCCCGGACGGTTTCTAACACCCGAAAAATGGTGCCCCCGGCCCGAATCGAACGGGCACTCCTCTCGGAACCGCATTTTGAGTGCGGCGCGTCTACCAGTTCCACCACGGGGGCACGCGAGGCAGCCCTATAGCCATGCGAACCCGCTTCGCCAAATAATTTATAACGCCCTGACGATAAATTGCGCGCGCGCCCCGCAGAGCGCCAAACCTATTTGCGCAAATCGCGCGCAATCGCCTTTTGCGTTGCCTTGCCATAGGGGGGCTTCATCCCCGCCAAGGCCGCCACATCGGGCTTTGCCTGCCGATAAACCGCCTTGGCATGGCTGAAGGTCTGGAAACCATCAAAGCCATGGTAATTGCCCATGCCGCTGGGACCGATGCCGCCAAAGGGCAGATCTTCCTGTGCGACATGGAAAATCACATCATTGACGGTGACCCCGCCCGAAATCGTCTGGTCGATGACATGGTCTTCCTCTGCCCCGTCGCGGCCAAAATAATATAGGCCGAGCGGGCGGTCATGCGCATTCACATATTGGACCGCTTCGCCCACCGAATTGGCACGGCGGATGGGGAGGAGCGGGCCAAAAATCTCTTCCTGCATCACGCGCATATCATCGGTCGCGCCCGAAATGATGTGGAGCGGCATTTTGCGGCTGTTGGCGCTGGCGAAATCTTCGCCCGCCGGGTTGACCACCATGATGTCCGCACCCTTTTCGCGCGCATCCTCCACATAAGCGTGGAGCCGGGCATGGTGCCGGTCGTTGACGATGCTGGTATAATCGGGGTTGTCGAGGATGGTCGGATACATGGCGCTGGCCGACGCGGCGACAGCATCCACGAACGCACGTTCGCGTTTCCCGTCAATCAGCACATAATCGGGCGCGAGGCAGATTTGCCCGGCATTCATCAACTTGCCCAGCGCGACCTTTTGCGCCGTCGCCTCCAAATTCGCGCTTTCACCGACGATGACGGGGGATTTACCCCCCAGTTCGAGCGTGACGGGGCAAAGATTGTCGGCCGCTGCGTGCAAAATATGCCGCCCGATGCCCGTCGCACCGGTAAAAATCACATGGTCAAAGGGCAGTTTGGCAAAGGCTTGGCCGGTTTCCGCCCCGCCGGTCACCACCGCCATTTCATTGGCATCAAAATATTGCGGCACCAGTTCGGCAAAAAGCGCGGCGGTATTGGGGGTAAATTCGGACGGCTTGGCCATCGCACGGTTACCCGCCGCAAATACCCCGGCGAGCGGTGCCATCACCATCCCGATCGGGAAATTCCATGGTGCGATGATGCCGACCACCCCCTTTGGCTGATATTCCACCCGCGCACTCGCCCCCAATAATCCCAATGGAAACAGGGTTTTGCGCTTGTCGGCGCGCATCCATGCCGACAGATTCTTGCGCGCATGTTTGAGCGCATTGGCAGACGCGATAACGTCGGTCATCATCGTCAATTCGCGCGGACGGTTGCCAAAATCCTCGCTCACCGCGTTGCACCATGCGTCGCCATGATCGACCATCATCGCAATCGCACGGGTCAAACGGTCGCGGCGCAGCGCCAGCGGCACCGGCAGATTGGCGGCAAAATCCGCCCGCTGCGCATCGAGCAAGGCGCGCATTGCCGCCGCATCATGGCTGTCTGCGCTCACCAGATTATTTGCCGTTTTGACCATTTTTCGCTCCCCATCCCCGCCACTTCGCCGGATGCGACAAGCAATCATGCTACTGACAGCGATGCAAGCAGAAATTGGTATCGTTGAACCCACGGAAAAATTGGCGCAAAACGCGGCTATGCCCAATCTTCACCCCCGCATCGCCGCCGTCACCGACCGGATTATCGAACGCAGCAAGCCGCGCCGCACCCAATATCTGCAACAAATGGCCGATCAGCGCGCGCATGGCGTCAACCGGCACAACTTGTCGTGCGGCAATCTGGCGCATGGTTTTGCCGCGAGCGAAGGCGATAAGCCGACCATTCGTGCGGGCAGCGCAATGAACATCGGCATCGTCAGCGCCTATAATGACATGCTCTCGGCGCATCAGCCCTATGGCCGCTACCCCGAAATGCTGAAACTTGCGGCGCGCGCATTGGGGGCGAGCGCGCAGGTCGCGGGCGGGGTGCCCGCCATGTGCGATGGGGTGACGCAGGGTCAGGCGGGGATGGATTTGTCGCTGATGAGCCGCGACAATATCGCCCAGGGAACCGCCATCGCGCTCAGCCATGCGATGTTCGAGGGCGCGCTGATGCTGGGCATTTGCGACAAGATCGTCCCCGGCATGTTGATCGGCGCGCTGCGTTTTGGCCATCTGCCGGTGATTTTTGTCCCCGCAGGCCCGATGCCATCGGGCATCGCCAACAAGGAAAAGGCACGCATCCGCCAGCTATATGCAGAGGGTAAGGTCGGGCGCGACGAATTGCTCGACGCCGAAGCGGCAAGTTACCATGCGCCGGGCACCTGCACTTTTTACGGCACCGCGAACAGCAACCAGATGCTGATGGAAATCATGGGTCTGCATATGCCGGGCGTGGCGTTCGTTGCGCCGGGAACCCCGCTGCGTGATGCGCTGAACCGCGCGGCGGTGGCGCGCCTGCTGCGCATCGGCGGCGATGGTGCGGATTATCGCCCGCTCAGCGCCTGCGTGGACGAACGCGCGATTGTGAACGCGATCGTCGGGTTGATGGCGACCGGCGGTTCGACCAACCATGCAATCCATATTCCCGCCATCGCGCGCGCGGCGGGCATAGAGGTTGATTGGCAGGATTTTGCCGATATTTCCGCCCACGTCCCGCTGTTGGCGCGGGTTTACCCCAATGGCAGCGCCGATGTGAACCATTTCCATGCGGCGGGCGGAATGGCCTTTGTCACCCGCGAATTGCTGGACGCCGGCCTCCTCCATGGGGATATTTTGACCATCGGCGGCAGCATGGCCGATTATGCGCGCGCGCCCATGCTCGACGGTGACAATCTGGTCTGGCGCGATGCCCCGCAGCAAAGCGGCAATGCCGATATTTTGCGCGCCCGCGCCACCCCCTTTGCCACCGATGGCGGGATGAAATTGCTGGCCGGCAATTTGGGCCGCGCGGTGATAAAGGTGAGCGCGGTTGCGCCCGACGCGCAAAATATCACCGCACCCGCGCGCGTTTTTGCCGACCAAAATGCGGTGCTCGCCGCGTTCAAGGCGGGCGAACTGGATGGTGATTTTGTGGTCATCGTGCGTTTTCAGGGGCCGCGCGCCAATGGCATGCCCGAATTGCATAAATTGACCCCTGCCCTTTCTGCCCTGCAGGACAGGGGGCACAAGGTTGCGCTGCTGACCGATGGGCGGATGTCGGGGGCGAGCGGCAAGGTCGCGGCCGCCATCCACCTGACCCCCGAAGCCCTCGCCGGGACAGATGGGGTGGCAGGCCCGCTCGCCCGCGTCATGGACGGTGATCTTATCCGCATTTCAGCCAGCAACGGGGTGGTGGAGGCGCTGGTCGATGCAGCCCACTGGGCCGCGCGCACCCCCGCCGCGACGCCGCCGCCCGGCCGCGATGGTATCGGCACGGGGCGGGAGCTTTTTGCGCTGCAACGGGGCCACGCCGATGATGCGGAAAAGGGCGCGAGCGCGATGCTGGCGGCGATGGAAAGCCTGCTCGGCCAATCATAATGCCGCATTGCAGCATTTGATTTGCGTCATAGGCCAATCCTGCTTAGATTTGGGGCAAATCAACCCATCATGCGGAGTCCCAAACCATGTCCGATGCCATCGTCTTTCTGTCCTATGCCCGCACCCCGATGGGCGCGATGCAGGGCGCGCTTTCCGATGCCAGCGCCACAGATTTGGGCGCGACAGCGGTCAAGGCAGCGGTCGAACGCGCAGGGATCGACCCGGCATCGGTCGAACGGCTTTATATGGGCTGCGTCCTGCCCGCAGGGCTGGGGCAGGCACCCGCGCGTCAGGCCGCGATAAAGGCGGGCCTCCCCCAATCGGTCGAGGCAACGACGGTCAACAAGGTTTGCGGTTCGGGGATGCAGACGGTGATCATGGGGGCAGAAGCTTTGGCGGCAGGCAGCGTCGATATGCTGGTGGCTGGCGGGATGGAATCGATGACCAATGCCCCCTATCTCCTCAAAAAACATCGTTCGGGCGCGCGCATCGGCCATGACACCGCCTATGACCATATGTTTTTGGACGGTCTTGAAGATGCTTATGAACCCGGCCGCGCGATGGGGACTTTCGCGCAGGATACCGCCAATGGCTATCAACTGACGCGCGAAGAACAGGATGCTTATTCGATCGAATCGCTGCGCCGCGCGCAGGCCGCGATAGCAAATGGCGGCTTTGCCAGCGAAATTGCGCCGGTCACGATAAAGGGCCGCAGCGGCGAGACCATCGTCGATACCGACGAAGCACCGGGCAAGGGCCGGCCGGACAAAATCCCCGCGCTCAAACCCGCCTTTGCCAAGGATGGGACGATTACGGCGGCCACATCCTCCTCCATCTCCGATGGCGCTGCCGCCGTCGTCATGACGCGCCAAAGCGTTGCCGATGCGGCGGGCAAAGCGCCCGTCGCGCGGCTCATCGCCCATGCCGCACATGCCCAGGCGCCCAAGGATTTCACCATCGCCCCCATCGGCGCGATCAACAAATGTCTGGCCAAAGCGGGCTGGAGCATCGGCGATGTTGACCTGTTCGAAGTCAACGAAGCCTTTGCCTGCGTCGCGATGTTCGCGATGCGCGACCTCGGCATCGCGCATGAAAAAATCAACATTCACGGCGGGGCCACCGCATTGGGCCACCCCATCGGCGCATCGGGCACACGCATCATCACCACGCTGATCGGCGCGCTGAAGGCGACGGGCAAGAAACGCGGCATCGCCAGCCTTTGCATCGGCGGGGGCGAGGCAACGGCCGTCGCGGTCGAACTGGTTTGATGCGTCGGCTCGCCCAAGGTTGACGGACCGCGCGACAGTTAGGCGACAAACAGGGCGCGGCGGCGACAAGCGCACCACATAGTCTGCTGGCAGATGAAGCGCTGATTTTCGCGCGGTTCAGCCTGTTCCTTATATCCCTCTGCTTGTCGGACGGCGCGGCCCCTGCCCTCCCAAGAGGTGCCCGCCGCCGACAGCCAGAGGAGAATATCATGACCCAGATTTGGACAAAATTGACCCTTGCCGCTGCGATCAGCCTGACCGCGCTCACCCCCAGCATCGCCAGCGCGCATGGGCGCGGTGAATTGGCGCGTGACCGACAGGAATTGCGCCGTGACCGCGCGCAAATCCACCATGAACAGCGACAATTGGCGCGTGCGGTCGTCCACCATAACCCCCAGCGCGCGCGCGCCGAAGTTCATGATGTGCGCGCCGCGCACCGCGAATATCGCGAAGACCGGCGCGAATATCGCGAAGATCGCCGCGACCACCATATTGCGCGCCACGTCTGGCGCCATCGCCATTGATAATGCCTTGGGGGTGCCGCCTGAAAAACGGCACCCCTAACCCGCCTGATTGGCGTCCCCCTCCCCCCAAATGGCATCGGCGGCAATCCAGCCGCTGCGCCCGCCAACATCCAGCTCACAAAAATCATCGCGGCATTCGCCCAGCCGTCCGACAACGCCATGCGATGCGACATAGGCAATGGGGCTGGTGCCGTCAGGGCGCACGCGCATCGGCGCACGCTGCCCGGTCACTATCGCGCCACGCTGCGGCGACAAGAGGCTTTGGTGCATCCAGCCGATCGTCCCGTCCACTTCCTGCACCTGCCGCCAATTTTCGATGATGGCGATGACGCGCATCGGCATCCCCCGCCGGTGATATTCCCACATCGCGCGCATTTCGGTCGATGGCCCGCGCCGCATTACCGCGCGATCCTGCCTGATGGTCGCCCAATAAGGGGGTGTGCGATCCTGCGCGATGGCGCTGCCGCTGCATTGGCTGAGCAGGGGGAGCAGCAACAAAGGCAGGCCAAGCGCCAGCAACAGCAATTTGGGACGGTCATTCATGCGGCGGCACGATAACCGCGCTTTACCCCACCATCAACCATTTGGCGTTGCATCCGTGGTTTATCGGTTTACGGCCTGACATCATGGCTGAGTTAAGCGAACGCCCCACACCAACGTCCCCCGCGCGCCCCCGCCGCCCGCGTGTCATTGTCACCCGCCGCCTGCCGCCGGAGGTGGAGGCGCGGATGGCCGAATTATTCGACGTCACATTGTGCAGCGAAGACCGGCCGATGCCGCGCGATGAACTGGTCGCCGCGATGCGTATATGCGATGTTCTGGTGCCGACGGTGACCGATGATCTGACCGGCGACTTTTTGCGCCTGCCCGACCCCAGTGTCCGGCTGATCGCCAATTACGGCATGGGGGTTGACCATATCAACCTTGCCGCCGCGCGCGATGCGGGGATTATTGTATCCAATACGCCCGGCGTTTTCACCGACGACACCGCCGATATGACAATGGCACTCGTCCTGTCCGTATCCCGCCGCTTGGCCGAAGGGGACAAGATGGTGCGCGCGCATGACTGGCGCGGGTGGAGCCCGACGCACATGCTCGGCCACCGGATCAGCGGGCGGATTTTGGGCATTTTGGGGATGGGACGCATTGGTCAGGCGGTCGCGCGGCGCGCGCGCGCATTTGGCCTGTCAATCCATTATCACAGCCGTCACCGCCTGCCCGAAGCGCAGGAGGCGGAATATGGCGCGACATGGCACGCCACCCCGGACACCTTGCTGCGCGTTGCCGACATCATCACGCTGCACATGCCGCACACCCCCGAAACCCACGAGATGGTGAACGCAACGCGGATCGCGGCGATGAAACCGACCGCGACCATCATCAACACTGCGCGCGGCGAATTAATTGACGATGCTGCGCTGATCGACGCGCTGACCCACCATCGCATCGCAGGCGCGGGGCTGGATGTGTACAGCCATGAACCGCGCGTCGATGAACGGCTGCTCGCGCTCCCCAATGTCGTGCTCTTGCCGCACATGGGCAGTGCGACGCACGAAGGGCGCGCCGATTCGGGTGCGCGGGTCATCGCCAATATCCGCGCATGGGTGGACGGCCACCGTCCGCCCGATCAGATACTCGCCGAATGGGTGTAAGGGATTTTTAGACGCTTTGGCTGCAAAGCGCCCAAGGCATAAGGTCGCAACATTTTGGGGGAGGGAGCGGGACATGAGGAATTGGGCCAAATTTTCAGCAGCGTGCGCTATGTGCATCGCTACGATGTTTGCCGCACCCGTTGCGGCCCAAGGCGTGATAGAGGGTTTTGCCACCGCCCCCAATAGCGGGGACACAGGCTGGGTGCTGGCGGCAAGCGCGATTGCGCTGCTCACCCTTGTTCCCGGCGCATTGCTCAGCCTCGGCGGGGCGCATGGCCGCGCGATGGTCGCACGGATTTTGCCCACGGCCATCGCCGCAATCGCCATCAGCCTCCTCCTCTACATCGGCTTTGGCTATTCGCTGGCCTTTAGCGGCGATGGCAATGACTGGATTGGTTCGGGTGCCAATTTCATGCTGGGCGGCATGGGGACGATGCGCGATGGCACGACCATCGCCGAAACCGCCTTTGTCGCGTTGCAGGCCACCTATGTTTTCGCGGCGATTGCGATGTTGATTGGCTGGGTCGCGCCGCGCGCAGGGCGCGGCTGGATGATCGGCTTTGCCACATTGTGGAGCGTCATCGTCCTCACCCCTGTCATGCGCCTCATCTGGGGTGGCGGCTGGCTGGCGGGGCAAGGTGCGCTGGACGGCAGTGGCGGCCTTAGCATCTTTTTATCGGCCGCAGTGTCGGCGCTGGTCGCACTGGTGCTGATTGGTCGGCGCGCCGATGCCCCGCCTGCTGCCGCTGCCGACCCGACGGGACAGTTGACGGGCGCAGCACTGATGCTGGTGGGGATGGTGGCAATTGCCGGGGGTTCAACGCTGGGCGCGGGGGATAATGCGGCGGTTGCCATGCTGTCGCTCCTTTCCGCCGCAGCGACAGGGGCGCTTGGTCAATGCGCCCTGTCCCGCACATGGAACGCCGCTGCGCTGACCAAGGGGATATGGATTGCCATTGCCGCCATTGCAGTGGCGGGGGATGGCGTGGCGCTGGGTTCGGCGTGGATTATCGCAGGCGCAGCGGTGCTGGTCGCCACGCTCGCCCGCATGTTGACGCCTGAACGCATCGGCTGGCAGGATGCGAGTGGCAGCATCATTCCCACCATCGCCGCCTGCCTGATTGGCGCGCTGCTATTTGCCCTGTTTCTGGGTTTCGCGCCCTTTGGCGGCTCCGGCTATCCCGAAGGGATGGGGATGGGCGACCAGATGCGCGCGCAAATCATCGCCTTTGGGCTCATCACCACCTGGTCGGCAGTGGGCAGCGCGATTGTCGCGCTCAGCATGGCGCTGATATTGCCAATGCGTGCGGGGCAGCTTGACCCCGACGCTGATTAGTCCGCGCATCAGGCCACAAATCCATAAACCACGCGGCCTGAGTCAAGCGGCAAGCCCTGCTGCACGCGCGCGCATCAGCACCGCGTCGACGATGCGGTCGCAGCGCGCGCCGTCAAAGGCGAACACATCACCCATGCTGGCATCGATGGCGCTCGCCAAACCCTCCCGCAACAGGCCGCGCGCCCGAAAATGGCGGCTGCGCACGGTGGCGGCGGGCAGGTCGAGCATCGCTGCGACATCATCCACAGGCAGATCCTCCACCTCCCGCAGGACAAAGACGGTGCGAAAGCTTTCGGGCAGCGCGTCTATCCGCGCCTCCACCAACGCGCGCAATTGCGCCCGCAGCGCTTGGGCGTCGGGCTGGTTCTCGGGGCGCTCGGTAAAGGCGGTCTGGATATGCGGATCGGGCGAAAGCATGGCGGTTTCCAGGGGGATGACATTGGCATTGTGGCGGCGGATACGGGCGTAGGATTCGTTGATGGTGATGCGCGCCAGCCAGCTCGCCAGCGATGAATCGCCGCGAAAATTGCCGAGCGAAATCCATGCGTTGAGATAGGCTTGCTGCACCGCATCCTCCGCCTGCGCATCGTCGCGCAATATCGCGCGGGCGATGCGGAACAGGCGTTGGTTATTGCGACGCATTATTACTTCAAAGGCCATGCCATCCCCGCCCAGCACAGCGGCTATCAAGGACATATCATCGGCCATTTCATAATTTTTGCGCGGCAGGTTCACCTGTTCCATCCGCTATCCCCCCGTGGCAATGCTGTGCAGCGCGCAGCGTAAATTATGTCATTCCATTAAAAAAGGCGACCGTTCAGCCTGCGGCGCGGTCCCCACGCTATGATGATAGACCAGACGACCGCCCAGATAGCCGCCGGCTAAAAGCGTCAGCAAGCCGACCCCGGACAGGGCCAACGCCAACCCATCCGGCGGCTGGGGGCTGAAACCGCTAAAACCGATAATGAGCCGCAGGGCGAACAGGCTGAACGCGGCAAGCATCAACCCCATATGCCAATAGGCGGTGGTCATCACCGGCCCATCTTCGAGCCGCGCGAACTCAACCAGCCCGGCAAGCATCGCGACAAGGCCCATGGCGCACCCGACAATCAGCAACCCTGTCGACCATTGCCATGCCGTCCAGCCAAATTGCAGACCCGCAAAATCTGCCGCCACCGCCATGCTCCAGCAAGCGACCGGGAAATGCACGATGGCCGGGTGGATCGGGTGGCGCATCATGCCACCACGACGCTCGCCAGCGTCAAAAAGCCGGCGACGGCCACTGCTGCATGTACGGCCACGATTGCCTTTGGTGGCAATTTTTGCCGCAGGTGGAAGGATGCGAGGAAAAATCCACCCAGCGCTGCTACGAGCAGCAGCGTAAAAGCAATCGCCAGCGGTTGCGCGCCAGTCCCCCGCAGCAACAGCAGGCCAACAAGCACCAAACCGGTTGCACCAAGCGCCGCATGCAACAGCGATAACGCCCAGGGCGCAAATTGCCCCTTCCAGATGCGCGTCGCCATCACCAGACCGCCAATCGCGGCAACACCAAAAACCGCCAATGCACTATAGAGCATATCATCCTCCTCAACCGGCAAACTGACGCTGAGCGCCAAAGGCTTGCCCTCCATTGCATTGGATGCGCGGTGCAGGCGCTGCGTTCCCGAATTGGGAAAATAATGCGGTTGAGCTGATTGAATGCGCCGATAGGCACCAATTAGGCAAATGGCCCCGGTGTTACAGCTGTGCCGCCTGCCGCGCTATCGCTTGGCATTTTTCGGGGAAACCGTCCCCCGGACGGTTTCTAACACCCGAAAAATGGTGGAGCCTAGCGGGATCGAACCGCTGACCTCCTGCATGCCATGCAGGCGCTCTCCCAGCTGAGCTAAGGCCCCCCAACATGATTGCGCAGCTACGCAATCACGGGTGAGGCGCGCCCATTAGCCAGCGGCGCGCATGCTGGCAAGGGGCTTTGCGCCCCTCGATACGAAAAACTGCCCCAAAGATTGTCGGGGCAACTCAAACGATCAATTATCCTCACCCTCGGCTTCGCCGGTATCGACCCCCAGGTCGCTGTCATCGCCCAGATCGACATCGGCATCGGGCGAAACATTGTCATCATCGACATCGGCGTCGAGGTCGAGATCATTGTCCGCACCCTCATCCGCCTGTTGCGATTCGACATTGCCGGGCTTCAACTGCTCAAAAGGCATCGGCTGCTTGGACTTCAGCACGGGTTCGGGCATCCAGGCATAGCTGCACGATATGCAACTCACCGGATCTTCCTTGCCCAGATCATAAAAGCGCGTGCCACATTTGGGACAGCTACGCTTTGTGCCCCATTCAGCCTTAATCATAAAGCGAATAACCCATTATATAAATTAAAGAAAAACACAAAGCGCGCCGGGCGATTCCGCCCCATACGCCAAGAATCGGTGCGCCTTGCCAGAAAGCAATGCCGCTGTCAAAAGCCGCGACCATCATGTCCAGCCAATCACGCCCCCCGCAACGCGCGCAATTTCAGCATATCGGTCCGATCCAAGGCACGATCACCGTTCCCGGCGACAAGTCGATCAGCCACCGCGCGATCATGCTGGCGGCATTGGCGGTGGGGGAAAGCCGGATCAGCGGCCTGCTGGAGGGGGAGGATGTGCTCGCCACTGCCGCCGCCATGCGCGCGATGGGCAGCCACATCGAACGCGACGATGACGGCGATTGGCGGGTATATGGGGTTGGGGTTGGCGCCCTCCTCCAACCCGTGCAGGCGCTCGATATGGGTAACAGCGGCACCTCCACCCGGCTGTTGATGGGGCTGATTGCCAGCCACGCGATACGTGCGACCTTCATCGGCGATGCCTCGCTCTCCGTCCGGCCGATGGGCCGTGTCATCGAACCGCTCAGCCAGATGGGGGCGGATATCCACGCGACCGAAGGTCGCTTGCCGCTGATGATAGGCGGCATGGTGCCCGCTATCCCCATAAGCTATCGTCTGCCGGTCGCCTCTGCGCAGGTGAAGAGCGCGATCATGCTCGCCGCGCTCAATACGCCGGGCATATGTGAGATTATTGAGCCGGTGCCGACCCGCGACCATAGCGAAAGGATGCTGGCCGGATTTGGTGCGGACGTCACGGTCGAGCGGGTGGGTGGCGCGCGCCATATCCGCGTTGCGGGGGAGGCGCAGTTGCGCCCGCAGACGCTGACCGTCCCCGGCGACCCCAGTTCTGCAGCCTTTTTTGCGGTTGCTGCCTCCATCATTCCGGGCAGTATGGTTACCATCCGCAATGTCGGCATGAACCCGACGCGCAGCGGCATTTTCAAACTGCTGCGCGCGATGGGCGGCGCCATCGTCGAAGAAAATGCCCGCAGCGTCGGCGGCGAAACGGTTGCCGATCTGGTGGTGCGCCACGCGCCGCTTTGCGCTGTGGAACCCGACCCGGCGGACGCCCCGTCGATGATCGACGAGTTTCCGGTTGCCTTCATCGCTGCAGCTTTGGCGCAAGGACGCAGCGTCTTTCGTGGTCTCGACGAACTGCGTGTCAAGGAATCGGATCGGATCAGCGCCATGGCGGCGGCGCTCAAGGCGATGGGCGCCGTGGTGGAGGAACTGCCCGACGGCATCGCCATTACCGGTAGCGGGGGCGAAAAATTGCCCGGTGGTGGCGATATCCTTGGCCTGCTCGACCATCGTATCTGTATGGCAACTGCTATTGGCGGCCTGATGTGCCGCGCGCCCGTCACCATCGATGACATGGCACCCGTCGCCACCAGTTTTCCTGCCTTTTCGCAGCTTCTGGGGCAATTGCTGGGGGACAGCTGATCTTCGCCTTTTCCCTTTGTGATGAAGATTTTGCCTTTGCATCGCGTTAAGGATATGATGCTATACCAACCTTGGGCGGGGGACGCCTGACGGGGACAAATAGCAAAGATGATCATTGCGGTTGATGGGCCGACGGCTGCTGGCAAAGGAACGATCGCGCGCGCGGTCGCCGAGCATTTTCGCCTGCCCTATCTCGACACCGGCCTCCTCTATCGCGCGGTGGGACGGCAGGTCGAAATCATGGGTGGTGACCCCGACAACCCCTTTGACGCACGTTCGGCATGTACATTTCCCGAAGGTTTGCTTGACAACCCTATCCTGCGGACGGAGGCGGTGGGCGGCCTTGCCAGCCGTGTATCGATCCACCCGCAAGTGCGCGAAGCACTGATGGCGCGCCAGCGTGATTTTGCCCATCAGGCGGGTGGCGCGGTGCTCGACGGACGTGATATTGGCACGGTAATTGTGCCCGATGCGGACGTAAAACTGTTCATCACGGCGAGCGCGGCGGCCCGGGTGCAACGTCGCTTTTCCGAAATGCGCGCGCGCGGTGTTCCCATCGATCGGGAGGATATCGCCGCCGACATTGCAAAACGGGATGCGCGCGACAGCGAACGCGCCAACGCCCCGTTGATGGCCGCGGCTGATGCAATTCGCATCGACACCACTTTATTGTCGAGCGACGAAGCGATTGCCACCGCGATCGCATCTATCAACATGCACCACCGCGCCGCCAAATAGGGCTATCTTATCAGCAAGGATTTCCTTGCATTTTTGCCAGAACCAGCCTAAGCGCGCGCCCGTCCGTCGGGCCTTCCCCCATGGTGAACATCATATTGCGCCATCGCAGCGCAATCCGTTTGCTTTAATGGTCGGCTTTGATTGGATGCTGCGGATGGCATGCGGCCGCCGTGGCAGTTCGGCCAACAAGACCAGCGGAACCAACCGCTTGGCCGGAAATATTGTTAAAGGAAACCAACCCTATGGCCTCTACGGCTAACCCGACGCGCGATGATTTTGCCGCGCTTTTGAATGACAGTCTTGGCGGTGCCGACACGCAGTTTGAAGGCCGCGTGGTCAAGGGCACTATTACCGCGATTGAAAATGACCTCGCCATCATCGACGTTGGTTTGAAGAGCGAAGGCCGCGTGCCGCTGCGCGAATTTGCAGCGCCGGGTCAAAAGGCTGAATTAAACGTCGGCGACGAAGTGGAAGTCTTTGTTGACCGCGTCGAAAATGCGATGGGCGAAGCGATGTTGAGCCGCGACCGCGCGCGCCGCGAAGCCGCTTGGGATCGTCTGGAAACCGAATTTGCCAACGAAGGGCGCGTCGAAGGCGTCATCTTTGGCCGCGTCAAGGGTGGTTTCACCGTTGACCTCGGCGGCGCTGTGGCATTCCTGCCCGGCAGCCAGGTCGATATCCGCCCGGTGCGCGATGTTCAGCCGCTGATCGATCTGCCGCAGCCGTTCCAAATCCTTAAAATGGATCGCCGTCGCGGCAATATCGTCGTCTCGCGTCGTGCCATTTTGGAAGAAACCCGCGCTGAACAGCGCAGCGGCCTCATCCAAAATCTGGCCGAAGGGCAGATTATTGAGGGCGTGGTCAAAAATATCACCGACTATGGTGCCTTTGTTGATCTGGGTGGTATCGACGGCCTGCTCCATGTCACCGACATGAGCTACAAGCGCGTCAACCACCCCAATGAGGTCATCAACATCGGGGATTCGGTGCGCGTGCAGATCGTCCGCATCAACCGCGACACGCAGCGCATTTCGCTGGGCATGAAGCAGCTTGAAAGCGATCCGTGGGAAGGGGCCGAAGCCAAATATCCGCTGCACGGCAAATTCTCGGGCCGCGTCACCAACATCACCGAATATGGTGCCTTCGTCGAACTGGAACCGGGCATCGAAGGTCTGGTCCATGTTTCGGAAATGAGCTGGACGAAAAAGAACGTCCATCCCGGCAAAATCGTTTCGACCAGTCAGGAAGTCGAAGTCACCATCATCGAAGTGGACAGCGACAAGCGTCGTATCAGCCTCGGCCTCAAGCAAGCGCAGTCGAACCCGTGGGAAAGCTTTGCCAGCAATCATCCGGTTGGCTCGACCGTCGAAGGCGAAGTCAAGAACGCCACCGAATTTGGTCTGTTCATCGGCCTGCCGGGCGATGTCGATGGCATGGTGCACATGTCCGATATTGCGTGGGGCATTTCGGGTGAAGACGCGCTCAACCT
>CALFXW010000176.1 GCA_937957805.1 uncultured Sphingopyxis sp.
TCGCGACGTCGACGACGCACGCGAGACCGAAGCCGCCGCCCATCACCGTCCCTTCGAGCACCGCGACGGTGGCCAGTGGCGTCGACGCGAAGGCCACGCACAGTTCACCGAACGCCGCGTTCACCTCGGCCAGCGCGTTCGGGTTGTCGGCCAGCTTCTGGCGTGCCGCGGCCATGTCGCCGATGTCGCCGCCAGCACAGAAATGGCCGCCGTTACCGCGCACCACCACCACGCGCACAGTCGGGTCAGCTTCAGCGCCGCCCAGCACATCGGTCAACTCGCCCACCATGTCCATGGACATGGCGTTGCGCACCTCAGGCCGGTTCAGCGTGATGGTCAACACACCCGCGGTGTGATCAACCAACAGCGTTTTCATTTGAGACTGCGCCATGATCACTTCGCCTTCTTGGGCAAGGTGCCTTCCAGCTTGGCGATGATGCCCTTGGTGTAGGCCAGGCGGGCCGGGTTGGCAGCGCGCGCAGGGCAATTTTTCGCACGAGCCAGCCCGCATGGTGGAGGCGCGGCGCGTCACCGCCAGCCCCAGCGTCGGGGCAAAGGCGCGCAGCGACCTTGCCATCGGCATGCGCGTCTTTCATGACAAGTTCGGCTATGGCGTCATCAGCGACATCGACGCCAACAAGCTGGAGGTGGATTTTGGCGAAAATGGGCAAAAACGCGTGCTCGACAGCTTTGTCACCATCGCATGACTGACCCTGCCCTGCCCCAGCGCAAATCCGAAGCGGCATTGGCACTGCGCGGGGGGCGCGCGGGCGATGCGCTGGCGCTGCTCGGCGATGCGCCAGATTTGGATGCAGGTGCGCTATGGCTGATGGCGCAGGCGAACCAGATGTTGGGGGATGCGCGCGGCGAGGTGGCGGTGCTCCACCGCATCCTCAAAATATTGCCGCAAGATGTGGCCGCGCAGCTCGCCATGGGTGATGCCTTTGACCGGCTGGGGGATGCCCGCGCCGCCGCCGCATGGTTTCGCGGGGCATTGGGCGCGGCATCGCGCGGCACACCCGCTGCGTTGCAACCCCTCCTCCAACGCGCGCAGGCCTATTGCGCCAAATCGGGGGAGGATTTCACCCGCCATATAGAGCAGGCGTTGGGGGATAGTGCCGCCGTCCCTGGGGCCAGTGCGGATTTTCACGCCAGCGTCGATTTGCTGTTCGGACGGCGCGAGCTGTTTTTCCAGCAACCCAGCATGTTTTATTATCCCGGTCTGCCGCAGCGGCAATTTTATGCGCGTGATGATTTCGACTGGGTGGCCGATTTTGAAGCAGCGGCAGCGGCCTTGCGCGATGAATATCTGGCGCTGAGCGATGCGTTTGTGCCCTATGTGGCGCGGCTCGACAATCGCCCGGCGCCCGTCAACCATCTGCTCGAAGACCCCAGTTGGGGGGCGGGATATTTATGGCAGGGGGGGCAGCCCACCGTCCTCTCCGCCGCTACGCCCCTGACGATTGCGGCGCTGGCGGGCGCACCGCAGCCGCACATTACGGGCCGTTCCCCGATGGCGCTTTATTCGCGCCTGAAGCCCGGCACCCATATCAAGCCGCACCATGGGCTGCTCAACACGCGGCTCATCTGTCATCTGCCGCTGGTCGTGCCCGATGGCTGCGGCCTGCGCGTCGGTTCTGAAACGCGCAGCTGGCAATTTGGGGAGATGCTGATTTTTGATGACAGTATCGAACATGAAGCATGGAACCGGGGAACGAGCGACCGCACCATATTATTGTTCGAAATATGGCGGCCCGAAATCCCCGAATGTGACCGCGCGGCGCTCGCCGATTTATTCACCGCGATAGAGGCGGTTGACCCCGCGCGCGGACAGGAAAGAGGCGGATGAGCGGCATGGCCGGCGGTGACGCTCCGCACCCATTTTCGATCCGCGATTTCCGCTTTTTGTGGCTGGCGCGTTTTTCGGCATCCTTTGCGACGATGGCGATGATCATCGTGCTTGGCTGGCAGACATATGATCTGGCGCGCAGCGATTATGGTTACAGCATCGGCGGGGCGAGCTTTCTGCTCGGTATGCTGGGGCTGGCGCAGTTTATTCCGCTGTTCCTGCTCACCCCCTTTGCCGGTTGGGTGGCCGACCGTTTTGAACGCGGTCGGGTGGCGATGGTTGCCGATGGCATTGACCTTGTCATCGCGCTGACATTGGCGCTGGCGACCTATCATGACTGGCTGACGCTACCGCTGCTGTTCCTGCTCGCCGCGCTGCACGGGGTGGCGCGCGTCTTTATCGGCCCGGCCATGTCGTCGATTGCACCCAATATCGTTCCCGCAGGGTCGCTGCCGCGCGCCATCGCGCTGTCGAGCATCGCGTGGCAAAGCGCGACGGTCGCGGGGCCAGCGGTTGGCGGCATCCTCTATGCGGTGCGGCCCGACCTCGCTTATTGGATGGCGTGTATTTTTCTGCTGCT
>CALFXW010000177.1 GCA_937957805.1 uncultured Sphingopyxis sp.
CGGCACCTGTCGAATGACCGCACGCTTTGCCTATAAGGTGTTGACTCAGGCACAATGGACCGATTTTGTCCGCGACGGCATATTCCGGGGCGCGCCGGTCGATATCGCCGATGGTTATATCCACCTGTCTACCGAAGAACAATTATCCGAAACCATCGATAAACATTTCAAAAATCAGGATGGCTTGATGATTGCGGAGGTTGATTTGGTCGCATTGGGGGACAAGGTGCGTTGGGAGGAATCGCGCGGCGGCGCGCGCTTTCCGCATATTTACGCCCCCCTCCCCCTGCTTGCAGTGCAAAGCGTGCGCAAAGCCGATTGACCTCTGGCCCACCATGACGCAGCATGGGGTATGGGCGTTGAGATTATCCTTTCTGGTCAATCCTGTGGCGCAACAATTCGGGGTTTCGACTTGGCGCACCCGCTATCGGCGGATGCGATTGCCGATATCCGCGCGCTATGGCTGCAACATCATGTGCTCGCCTTTCCCGATCAACGACTGAGCGATGATGATCTGGAGCGTTTCACCCAATATTTCGGCGGCTTTGGCGATGACCCGTTCATCGCCCCGATCAAGGGACGGCAGCATATTATCGCAGTAAAGCGCCGTGCGGATGAAACCGCGCCGCTGTTTGCCGAAAATTGGCATAGCGACTGGAGTTTTCAGGCGCGTCCACCGGCTGGCACCTGCCTCTACGGCATCACCATTCCGCCGCATGGGGGCAACACCGAATTCGTCAACCAGCATATAGCGCTCGATGCCATGCCCGACGCGCTGCGCCGGCGGCTCGCAGGGCGGTTCGCCATCCACAGCGCACGCGGCGGCTATGCACCCGCGGGCATGTATGGGGTTGGCGACAGGGGCCGCAGCATGGACATTCGCAGCAGCGACGCGGCCCTCGCGACGCAGCTCCATCCGATCATCCAGCGCCACCCCGAAACGGGGCGGGAGGGGATTTTTGGCTGCGCGGGCTATATCATCGGCTTTGCCGACATGGCGGAGGGGGAATCGCTGACCCTGCTGCGCGACCTTATCGCCTGGCAGGATCGGCCAGCGTTCCGATACAGCCATGTCTGGCAGGCGAATATGCTGCTGATGTGGGACAATCGCTCGCTACTCCACCGCGCAACCGGTGGCTATGACGGCTATGACCGGCTGCTCCACCGCACCGCCGGAAGGCATCACGGTCGTCAGCCCCTTCGACGTGAACCGCTATGCCGGCAAGTGGTATGAGATCGCCCGCATGGACCATGCCTTCGAACGCGGCCTGAGCGACGTCAGCGCCACCTACCGGCTTCAGCCCGATGGCAGCGTGCAGGTCGTCAACCGTGGCTTCGACACGGCACGCCAGGACTGGAAGGAAGCCGTTGGCAAGGCCCTGTTCACCGGCGACGCCAATCGCGGCGCTTTGAAGGTGTCGTTCTTCGGCCCGTTCTATGGCGGCTACAACGTGGCGGCGCTCGATCCGTCGTACCGCTGGTCCCTCGTGGTGGGCCCGGATCGCGGCTACGTCTGGATCCTGTCTCGCGACAAACAACTCACGCCCGAGGTTCGCGAGCAGGTGCTGGCGCAGGCCCGCAAGCTCGGCATCGACGTGGACCGGCTGATCTGGGTCGCGCAAACCCGCCCGGACGCCTGAGCCCGCCGCCGATAATCGGCGGCTCATGACCCTCGACCACCCCGTCCTGTCCTCGCTGCTGCCGGTGGTGCTGCGCGGGGACGCGGGCGCGCGGGGGGCGGAGCACGGGCGCGCGCTGGCGCTCGGCCGGGTCGTCGTGCTCGGCCTGCATCGCCACGCCCACGAGTGCACCGGCGCGCGCCAGGTGGCGCAGGCTCAGCCGTGGATCGGCCACGCGCCACTGCGCCAGCACGCGGCCGCGCCGCGCATCGAGCCGGGTCAGCGACGAGGCCATGCGGTCGAGGTCGAGCTTGCGGTCGGCCTCGCCGCGCCGGATGCCGCCGTGCGCC
>CALFXW010000178.1 GCA_937957805.1 uncultured Sphingopyxis sp.
TCCCTACACGACGCTCTTCCGATCTAGCCCGGCTGGCTCTTGCCCAAATAGCGTGAGAGCATGTTGCGTTCACCCGCATTGGCACCGGGGCGAATGCTTTCATAGACCACCGCATTTTCCAGCACCCGCTGCACATAATTGCGCGTTTCGCTGAGCGGTATCGCCTCTATCCAGCTCAAAATATCGACGGCTCCGGTGCGCGGGTCACCATTGCTGGCCAGCCAACGGTTCACATTACCCGGCCCGGCATTATAGGCGGCAACCGCGAGGGGATAGCTGCCGCCATAATAATCGAGCATGCGCTGAAAATAGGCCGCGCCCAATTGCATATTATAATTGGTATCGCTGGTCAGCGCGCCCGCGTCATAGGCAAGCCCCAACATCCGCGCTTGTTCGCGCGCCGTGCCCGGCATCAATTGCATCAGCCCGCGTGCCCCCGCGTGGGAGAGGGCGGCGCGGTCAAACTGGCTTTCCTGCCGCGAAATGGCGTGGATGAAGGTCCAGCGGTCTTCATAGCCCGCTGGCACCCGAACGGTCGGAAAGGCGGTCGGCACATAATCGTCCAGTCCATTGGCCCGTGCGCTGCGCCCGATCATCACCGCAAGGTCGGGGCGACCGATTTCATTGGCCAAAATGGCCCCGAAATAATGTTCGCTGTCCGAATGGGCATTATTGGCGATGGTGCGCAGGAACAGGCTCTGGTCGCGCCACGCGCCCAATTCGCCCAAAATGCGCGCCGCCTGCACCAGACTATTATCATTGAAAGCATCGCGTTCAGCGGCGGAAAAGCGCACGACCGCATCGGCGGACGGGCGTGGTTGCGCTTGGCCCAGTCGTTCGAGCGCCAATTGCCCGTGGAATTGGTCGAAATGAGCGGCAGCGCGGGTCCAATATTGGGCAGCATCGGCGGCATTACCCGCATCCTGCGCCGCGCGGCCCGCCCAATATAGCCCGCGCGCCTGCACCTGCGGCGAACGCCCGCCATCCGCATAGGTGGCGAATAATCGCGCGGCATCTGCTGGTCGGTGGAGACGGCGCAGCGCGGTGTCCGCCGCCAGCCAGACAAGGCTGGTATAATCATCGCGCACGCCGCGATCTTGCTCTAAAATCGCCGCACCAACGGGCAGCGCATCGCCGCTTTGCTGGGCGATAGCATAGGCTGTCTGCGAATCCCCTGCATTGATCGCGCCGCGCGCCTGCGCCAGCAATAGTTCGAGCCAAGTTTCCGGCAGGACAGGCGCGCTCGTCAATTCGCGCGGTGCGCTTAGCAATATGCGCGCCGCACCGGCCTGTCCGGTCGCGGCAAGCCAGCGCGCCTTGTTAAAAATATAGCCCGGATTTTCGCGCGTCAGCCGTGGGTTTGCCCCCTCCGCCTCCGCCGCGCGGATCGCTGCATCGGCAGCCTCGCCGCGCATGGCGAGCCGCGCGGTAAACTCCAGCCGCCGTTCAGCGGATACATAGTTCAACTGGCGTGCAGCGACGCTGGCGCTGTTCGTCCACAACAGCCGCTCCATCCGTGCATCCTGGTCGGCGCTGGACAGAAGGCCGGGGAAATTGCTCAAAATCCGGGTTTCATCATCCGGGCTCATCGCGCCGGCCAGCCATGCCCGGCGCGCTTCTGCCGCCGCTTCGTCGGCACGTCCAGCGGCGAGCAAGGCCATCGCAAATCGGGCATGTCCCGCCGCATTTTCAGGGGCGAAGCGCGTGAAATAGGCAATGGCGCTCGGCGGCACATAGGGCGATGCGGCGAGCGCAGTGTCCGCCTTGCGCCGCAGTGCAGCCTCGTCGGGCCAGCCGGGGTGGGCGAGGAGGAAGGTCGCCAGCCGGTCAAACCCCGGGTTATTGGCCTGACGCAGCGCCTGCCATTCGATGATCGCCTCTGCCGCTGCATTGGTGGCGACCCCGCTGGTTGCCGCGCCACCAAGGCCCAATTGCACGCGATAATATTCGCGCTGCTGCGGCGATAATTCGTTCGCCATGCACATCGCAGGGGTCAGCAACAGTGCCGCCATCGCCAAGCGTGCGGCGAAACGGCGCGGGGTCGGGAGAATATCAATAACCATGCTTGCCATGATGGGGGTCATATCCTTATCAGGCGCTGAACCGGCGCATATTGCCGGAAATATGTCCATTTCTTGCCATTTAGGCGCGGCGAATCGCCCGTGTAAAGGATTGCAGCATGTTTTCAGGCTCCATTCCGGCCCTGTTGACGCCTTTTAGCGACGGGCTGCTCGATGAAGCGGCGCTGCGGCGCTTTGTCGATTGGCAGATTGCCAATGGGTCGAGCGCGCTGGTGCCGTGCGGAACGACCGGTGAAAGCGCGACGCTGGGCTATGACGAACATTATCGCGTCATCGACATTGTGATTGATCAGGCGGCGGGCAGGGTCCCGGTCATCGCCGGTTGCGGTTCGAATGACACCGCCACCGCCGTGCGCCATATGCACTATGCAAAGGCAGCGGGGGCAGCGGCGGCGCTGGTGGTTGCACCCTATTATAACCGGCCCAGTCAGGCGGGGATGATCGCCCATTTTACCCACCTTAGCCAGCAATGCGACCTGCCGGTTGTCGCGTACAACGTGCCATCGCGCACCGTTACCGATATTTTGCCCGAAACTTTGGCGGCGATTGCGGCATTGCCGGGCCTTGTCGGGGTAAAGGATGCCAGCGGCGATCTGGCGCGCGTCACCCAGCATCGCCAGATGATCGCGCCGGATTTCTGCCAATTGTCGGGCAATGATGATTTGTGGCTGGCGCATGCCGCGATGGGCGGGGTGGGCTGTATTTCCGTGACCGCCAATGTCGCGCCGCGCCTGTGCGCTGATTTTGCCGCTGCCTGTGCGGCGGAGGATTGGGCGACGGCCCGCGAACAGCATGAGCGTTTATTCCCCCTGCACAAGGCTTTGTTCAGCGATGCCAGCCCCGCGCCTGCCAAATATGCGCTGCACCGCCTGCAACCATGGTTCGGGTCAGAGGTGCGCCTGCCGATTATCGACGCCAGCCCCGCCGCGCGCGCGGCTGTCGATGCAGCGCTTGCCCATGCCGGACTGGTCTGAGCAGCCCCGCAATGGCCAAACCGCGCCCCGAAGCCTTTGATAAAAAACGCGTCGTCGCGGAAAACCGGCGCGCGCGCTATGATTATGCCCTGGCCGATTTTTACGAAGCGGGGATTGTCCTGACCGGCACCGAAGTCAAAAGCCTGCGCTTTGGTGAAGGGACGATTGGCGACAGCTATGCCGAGGTTAAGGGTAGCGAAATCTGGCTGATCAACAGCCATATTCCCGAATTCAGCCACGGCAACCGTTTCAACCATGAACCGCGCCGCCCGCGCAAATTATTGATGTCGGCGCGCGAAATCCGTAAGCTTTATGGCGCGGTCGCGCGCGATGGCATGACCTTGGTGCCGCTCAGCGTTTACTTCAACGCGCGTGGCAAGGCCAAGGTCGAACTGGCATTGGCCAAGGGCAAGAAAGCGCATGACAAGCGCGACAGCATCAAGGAACGCGACTGGAAACGCGAACAGGCGCGCCTGTTAAAGGATCGCGGTTGATGGGCTTTATCGCGTGGGT
>CALFXW010000179.1 GCA_937957805.1 uncultured Sphingopyxis sp.
TCGCGCTCCTCCGCGCTGGCAAAGCCGATGAGGCGCAGAAAATCTTCGCCCACCAGCATTTCGGTGTGGAGCGTCACCAAATCACCCAGCGCGCCCAAATGGCTAAGCGTGCGCGCCGAACATTCGACCAGATAGCCGACCCCGCCAACATCCAGCACCGCATGGCCCGCGCCCGTACTGTCCAATCGACCGGTGAGTTTGGCAATCATGCCACGGGTTTAACCATGTCGGAATGAAAAGGGAACAAAATATTGGTTGGTGCAATCAGCCGTGGTGGGCTGCGGTGATCGCCACCGCCAGCGCGTCGGCAGCATCCGGCCCGGCAAGTTTCAGGCCGGGGAGCAGCGTGCGCAGCATCGCCTGTATCTGCAATTTATCGGCCCGGCCGGTGCCAACAACCGATTTTTTGACCAGTTTTGGCGAAAATTCGGTGATCGGCGCACCGCTGCGCGCCGCCATCAACAGGACGACACCGCGCGCCTGTGCCAGTTTCAGCGTCGATTGCGCGTTGCGGTTGACGAACACTTCCTCCACCGCGACCGCGTCGGGTTTAATCTGTTCGACCACCAGAGCCAATTCGTCGGCCAATTTGCGCAGCCGATTACCCAGCGGCGCGTCGGCATTGGTGTTGATTTCGCCATTGTCGATATGTTTGAGGCGGCTCCCCTCCCGCAAAATCGCGCCCCAGCCGGTCGTGCCAAGACCGGGGTCCAGCCCCAAAATGACGCGCGGCGCGCGGGCGTCCAACATGGTTCGCTGGCGTTCTGCCCTGCTTTGCCCGCCGAGCAGCGAACGCAGGCTCACAATTTTTCCATCACCGCATCGGGGATGACATAATTGCCCCAGACCGCCTGCACATCATCATCATCATCGAGCGTATCGACGAGTTTGAACAAGGTCTGCGCCACCGCGACATCGGCAATTTCGCTGGTCATCGTTGGCCGCCACGCCAGTTTGACGCTTTCGGCTGCGCCCAGCGATGATTCGAGCGCCTTGGCCACCATGTGCAGCGCATCGACGCTGGTCCAGATTTCATGGCCATCCTCGCTCGATTCCACATCATCGGCCCCGGCTTCGAGCGCGGCTTCAAAAACGGCATCGCCATCCCCCGCGCCCGCGCCATAAACAATCTGCCCCAGCCGGTCGAAACCATGGGCAACGCTGCCCGAAGTGCCCAGATTGCCGCCGTTTCTGCTGAACGCGGTGCGGATATTGGTCGCGGTGCGGTTGCGATTGTCGGTCAGCGCCTCGACAATCAGGCTGACCCCGCCCGGGCCATAGCCTTCGTAGCGCATTTCTTCGTAATTTTCGCCGTCATTGCCCGCCGCCTTGTCGATGGCGCGCTGGATATTATCCTTGGGCATGGATTGCGCCTTGGCAGCGTTGACCGCCGCGCGCAGCCGGGCATTGGCGTCCGGATCCGGCAGGCCCATTTTGGCCGCAACGGTAATTTCACGCGCCAGCTTGGAAAACAGCGAACTGCGCTTTTTATCCTGCGCGCCCTTGCGGTGCATGATGTTCTTGAACTTGCTGTGACCTGCCATAAATTTTCCTAAAACAAATATCGCGCTGCGCGATTAACCGATGCCGAGCGCCGATTTATATGTGTCGAGCAAGGCTTCCATTTCCTTGCGATCATTCAGGCTCATCTTACGCAGGCGTACGATCTGCCGCATGATTTTGGCGTCATAGCCCATCGCCTTGGCTTCGGCATAAACGTCGCGAATATCATCGGCGATGCCCTTTTTCTCTTCTTCCAACCGCTCGACGCGTTCAATGAACAGGCGCAATTGATTGTCGGTTGTGGTGGCTTCTTCGGACATTCGGCTTCCCTGCGGCAAGAGTGAATCAATAAGGACGCGGCGCTTAACCGCTTCGCGCATTTTTTGCCAGTGACTCTTCCATCCGTGCCAATTGTTCGGGGGTGGCAGGGGGTTGGCTGGCCTTCCACGCCGCACCATCCATGCCGTGGATGATGTGCCGCGCGGCTTCCTTGTCGATCGATGGGTCGGCCGCCATCACCCAATCAGCCAGACAGTTGCGACAAAAGCCCGCCAGCCCCATCAGGTCGATATTGGCGGCATCGCGGCGGTGCTGCAAATGGCGCACCAATTGCCGGAACGCGGCGGCGGCGGTGGAATCGGGCAGATCGTCGATGTCGTGCATAAAATTGTCCCAGTTGCCAATCGCCATCCCCTTCGCCATGGAAAGAACATAAATTCAAGCCGATTGGGGAAATTGTGGCGATAGCAGGATCGCAAAAACTACCGCCGCGCCGCCGCAAGGTGCGGATATTGGCAACGCTTGGCCCGGCGAGCAGCAGCGCGGAAATGATCCGCGCCTTGTTCATTGCGGGTGCCGATGCATTTCGCCTGAATATGAGCCATGGTGACCATGCAACCCATGCCGCCAATGTTGCCACCATCCGCGCGCTCGAAAAGGAATTGGGTCGTCCGACGACGATATTGGCCGATTTGCAGGGGCCAAAAATCCGCGTTGGCAGCTTTGTCCAGCCCCCGGTGCAATTGGCAAAGGGCGGGGCATTCCGGCTAGATATGGATGCAACACCCGGCGATGCGACCCGCGTTGAAGTGCCGCAGCATGCGGTGCTGACGAGCCTTGAAATCGGGCAGCGCCTGTTGCTTGATGATGGGAAACTGGTGCTGCGCGTCACCACGACGGGCGAAACCCATGTCGATACAGAGGTTGTCGTCGGCGGCCCCCTGTCCGACCGCAAGGGGTTGAACCTGCCCGACACCATCGTCCCGCTCGCAGCGCTTACCGAAAAGGATCGCCGCGACCTCGCCTTTGCGCTCGACCAGCATGTCGATTGGATCGCGCTTAGTTTTGTGCAGCGGCCAGAGGATGTCGCCGAAGCGCGCGCGCTGATAAAGGGGCGCGCGGGTGTGCTGGTGAAGCTGGAAAAACCGCAGGCTCTCGACCGGTTGGAGGAGATTTTGGAGCTCGCCGACGCCTGTATGGTGGCGCGCGGCGATCTGGGGGTTGAATTGCCCCCCGAAGCGGTGCCGCCCGCGCAAAAACGCATCGTTGCGATGGCGCGCACCATGGGCAAGCCGGTGGTGGTGGCGACCCAGATGCTTGAATCGATGATTGTTGCGCCCACACCGACCCGCGCTGAAGTGTCGGATGTTGCCAATGCCGTATATGACGGGGCCGATGCGGTGATGCTGTCCGCCGAAACGGCAGCGGGCGCCTGGCCGGTGGAGGCGGTGACGATTATGGATCGTATCGCCCAGAATGTGGAATCCGACCCCGGTTACCGCGCGCGCATCCAATTCACGCAGACAAAGGCGGATCCGACCACCGCCGATGCAATGGCCGAAGCGTCGGGCAATATCACGCAGATCGTCGGAGCAGATGCCATCATCTGCTTTACCGCCAGCGGTTCGACCGCGCGGCGGGTATCGCGCGAACGCCCTGGCGTGCCCATGCTGGTACTGACGCCAAAGCTCGACGCGGCGCGGCGGATGGGTTTGCTCTGGGGCGCGCATGCAGTCCAAACCCGCGACATCGGCAGTTTTGAAGAAATGATTGCCAAGGGGCGGCGCATGGCGTTGCGCCACGGGTTCGGCAGCGCGGGGTCAAAACTCATCATGCTCGCCGGTGTCCCATTTGGCACGCCCGGTTCAACCAACGTGCTCCACGTCGCCAATCTGACCGGCAAGGAATTGAGCGGGCATAGCGACCAAAGGGATTGATGGAACCGCCAACCCCGCCCGCCCACGCCTTTCAGATGCGCTTTATCGCTGAGGCGCAGCACATCGATGTCCTCGGCCATGTCAATAATGCCGTCTGGGTGCAGTGGATGGAACAGGCGGCAACCGCCCATTGGCAAAGCGCGGCGAGCGCGGATGACCAGTCCCGCTGGATCTGGTTCGTCGTGCGCCACGAAATTGATTATGCGCGCCAATTGGCGTTGGGTGAAAGCGTCACCTGCCACACATGGGTGCCCGAACGGGCGAGCGGCGCACGCTTTTTGCGTTTCATGCATTTTATCGGCGATGGCGGATTGGTGCATGTCCGCACCAAGACCGATTGGGCGCTGATTGACAAAGCGAGCGGCCGCCTGTCGCGCGTGCCGCAGGCGTTGGTGGATGTTTTTGCGGCCTAACCCGTTGCCAAGAGCAAACATTGGATGACGGCGCGCGCACTTACCCTGTCATAGGCAAAGCCCAGATGGCGGCAGTCCAGTTCCAGCGCATGGTCACGTTCATCGTCCCTGCCCATCGCGCATTCGGGCGCAACGATCCCATCGCGCGCCGACCAAAGGGCAAAGGTCGGCACCGGTGGCTTGGGCGTATCCAGCATGGCGATCGGCGGATTATCGACGCTGTGTCCGGCAATCAGCCGGTACGCGCGCCAGCCATGGTTGGCACGGCGTGACCCCGAAAATGGCGTGCCAAGTGTTATGACGCTCGCCACATTTTCGGGGCAGCGTTTGGCATATTCGCGCGCGAACAGTCCGCCAAGGCTCCACCCAACCAGATGCACGGGGGCATTGCCCTCGCCGCGCAGCGCGGCAATCCGCGCGCCGATCCTGTCAAAAGTGTCGGGACGGGCGCCCCAATTGCCGCCCTGCGCCCAGCCATGCGCGCTAAACCCCGCCGCCGCCAGCGCGCGCCGCATCGCGCCCATCGAACGGTCGCCCGCGCAAAAACCGGGGATGGTCATCACCAACGGGCCAGTTGCATCCGACACAGCCGATACCGCCGCCGGATCGGGCAGACGCGCACGAAACCAGTCCCGCCCCGCCGCCAATTCGGCCATCAATAATCGGATCGGCGGCGCTTGCGTCACAATTGATGTCCCGTCCGGTCGCGTTTGGTCGCCAGATAGCGCGCATTATGCGGGTTGGTGGGGAGTGTAAGCGGCAATCGTTCGACAACCGCCACCCCCTCTGCCGCCAGTGCCGCCACTTTTTCAGGATTATTGGTGAGCAGGCGCACCGCCGAAATATGGAGGAGGTGCAGCATCCGCGCCGCAATCTTGAAATCGCGTGCTTCGACCGGAAAGCCAAGCCGCAGGTTGGCATCGACGGTATCAAACCCTTGATCCTGCAGCATATAGGCGCGCATTTTATTGATAAGGCCGATGCCCCGCCCCTCCTGCCGGAGGTAGAGGAGCACACCCCATGACGCATCGGCCATCGTGCGCAGCGCCGCATCCAATTGTGGCCCGCAATCGCATTTCAGGCTGCCGAATATATCGCCGGTCAGACATTCGCTGTGCAGCCGGACGACCGGCACGCTGTCGTCAGGCTGGCCGATCACCAGCGCAACATGGTCTTGCCCATCCGCGGGCGAACGAAAGCCGATGATTTCTGCGCGTTCCGCCACGCTGACCGGCAGGCGCGCACGGGTGACGAGTTGCAACCCATCGGCGGCGACAAAGGCAGCAACGTCGGCAACACTTGCTGAGGCATCGATCGGCCCGTCGCCATCGGCTGCGATATACCAAGCGGGCAAACGATGGGCGAGCCGCGCCAGATCCACCGCCGCCGCCGCCGCGCCGCGCGCGGTCAACGCCAGCGATCGGAACGGGCCCTTCATCGGCTGCGCCATATCGAGCGTCGGGTCGGCAATGGCGCGCGCGCGCGGGCCAACATCCCCATCCCCTAGCGCGATGGCGACCGGGCCGGATGCCGCTGCGGCCTGATTTATAAGCTTTAAGGTCGCCGCGCGTTCAGCGGAAAGGAGCAGCCCACCCGCGCCAAAATCGGCAATATCACCATCCCCCGCCCCCTCGACGGCAAGCAGGCGCAACGCACCATCTGCATCCTCTATACGCACCGGCCAGCCGCGCCGCATCGCGTCGATCACGCGCGCCGCAGCCTTGGCATCAATGCTGGTCACGCACGAAAATCCGTAACCAGCGGGATATGGTCGGATGGTTTTTCCCAAGACCGACAGGGTTCGAGCACATGGTGCGCCGCCGCGCGCGGTGCAACATCAGCGCTCGCCCACATATGGTCGAGCCGGCGGCCCCTGTCGCCCGCCTGCCAATCCTTGGCGCGATAGCTCCACCAGCTATACAGCCGCGCGGGCGCGGGGATGAAATGGCGTCCAAGATCAATCCAATTGCCCGATGCTTGCAATGCGTCCAGCGCCGCAACCTCCACCGGTGTGTGGCTGACCACGTCGAGCAGCCCCTTGTGGTTCCAGACATCCGATTCAAGCGGTGCGATATTGAAATCACCGGTCAATATATTTGGACGTTTGAGGGTCGCGGACCATGCGGTCATCCGTTCCAGAAAATCGAGCTTTTGGCCGAATTTGGGGTTAACCTCCCGGTCGGCGACATCCCCGCCAGCGGGGACATAAACATTGTCGATGTGCGTGCCATCGTCCAGCGCAACGCAGATGTGCCGTGCCTCCCCATTGGCTTGCCAATCATGGGTTTCAATCTGACGGATGGGCACGCGCGCGACCGTTGCAACACCATGGTGCATCCGCTGTCCATGGACGGCGATGTGGGTATAGCCGCGCGAGGTGAAAATATCCGCCGGGAAAAGGCCGTTTTCAACCTTAATTTCCTGCAGGCACAGCACATCGGGTGCCGCAGTGTCGAGGAATTGGCCGACAATGTCGGCGCGCGCACGCACCGAATTAATGTTCCATGTGGCGATGCGGATATGGTCGGCGGGCTTGGCAGAAATCATGGCACTGCTCTTACCAGCGCTGGCATATCTGACAAGCGCAGGCCAGCGCGATGGCCCGTGATACAAAAGACCCCTGCTCCAGGGGCGGTGGAGCAAGGGTCCAAAACGAGCGTTCGTCACGCCATTTTTTGTAGAGGTAATGCGCCCAGTGCCGATCAACAGGGGGGAACACCGGCGGGGCTGTGCATCTCCCTCAAGCCCGACCCTAGACCCCTATTCTGTCGCTTGGATGAACAAGACATTTTTTATCGGGGCCAGTGCGACGAACCGTTAGGTTGCGCGCGTTGAACGGTGCAAATGTCGCAGCATTGTCGCGTTTTCGGGCGTTTTGACCCTCCAGTTCCGCTCAGCGACGTTCAACGACGGGGGGTGGTGGGCCGTGGGTCGCGCCAGCGAAAGGCCGACTCGGCCACCGTCACGCCATATTGCACATTGGTGAGGCGGATGGTGGTGCGCTGCCGTTGCGCATCCAACGCCACCCAGCCATAAAGCTTCAGGCCCGCCGGTGATCCGGCATCGCGTTCAAAAATCATCGTTATCATGCCATATTCGGGGCGCGCAGGGTCGCGCACTTCGACGCTAATGACATCATTGCTGCTGCCGGGAATCAACCGGCCATAACGCACGAGATTGGCCGCCGGGTCGATGAGGACGGCGAGCGGCGAATTACGGATCGGCCAGCGCTGCACCTGCCGCACTTCATAATCAATCATGTTGAGCGAACGGCCATCGGCAACAATCAGCAGCGGGTTACCCGGTTCATATTGAAAACGTATCCGCCCCGGTTGCAGCAAGGTCAGCCGCCCGCGCTGGACATTGCCCGCCCGGTCGGTCTGGCTGAAATCTGCGGTCATGCTGCGCATCCCTTCCAGATGTCGTTGGACGAGCAGCAAATCACCGCTGAGCGGCGCATTGGCGGGCGCGCTCGCGGGCGATCTGGGCCGGGTCTGCGCCGTTGCGGGCGTCAGCATCGGGCCGGCAACCAGCGCCATGGCGGCAATCGCACTCAGCGGCGTGGCAAAGATTCGGGAAAGCGACATTTTATATCCTGCATGCAGTAATAATGGGGGGCGAATGTTCAAAATGGCCACCATTGCTTGAACCAGCGCTTAATTTATGCCGATCAGAGCAATTCGGTCCAATGGCGACCATCCCCCATCCGCCCGTTACGGTCGACCAGCACTTCACGCCGCCCCAGATGGTTGGGTGGGGTGATAATCCCCAATTCGTCCATCTTGTCGATATGGCGCGCGGCGCTGTTATAGCCGATGCGCAGTGCCCGCTGGATGGAGGAGGTGGAGATGCGCTGCGCATCAATCGCCACCTGCACCGCCTGTTTGAACTGGCGCATTTCAGGGCTGTCGGCGGCCATATCATCACCAAATGCATAGCCGTCATCCACCGCATCCTCGGTCACCGCCTCAACATAGGCGGGTTGTCCCTGCGCGCGCCAATGGTCGGCAACCGCACGCACTTCATCATCCGAAACAAAGGGGCCGTGGATGCGCAGCAAGGGGCTGGAACCCATCATATAGAGCATGTCGCCACGCCCCAATAATTGTTCGGCCCCCTGTTCGGTCAGGATGGTGCGCGAATCAATCTTGCTGGTGACGTGAAAACTGATGCGGGTCGGCAGGTTGGATTTAATGACGCCGGTGATAACATCGACCGATGGGCGCTGCGTCGCGAGGATGAGGTGGATGCCCGCCGCGCGCGCCTTTTGCGACAGGCGCTGGATAAGAACTTCGACTTCCTTACCCGCGCTCAACATCAAATCGGCAAGTTCATCGACAATGATGACGATGTGCGGCATCGGTTCGGTGTCGAGCAATTCTTCTTCAAAAATCGGGCGGCCACTGTCGGGATCATAATCGGTATGCACCTGACGGCGCAGCGATTTGCCCGACGCGCGCGCGGCGCGCACCTTGTCATTATAACCGGTGATGTTGCGGACATGGATGGCGTTCATCCGCATATAGCGGTCGTCCATCTGCGCGACCGCCCATTTGAGCGCGCGCACCGCCTTTGCCGGTTCGGTCACCACCGGCGACAGCAGATGCGGGATGCCGTCATATACGGATAGTTCGAGCAATTTAGGGTCGATGAGGATGAAGCGGCATTCATCGGGCGTCAGGCGGTATAGCAGCGACAATATCATCGCATTGAGCCCGACCGACTTACCCGAACCCGTCGTCCCCGCGATGAGCAGATGTGGCATGGGCGCAAGGTCGGTAATCACCGGATCGCCCGCGATATTCTTGCCCAGAACCAGCGGCAATTGCCCCTGTTGCGCCTGAAATGCATCGCTCGCCAATAATTGGTGGAGCACCACGGGTTCACGCTGTTGGTTGGGCAGTTCGATACCGATGACGGTGCGCCCCGGAATCGCCGAAACGCGCGCCGACATCGCCGACATATTGCGCGCAATATCATGCGCCAGATTTATCACCCGGCTCGCCTTTGTGCCGGGCGCCGGTTCCAGTTCATACATGGTGACCACCGGCCCCTGCCGCACCGCCACAATCTTGCCCTGCACCGAAAAATCCTTGAGCACGGTTTCGAGCAGTCGCGCATTGGCTTCGAGCGCGACCTTATCCACTGGCACGACATTTTTGTCGCTGGCAGGCGTCAGCAGGCTGAGCGGCGGCAGGCTGGCATGGGCGAACATATCCCCCTGTTCGATGCGCGCAGACGCGCGCGAAGCGCTGGGCTGCGGCCCGGCATCGGCGATGATCGGCGCATCCTTGCTGTCCACCGGCTTCACCGGGCGACGCGGCAAAATCCGGTCGCGCAGCCCCGGCGTTGGCGCGGGCGCAGATGTCGGGACATCGGCATCGGCAATGAAGGGCGCATCATTTGTGCCACTGCCCAGCGTCGGCAGGGCAAAATGCAGTGGCGCGAGGTTGAGGCTGCGCCACCACAGGAAAAACCCGCCAGCGCCGGTCAAAAAGGCCGCGCCGCCACGCAGCGCAAAGGCCGCATCCGCACCCATGCCAGCGACCATACGATCCATCAGCAATTCGACGCCATAGCCGATGATGCCGCCGCGCCCTGCAGTCAGGTCTCCGGCAGGCAGATTTTCCCAGATCGCAAAGGCGATGGCCAGCAGCGCAATGCCGAAAATGCCAACCCACCAGCGCCGCGCCAGCGCCGCCTTGGGCAGGAAAAACCGCCGCCATCCGGCAAGCCACAGCATCGGCACAAACAGCCACGAAGCCCAGCCGGTGACCACCAACGCGATGCTCGCCACCGTCGCACCGGGCCGGCCCAGCCAATTGGCAGGGTCACCATCCGCTGCGGTTGTCAGACTGGCATCGGCGGCCGAAAAGCTGAGCAGCGCGAGGAGGAGGAGGAACGCCGCCAGACATAGCACTGCGCCCCAGAGCAATTGCCCTGTCCGGCTCATCGATGAATGCCACAGACCATCAAACGCCGACTGCCCTTGCGGTGCAGCAGAGCCAGCGGCGCGGCGCGGCGCAACATTGTGGCGGCTGGCCATGATTCCCTCTCCATGCCCGTTCGCAGCAGCACATAATCGCCGCTCCCGGGGCAAAAACATTGTCCCCGCCCTTATGCGCGCAGGCGCGACTCGCGGTCAAGGGCGGCTTTGGCGCAAAGCAATTGACCCTCCCCCCTTCCATCCCCCTGTCTGCGCGGCTAAAGCCATGGCCATGGCACGCATGGGCATCATCGGCAGCGCAGGGCGCATGGGCAAGGCGCTGACCAGCGCGATTCTGGCGGGCGGGCACAGCCATGCCGGCGGGGTCGACCGCGCCGATGATGTGGCCAGCATCGCAGCGATCAGCGACTGCCTGATTGATTTTTCCGCCCCCGACGCGCTGGAAGCGAACCTCGATGCCGCTGTCATGCATAATTGCCCGATCGTCATCGGCACCACCGGCCTTGGTGAACGCCACCATATGTTGATCGATCTGGCGGCGGGCCGCATCGCGGTGCTGCAAACCGGCAATACATCGCTCGGCGTCACCTTGCTCGCCCATCTGGTGCGACAGGCCGCCGCACGGCTGGGCGATGATTGGGACATTGAAATCGCCGAAACCCACCACCGGATGAAGGTGGATGCGCCGTCGGGCACCGCGCTCCTGCTCGGGCAGGCAGCAGCATCTGGACGCGGTATCGACCTTGCCGACCATGCGGTGCGCGCGCGCGATGGACAGGTCGGTGCACGTATGTTGGGCAGCATCGGCTTTGCGGCATTGCGCGGCGGCAGCGCCGCGGGCGACCATCATGTCCATTTTCTGGGCGATGGTGAGCGGATAACCCTGTCCCACATGGCAGAGGATCGGGCGATTTTCGCGCGCGGCGCGGTTCGCGCGGCGGCGTGGCTTTGCGCGCAAGCATCGGGACGCTATCGGATGGAGGATGTGCTGAGCCTTTCGGTATGACCGCCATCAGCAAACCCCTGTCGCGCGATGCGATTTTTCGATTTTTCGCAACGCTCGCCGAACTCGACCCCGCGCCGGAAACCGAACTGGCCTTTGGCAATGACTATCAATTGCTCGTCGCGGTCGTCCTGTCCGCGCAAGCGACCGACGTTGGCGTCAACAAGGCAACGCGCGCGCTGTTTGCCGAGGTAAAAACCCCCGCGCAGATGGTCGCGCTGGGCGAAGACGGGCTGAAAGCGCACATCAAAACCATCGGCCTTTTCAATGCCAAGTCGAAAAATGTCATCGCCCTTTCTGAGATTTTGGTGCGCGACCATGGCAGCGAAGTGCCCGCCGACCGCGACCTGCTCGAAACCCTGCCCGGGGTCGGGCGCAAGACCGCCAATGTGGTGATGAATTGCGCATTCGGCGCGGAAACCTTTGCCGTGGACACCCATGTTTTTCGCGTTGCCAACCGCAGCGGCATTGCCCCCGGCAAGAATGTGCAGGCGGTGGAAAAGGGGCTGGAGGCGCGGGTGCCCCAGCCCTTTCGTGTCCATGCGCACCATTGGCTGATCCTGCTCGGCCGTTATACATGCAAGGCGCGCACGCCGGAATGCTGGCGCTGTCCGGTGGCCGATATTTGCGGGTTTAAGATGAAAAGCGCGGCACCGAGCAAAACCCGCTAAATATCCTCCACCAAACGACGGTAGAGGTCTGGCCGCCGGTCCCGGAAAAAGCCCATCCCCGCGCGGTTGCGCGCCGCGCGCGCCAAATCCAGCGTCGCGGTGATGCAACCCGTTTGCGCGTCATCCATATCGGCCAGCACTTCGCCCCATTCATCGGTGATGAAACTGGTGCCGTAAAATGCCTGCCCATCCTCCGTCCCGATGCGGTTGGCGGCAACAATGGGCATGACATTGGCGACCGCATGGCCGACCATCACCCGCCGCCACGGCAGCCGCGTGTCGAGGCTGGGGTCATGCGGCTCGGCCCCGATAGCGGTGGGATAGAGCAAGAGCTCTGCCCCCATCAAGGCCATGGCGCGTGCACATTCGGGATACCATTGGTCCCAGCAAATGCCGACGCCGACCTTTACCCCCCCCACATCCCAGACGCAAAAGCCGCTGTTGCCGGGGCGGAAATAAAATTTTTCCTGATAGCCGGGGCCGTCGGGAATATGGCTTTTGCGATAGGTGCCGATGATGCCGCCATCCGCCCCCACCATGACGAGGCTGTTGTAATAATGCGGCCCGTCGCGTTCAAAAATGCTGGTGGGGATGGTGACGCGCAGTTCAGCGGCGAGCGTGCGCATCGCGGCAACCGTCGGGTGGCTCGCGACCGGGTGGGCACGGGCGAAAACCGCTTCGTCCTGATTTTTGCAGAAATAAGGCCCGTCGAATAATTCTGGCGGCAGGATGAGGGTCGCGCCCGCCGCCGCCGCAGCGCGCACTTGCTGCGACACGGCGGCGATATTGGCATCGGCATCACCGCCAAGGGCGAGTTGCAGCGCGGCGACGGTCAGGCTCTTTTCCATGCCCGCGCTTTAACGATGCGCAGGCGCGCTGTCACCCATGGGGCGCATCGGGCAGTTCGGCAGCAACCGCAGCGTTAAAAGCCTTTGCCATGCGCGTCGCCTTCGCTTAGGGGGAGCGCCCACGCACCCGTAGCTCAGCTGGATAGAGCGCTGCCCTCCGAAGGCAGAGGCCAGAGGTTCGAATCCTCTCGGGTGCGCCAGCACCTCCCTTGCAGCGGCGGGGCGAAATAGCCCAAGACATAGCCGTTTAGCCCCTTGGGCTCTTCATTAAATATTCCTATTTTTCAATATATTAACTGCCTATTGCCCCATTTGGCGGATTAGCCG
>CALFXW010000180.1 GCA_937957805.1 uncultured Sphingopyxis sp.
CCCAACCGCAATCGGCGCGATAAATTCGACCTTGCTCGACGCCCACATACGGCGCGGCAGCGCGATGGGGGGTAGAAACCCGCCCAGTTTGTCGCGGTTATCCTGTGCCTGTTCCGTCGGCCGGTCGACGGGACCTTCCGCCTTTCCCGTCGGCAGGCCGACGCGGCGGGGGTGCCCATCCTCCCCTAGGGCGTCCATCGGCGCATCGGGCAGGCACAGGCACCAATGGATGCCGGGCAGCGGTGCGTCACCGGCAGGCGCATTCAACGTCGCGCGGTGGCGCGCGACCAGCCCGGCGGTCAGCACATCTTCGCGTGTTTCGCTGCGCCCGACCCAATCCTGCCAATCTCCCATCAATAACTCCTCGGCAGACCCAGCACATGTTCGGCAACAAAGGACAGGATCATATTGGTGCTGATCGGTGCCACTTGGTAGAGGCGGGTTTCGCGAAACTTGCGTTCAATGTCATATTCGGCGGCAAAGCCAAAGCCGCCAAAGGTTTGGATCGCCGCTTCGCCTGCCGCCCAACTCGCTTCGGCGGCGAGCATTTTGGCCATATTTGCCTCCTCCCCGCAATTTTCGCCCGCGCTATATTTGGCGATGCCGTCCGCCACCAACAGCTCCGCTGCGCGCATTTGCGCATAGGCGCGCGCAATCGGAAATTGCACCCCCTGATTTTGGCCGATCGGGCGGCCGAAAAGCACGCGTTCCTTGGCATATTGGCTGGCGCGTTCGATAAAAAATTTGGCATCGCCGATACATTCTGCCGCAATCAAAAGCCGTTCGGCATTCATGCCCGAAAGTATATAGCGAAAGCCCTTGCCCGCATCGCCGATCAGATTGGCGGCGGGCACGCGCATATTGTCGAAAAACACCGCCGTGGTCGCGTGGTTCATCATCGTATCGATGGGGTGGATGGTCATTGTGCCTGCCGCGCGTGCCGCTGCCATATCGACGATGAATACGGAGAGGCCCTCGGTGCGGCTCGTTGCCTCCTCACGCGGGGTAGTGCGCGCAAGCAATATCATCAAATCGCTATGTTCGGCGCGGCTTGTCCATATTTTCTGGCCGTTGATGACATAATCATCGTCATCACGCCGCGCGGTGGTTTTCAGCGATAATGTGTCGGTGCCGCTGGTTGGTTCGGTGACGCCAAACGCCTGCAGGCGCAATTTACCGCTGGCGATGTGGGGCAGATATTGCGCCTTTTGCGCATCACTGCCGTGGCGCAGCAGCGTGCCCATGACGTACATTTGCGCGTGGCACGCCCCGCCATTGCCCCCTTGCAGCTGGATTTCCTCCAATATTGCGGCGGCAGCGGCAAGCGGCAGCCCCGCCCCGCCATAGGCTTCGGGGATCAGCGCGGCGAGATAGCCTGCGTCACCCAATGCCTGCACAAATTCAGCCGGGTAGGCGCGCGCCTTGTCCTTTTCCTGCCAATAGCTGCCGGGGAATGCCGCGCACAATTTTGCCACTTCGGTGCGGATGTCGGCATAGGGCCCGCTGGGTGCAAAAAGCGTCATGCCGCGCGCTCAAAAATGGCGGCAATACCCTGTCCGCCGCCGATGCACATTGTTTCGAGCGCATAGCGCCCCTGCCGCCGTGCCAGTTCATGCGCCATATCGGCAAGGATGCGGCCGCCCGTGGCGCCAATCGGATGGCCGAGCGATATGCCCGAACCATTGACGTTGAGCATATCCATCCGGCTGTCGTCCTCCCCCCAGCCCCAGCCTTTGAGCACGGCGAGCACTTGGGGTGCAAAGGCTTCGTTGAGTTCGACAAGGTCGATGTCGTCCCAGCCCACCCCGCTGCGCGCGAACAGCCGCTGGGTCGCAGGCACCGGGCCGATGCCCATGCGCGCCGGGTCGCAACCTGCCGCTGCCCAGCCGGTAAACCAGAGCATGGGGGTAAGGCCGAGTTCGGCGACCTTATCCTCTGCCACCACCAGACAGGCCGCCGCCGCGTCATTTTGCTGGCTGGCGTTTCCGGCCGTGACCACCCCGCCTTCTAACGGTTTCAGCGCGCCCAGGCTTTCCATCGTCGCGTCGGCGCGTATCCCCTCATCGCGGGAAAAATAGACGGGTTCACCGCGTTTCTGCGGGACAAGCAGGGGGACAAGCTGCGCGTCAAATTTGCCCGCTTGCCATGCGGCATGGGCGCGGCTGTGGCTGCTGAGGGCGTAGGCGTCGGCGGCTTCGCGGCTGATGCCATAATCGCGCGCCAGATTTTCTGCCGTCTCGATCATCCCTGAAATGACGCCGAAGCGTTCGACCGGCTGGCTCATAAGCCGTCCGCGCGTCAAGCGGTCATGCAGCGTGACATTGCCCGCGCGCACCCCGCGCCTGAGATCCACCGTATAATGTTCGACGTTGGACATGGATTCGCAGCCACCGGCGACGACGACATCCGCCGCGCCCGATTGCACCATCATTGCGGCATTGATGACCGCCTGCAGCCCCGAACCGCAGCGCCGGTCGAGCTGATAACCCGGAACGTCGATCGGCAATCCGGCGGCGAGCCATGCCCAATGGCCGATCGCCGGTGCCTCGCCATTGCCATATCCTTGGGCAAATATGACATCGTCCACCCGCGCGGGGTCGATGGCACTGCGCACCACCAGCGCGCGCAATATTTCCGCCCCCAATTCGCCGGGGGTCAGACTGGATAATGCACCGCCGAATTTACCGACAGCGGTACGAAGCGGCATGCATATGGCGGCGCGGCGCAACATGGACATATGTATATTCCTTATGACCAGACGTGGCCGTCGCGGGCGAAATCGCGCAACATATGTTTGGCGATTTGCAACTGCATGATCTGGCTCGTCCCCTCATAAATGCGCAGGATGCGCGCATCGCGGAAAAAGCGTTCGGCGGCATATTCGGCGAGGTAGCCCGCACCGCCGTGGATCTGGACGCAGCGGTCGGCAACGCGGCCGCAGGTTTCGGAGGCGAAATATTTGGCCGCCGCTGCCTTGCGGACGATATTTTCACCCCGGTCGGCGCGGGCCGCGGCATCGGCGATCATGCATTCGGCGGCATATAATTCGGCGTCGCTGTCTGCCAGCATTGCTTGAATAAGCTGGAAATTGGCGATGGGTTCGCCAAATGCCTTGCGTTCGCTGGCATAGCGCGCCGCCGTGTCGAGGATGCGGCGGCCCATGCCCACGCTCATCCCCGCGACCGACAAGCGCCCATTGTCGAGGCTTTGCATCGCAATCGAAAAACCGCGCCCCTCCACCCCGCCCACCAAAGCATCGCCGGGGATATGGACATCGTCCATAATCACATCAGCGATGTGCGCGCCGGTTTGGCCCATTTTCTTGTCGGGGCTGCCGATGGTGATGCCCGGGGTCGTCATGTCGATGATGAAGGCTGAAACATGCGCGTTTTTGGGCAGTGCCTCCTTGCTGGTGCGCGCCATGATTAGCCCGATTTTGGCGTGCGGCGCGTTGGTGATATATCTTTTGGTGCCGCTCAGCACATAGCCATTGCCCGATGGATTGGCGCTGGTCGCCATCGCCGCGCTATCCGACCCGCTGCCCGGTTCGGTCAGGCCGAAACAGGCGATTTCCCCCGCCGCGATGCGCGGCAGCCACGCCGACTTTTGTTCATCGGTGCCAAAGTTTTTGATCGCGCTGCCGGTCATTCCGACATTGATCGACATGGTCGAACGATATGCGGGCGCGGCGTAACTCAATTGTTTGACGGTTTCGATATATTGGCTGATGTTCATCCCCGCCCCGCCATATTCGACGGGGATGGTGATGCCGAACAGGCCCATGTCGCGCATTTCGTTGAGGATGGGTTCAGGGATGCGATCCGTCGCCAACACCTCCTCCTCCGCGGGGATCAGCCGTTCGCGGATATAGCGTTTCAGTTGGTCCAAAAAGGCGTCGAAATCGCCTGCATCCATGCCGGGGTTTTGCATCGCGCTATCTTCCTTCAAATCGGATCATAGGGGAAAATATCGCCCGAGCGTTCATCGGCACGGGCGAAATGGGGGGTAAAGGCGGGGAGCAATTGGTCGGCGATTGCCGCCGCATCCCAGCCATCGCCCTTGTGCATCGAACGGATGGGGCGCGGCTTGGAAAACAGGAAAATCTCATTCTTGCGGACGGCGAAAATCTGATTGTTGACCGATTGCGCCGCATCGCTGGCCAGAAAAACGACCAAGGGGGCGATTTTGTCGGCGCGCATCGCCTGCATCCGTTCGACGCGTGCGCGTTCCGCTGGCGTGTCGGCGGGGATGGATGCGGTCATCCGGCTCCATGCAAAGGGCGCGATGCAGTTGGAACGCACCCCAAAACGCGCCATGTCGAGCGCGATGGATTGCGACAGGCCGACGATACCCAATTTGGCCGCGCTATAATTGGCCTGCCCGAAATTGCCGATCAGTCCGCTGGTCGAGGTGAAGTGGATGAAGCTGCCCGAACCCTGTTCCTTGAAATAGGGGGTGGCCGCCTTTGCGGTATTGAAACAGCCGTTCAGGTGGACGTCGATTACCGCCTGCCAGTCGGCATGGCTCATCTTATGCCAGATATGGTCGCGCAAAATCCCCGCATTATTCACCAATGCGTCAATCTGTCCATATTGCTGCACCGCATCTTCGATGATGCTCGTCGCGCCGACAGGGTCGACAACGCTGGCAAAATTGGCAAACGCGCGCCCGCCAGCAGCGATGATTTCGGCCACCACCTCTGCCGCAGGCGCCGTGTCCGCTCCGTCACCGTCGCCTGATGTGCCCAGATCATTGACGATGACCGCTGCCCCTTCGGCGGCACAGCCCAGCGCCAGCGCCCGTCCAACGCCGCGTCCCGCGCCGGTGATGGCCACTACCTTGCCCGTCAACATGCCCATCCGCCCCGCCTCCACTCGGGTGGTTTGACGTTTACGCAAACGTCAAGCAGGAGTCGAGGGGCGGCGGCGGCTTAGGGAGAAATATCGCGCGCTATCGCCAACTGCCCCTCCACCCATGTGGGATAGGTCGGTTGCCAGCCAAGCAGGCGTTTGGCGCGCCCATTGGCGATGCGACGGCTTTCGCTATAAAATGCCTGGGCGGCGGGCGACAGGCTCGCGATGGGGACGATGGGCGGCGGCGCAAGCCCCAACAGGCGCGCGGCACCGGCAATTGGGGCATCGGGGTGGCAGGACAGGTCATCGGCGATGTTGAATGCGCCGGTTTCGGGACTGGCGAGGCTGGAAAGCAGCGCGCCGGTTACATCTGCAACATGGATGCGGCTGAAAATATGGTGGCTCGGCCCGACCAGATGCGCCACCCCTGCCGCCACCCGGTCGATCGGGCTGCGCCCCGGCCCATAAATCCCGGGCAGGCGAAAAACGCGCACCGCATCGTGCATCCCGCGCCAAGCGGCATCGGCGGCGTTGCGCGCCGCGCGTCGCCCGCAAATTGGTGCGCTTTCATCGACCCACGCGCCCGCCGCATCGCCATAGACCCCGGTCGAGGATAAATAGCCAATCCAGTCAAAGCTGCCGAGTGCTAGCGCCTCACCATAGGTGCGGAGCACCGGATCAGCGCCGCGTGTCGCGTCGGGCGACTTCGCGTTCGGCCAGAAACAGCAGCGCTTCGCGCAGCGTCATCT